>CAYPQA010000096.1:0-11159 GCA_964412725.1 uncultured Eubacteriales bacterium
TTTGATTCATGCGCAAGGCAAGCTGTTAGAGCATTTGAAAGAAGCATCTTCATATGTTCTTTCTACTAATAATTCTGAGAAGCTAACGTCGGTTGGAAGTGTTTTCGAAAGTTCGGTGTTAAGAAACGATGATTATTTTTGCTCATCTAAAGTATTAAGCAGTATGACGATGAGTAGGGATTTGTTGACAGAAATAATGGATGAAAATCAACTTTCCGACACGCAAAAGAAACGTTGTTTTGAATACAACGATTTACTTCGTTCTATAGTAGAAAACAGTACTACGGACTCCATCAGCGGGTTTTATTATAGTCTTGATGAGTTGCTGTCTTTATTAATTTATGACACCACAATTAATTATTCCTTAACAACAATATGCGGCAGGCTTGTTAAGATGAGCAGACAGCAATATCTTAGGCATTTTAAGGATACAGCAGAACTGTTGCTTAGAGATAATCGGTATAGAATTATCCTGCACAATTTAGAAAACTCAAACGACAGAACAATTTGGTGCAAGGATAATGCGTGGGTAATGACTATAACCGTGGATGATTTAACTTGTGAGAGCAAATTTAGTTTTTGTGATGATATTCGTATCCTTGAAAACTTTATAATGAGATTTCGTCAGCTTTATGACAAGACCCCAAGCGGCAATAAAGATAATACAAAAGTCGCTGAATTATTTTTGAAAATCAGTAAAGGAGAACGTTTATAGGAAACATTTGAAATAAAGGATACAGATTACTATGTATTATAGTATAGGGTAATATTTATAGCAAAAACAGCCCGCCAAATAATTGTACTTATTGGGCGGGCTGTTTAACATTTAGCTGCTGTCTTGATATCGTAGAAATAGCTTAATAAAAGGTATCCATTTTTTAGCTTTGTTTTATACTCGCGAACGATAAGATTTGCCACGAATATTCCAGGATTTTTGACACGAGATTAGGAAGTTTTGTGAGCCGTATGCCTAAATGGCACGCAAGTGCTAAACTGACTTATCAACCTAAGGTTGATAAGTGCTTAAATTATGTTGTATGGAGTTTTAATGAAAACCTTGGTAAAATAAAAATAAACTAAGACCAAGGAGATGAAAGTATGATTGACACAAAAAAATTTGGTGAGCGTATTGCAACTTTAAGAAAAGAATGCGGCTTTACCGGCGAAAGGTTCGCCGAACTTCTTGATGTTTCACCGCAAGCTATTTCCAAATGGGAAACCGGGAAAAATCTACCGGAAACCGCTTTGTTGCCAGCAATTTCTAAGCTTTTAGGCGTTTCAATTGATTCATTATTTATTCCGGAAACATATTCGGTAAAGCCGCATCTTGGTGGGCATTACATTGACGAACTTCCAACGATTGAATGGGGCCAGTCGCAAGATTGCACTTGGGCGGGTTCGATAAAGCTGTTGTTAGATGCGATTGGGATAAATATAACTTATCCGGAAATCATGGGTTTTTCAGGTGCTTGTTATTACTTTTCCATGACGCAGAATTGGTGCCCTTCCGCTTCAATGCTTCAAATTGCATACGACCCGGCTATTGCACTGGAACGCGCAGTCGGAATCCAACGCGGCTTTTTTGCTCCCGAAGAGTTAGATGCAAAGGTAAAAGAAAGCATTCGTCATGGAAAACCAGTCATGTTAATTCAACCTAGAGTTGAGATGGAATGGGGAGTGCTTTGCGGGTATACCGGTGACGGGTTATTTTATGGTCGTAGTTATTTTGACTATCTCAAACCTGATAAAAAGGATATATTCACTGATAATAATTATTTTTTGGCTGAAAGTTATCCGGGAGCAGATCCACGCTTGACATATTTTATTAGCGAACGTACAACTCCAATTCCACGGGATGAAGCTCTGAGGGCCTCATTGGAAACCGCCAAAGAGTTCTATACAGCCAAGCCAAAACACAACGACAATTATATGTTCGGGTTATCCGCATACGACATACTTATAAACGGCTTACGTCGTGATGATGCCGGGTTTGCGGCCATAACACAATACGGAGCAACCGGAAACGGTTTGATACTTATAAGCCGTCTGATTGATGCACGTCGTGCTGCTCATGCCTTTTGGATAGAAAAATCGCAGTATCTGTCTACGATGAATGCAGAAAAGATGCGCTCTGTCGCTGAGCTTTATGCGGGTATTGTTTCTGCTTTAGGTGCGGTTCTACCAAATGATATGGTTGCTTCAACACAAAACGGTTACCCGTTTGAGGCATGGTCATTAGAAAAACGCTCAGAGCTTGCCGATGCGTTGACCATATGTAAGCAATTAGAGGAAAAAGCGATAGATATTATTGTCAATGTCCTTGCTAACTGGTGAGGGGTGCAAAATATATGGGGAACGGCAAATTTTGCCGTTCCCCATATATTTTGGTTGTTTTTATAAATTCTTTAGCCTTTGCATAGCACGGTTAACATTGTCTCTGTCGCCGAAGGCTGTCAATCGGAAAAACCCTTCACCGTTTGTGCCAAAACCTGCACCCGGCGTGCCCACGATATTGTATTTAGTTAAAAGCTCGTCAAAGTATTCCCAAGATGATAACCCATTCGGACATTTGAGCCAAATATATGGTGAGTTTTGGCCGCCTGTAAACCATATACCGAGTTCTGATAATGTGTTTGCGATAATACGTGCATTTTGTAAGTAATAGTCAATGCTCTCTTTTATTTGCTTGTAACCCTCATCTGTGAACACAGCTTGGGCACCGCGTTGGATAATATACGGAACACCATTAAACTTGGTGGTCTGACGTCTGAGCCAAAGCTTATTGAGAGAGGTGTTATTTCTGATAAGCTCGTTTGGTACAACAGTGTATCCGCAACGCGTGCCTGTGAATCCTGCTGTTTTAGAAAAAGAACAAAACTCAATGGCACATTCCTTTGCACCGTCAATTTGATAAATACTTGTCGGCAAGCTGTCATCAGTAATAAAAACCTCATAAGCACTGTCAAACAAGATTACAGCGTTGTTCTTAATAGCATATTCTACCCATAAAGCAAGCTGCTCCTTTGTGTAAACTGCTCCTGTTGGATTGTTTGGTGAGCAGAGATAAATAATGTCAGCCTTCACGTTTTCATCAGGTAATGGCAAAAATGAGTTTTCAGGATTGCCGTTTGCATATATAATTTTACGTCCCGCCATTATGTTTGTGTCAACATAAACGGGATAAACAGGGTCGGGAATAAGGACGGTGTTATCCACATCAAAGATATCAAGAATGTTTCCGAGGTCGCTTTTTGCGCCGTCGCTTATGAAAACCTCTGTATCGGAAAGAGTGACGCCCTTTTTGGCATAATATCCACAGACCGCTTCACGCAGAAACGAATATCCTTGTTCTTCACCATAACCGCGGAAGGTTTCACGTTCACCCATTTCCGATACAGCTTTTTGCATAGCCGATATTACAGCCGGAACAAGGGGTATAGTAACATCGCCAATACCCAAACGTATAACCTCTTTTTCCGGATTTTGGGATTTATATTCCGTAACCTTTTTTGAAATCAATGAAAAAAGGTAACTGTCCTTCAAATTCAAATAGTTTTGATTTATATTCATATATAACCTCCATAAACGATAAATAATTATTCAAGAGCGGCTTTCAAAAGACCCAAAAACAATGGGTGCGGCTTATTCGGTCGGCTCTTAAATTCGGGGTGGAATTGAACGCCTACAAAGAAAGACTTATCATTAAGTTCCACAGCCTCAACCAAGCTACCATCCGGTGACACACCGCTTATAACAAGTCCGTTTTGGGTCATTAAATCGCGATATTTGTTGTTAAATTCGTATCTATGACGATGACGTTCAGATATTTCATAAGAATCTGCATATTCTTTTGGATTATATAATGCCGACAACTTTGTGCCCGGCGTAAGCTTACAGGGATAGGCTCCAAGACGCATGGTAGCACCTTTTTGAGTTACACCTATTTGTTCCTCCATAATATCAATTACACGATGAGGTGAGCTTTGGTCAAATTCACCCGAATTTGCGGCTTCAAGCCCGCATACATTTCTCGCATATTCAACCACCGCAATCTGCATACCAAGGCAGATGCCCAAGTATGGAATATTATTCTCACGTGCATGACGGCAAGCGGTAATTTTGCCCTCCACTCCGCGGTCACCAAAGCCCCCCGGTATAATAACCCCGTTTACACCCTCAAGTAGTACATCAACATTCCTATCTGTGACTTCTTCGCTGTCAATCCACTTAATTTTAACATCAGCCCCCGTGCTGAAACCTGCATGGTTGAGGCTTTCAATAATAGACAAATAAGCATCGTGAAGTTTAATATACTTGCCTACAATTGCTATAGTAACCGTAGCTTTTGGCTGTGCTATTTTCGTTATCAAATTCTTCCACTCAGTGAGGTCACATCCTCTTGACTCTAACAAAAGCTCACGGCATACAACTTCATCAAGACCGTTTTCGTGAAGCATTATTGGTGCTTCATAGATAGAAGAAAGTGTGAGATTCTCTATAACGCAGTCCGACTTCACATTGCAGAATAAAGATATCTTATCCCTTATACCTTCGCTGAGTGGTTCGTCAGCTCTGGCAATGATAATGTTTGGTGAAATACCCATAGCGCGAAGCTCTTTAACCGAGTGCTGTGTGGGTTTGGATTTATGTTCACCTGAACCTTTCAGGTAAGGGATTAAAGTAACGTGAATAAAAAGGCAATTTCCAACGCCCACCTCAAGAGATATCTGCCTTATTGTCTCTAAAAACGGCTGGCTCTCAATGTCTCCTGTAGTACCGCCTATCTCCGTAATAAGCACATCGGCACCGCTAAGTCTTGCCCCTTCATAAATAAAATCCTTAATTTGATTAGTAATGTGCGGTATAACCTGCACGGTTTCACCCAAATAGCCGCCCGTGCGCTCACGGCTAAGCACATTGTAATAGACCTTACCAGATGTAAGGTTAGAAAGCTTTGTCAAATTCTCATCAATAAATCGTTCATAATGTCCGAGGTCTAGGTCTGTCTCTGCCCCGTCATCAGTCACAAACACCTCGCCGTGCTGAAACGGGTTCATTGTGCCCGGGTCTACATTCATATATGGGTCAAGCTTTTGAGCTGCTACCCTTAACCCTCTTTGTTTGAGAAGTCGTCCAAGACTTGCTGCTGTGATACCTTTGCCCAGTCCCGAAACAACACCGCCCGTAACAAATATATACTTTGTCATTTTATCCTTTCCTTTTCTTTAGTATTTTTACTCCCACTCGACAGTTGCCGGGGGCTTTGATGTTATATCATAGACAACACGGCTTATTTCCTTAACTTCATTTACAATACGAGAAGAAATACGTGATAAAAGATTATGTGATAGGGGAGCATAATCACAAGTCATAAAATCGCTGGTGGTTACCGCTCTTATAGCAATTACATAATCATAGGTGCGACTATCACCCTTAACGCCAACCGAACGAACATCTGTAAACACTGCAAAATATTGCTGCGGTTTTTTTCTGCACCGCTTTATCTCATTGCAAAGGATATGATCCGCAAAACGAAGTATGTCAAGCTTGTGTTTTGTTACTTCGCCCATAATTCGAATTGCAAGCCCCGGCCCCGGAAACGGCTGGCGTTCTACAAGTGATTTTGGAAGTCCAAGTTTTTTTCCCAATACACGCACCTCGTCCTTAAATAATCCGGACAATGGCTCAATAACCTCGTCAAACGAAAGATTATCAGGCAGACCGCCAACGTTATGATGGCTTTTAATCACCGCTCCGAGTTCTCCACCAGATTCAATAACGTCCGGATAGATTGTACCCTGCGCCAAATATTTAATATTATCTTGCTTTGCAGCTTCCTCTTCAAAAACCCTTACAAACTCCGTTCCTATGAGCTTTCGCTTCTGCTCGGGGTCTGTAATGCCCTTTATTTTAAGCAAAAACCTTTCCTCTGCATTAACTCTTATGAAATTTATATTCTTGTCAGAAAATGCCTTTTCAATTTCGTCTCCCTCGTTTTGGCGCATAAAACCATGGTCAACAAAGATGCAAGTAAGCTGTCCCGGTATTGCCTTTGAAAGCAAAGCCGCACAAACAGAGCTGTCCACTCCGCCGGACAGTCCGAGCAATACTTTTTCCTTGCCAACCTTGTTTTTAATTAATTTTATTTGCATATCCAAATAATCATCAAGCTTATAGTCGCCTGAAGCACCGCAGATATCATAAAGAAAATTGCGGATAATTTGCTTTCCGCTGTCTGTATGCTCAACCTCCGGATGAAACTGTACTCCATATAACTTTTTATCATTGTTTTGAACAGCTGCATATTCACAGTTATCCGTTTGTGCAGTACTGATAAACCCTTGCGGTAACTGGACTACACCATCCGTATGGCTCATAAGCACAGACGAGTTTTGTTTTACCTGTGAAAACAAATCCGCCGTCATATCAAAATTTGTCTTTATCTTGCCGTATTCGCTGACTTTGCAAGGTTCAACACTACCGCCAAGCATATGGCACATCAACTGCATCCCATAACAAATCCCCAAAATCGGGATACCAAGCTCAAAAGTATCAGGGTCGCATTTGGGAGAGCTATCAAGATAAACGCTGTTCGGCCCCCCTGTTAAAATTATCCCTATAGGAGATAGTTTCTTTATTTCAGATGCGGGTAACATTCCGGACTTTATCTCGGAATAAACATTCAATCCTCTTACTGTTCTTGCTATAAGTTCCTTATATTGCCCTCCAAAGTCAAGCACCAAAACAAGCTCACTCATATCTCCACCGCCCCGTCAAATACCTTTTTGCATGCGCCCGTCATATACACAGCGTCATCCGTGTAACGTATAACAAGCTCTCCGCCAAGTAAGCCAACCTTAATATCCGTGTCTTTATCGCAATAACCGCAGAGTACCGCGGCCACTGCCGAAGCGCAAGCACCTGTCCCGCAAGCAAGGGTTTCACCGCTTCCGCGCTCCCATACACGCATTTTCAAGCTGTTTCTGCTCACAACCTTGACAAACTCGGTGTTCACTCTTTCTGGGAAAATCGGATTGTTTTCAAAAGACGGCCCTATATCTGCTATATTCAGATTATCTAAATCAATTCCACCCTGTTTATCATCACAGAATACAACAGCGTGAGGGTTACCCATAGACACGCAAGTAATCGCGTATTCTTTACCGTCAATAGTTACTTCTTTGTTTATTATGCTCTCACCCTGCAAAACCACAGGGATTTTTTCCGGTGCAAGCTCCGCTTTGCCCATATTCACCTTTACAGATGAAACAGTCCCGTTTTGTGTGGATAAATATAACTCCTTAATCCCTGAAAGCGTTTCTATTGTCATTTGCACTTTACGGACTATACCGTTGTCATAAAGATACTTAGCAATGCAACGTATAGCGTTTCCGCACATTTTTCCCTCACTGCCGTCAAGGTTGAACATTCTCATCTTTGCATCAGCAACCTCGGAGGGTAGTATAAGCACAATGCCATCACCGCCCACACCGAAATGCCTATCGGATAAAAGCACAGACAGGGATTCGGGTGAGTTAATTTCCATACCGTTTGTAGCCGCGTTATCAAAGCAGTTGATATAGATGTAATCATTACCGCAGCCTTGCATCTTTGTAAACTTAAGTTCCATACGCTCACTCCTTAAATGGTTTATGTCTATAAGTTCTGTGTTGATTTCACTGTATCCCGACAAAAGGCTATCAGCAAGTGCACTGGCCGTATCTATCGAGGTAAGACAAGGAATGCCCAATAAGCAAGCCTTTCGGCGGATTTTCACGTCATCTTTGGCTGGATTTCTGCCTTTGGCTGATGTGGATATGATATAGCTTATTTTTCCGCTTTCCAGAATTGTTGCGGTGTTGTCTTTATCGCACTCATGTATCTTGTTTACTGTTTCAACCGGAAGCCCGTCTTTTTTAAGCACTTCGGCCGTGCCGCTTGTAGCGTACAGCTTAAATCCAAGACTCAAATACTTCTTTGCAATATCACAGACTTCGGCTTTGTCACTGTCGCGCACGGTGATAAAAACTCCGCCGCTTCTGTGCATCTTATATCCTGCTGCAACAAGTCCCTTATACAATGCCTCTTCAATATTCTTGCCAAGACCTAGAACCTCACCCGTAGATTTCATCTCAGGCCCCAAATGCGTGTCCAAATCTGTAAGCTTTTCAAAAGAGAACACGGGTACTTTAACCGCAACATACGGCGGTATCTTCGCAACGCCAGACGCATAACCCAAGCTCTTAAGCTTTTCTCCGACACTAACTCTTGTTGCTAGTTCACACATAGGAACGCCTGTTACCTTGCTAATATAAGGCACAGTTCTTGACGCACGTGGGTTTACTTCAATTACATAAATTTCATCGTCATATAGCACATACTGTATGTTCACAAGTCCCTTGACGTTTAAAGCCATGCAAAGTTTTTTAGTTACATCAAATATCCTTTCTGTAAGTTCATCATCTATATGCGTTGCGGGATACACAGCTATACTGTCACCTGAATGTATACCTGTACGCTCAATGTGCTCCATAATACCAGGGATTAAAACATCACCTCCGCCGCCAAGAGAAGGGTTTCCGTCACAAATTGCGTCAACCTCAATCTCACGGCCTGATAAATACTTGTCAATCAGAACAGGATTATCCTGCTTTTGACGTAAGATGATTTCCATGTATTCCTTAATGTCATCTGGCGAGAAAGCAATAATCATATTTTGACCGCCAAGCACATAAGACGGACGTAACAACACGGGATACCCAAGCTCATCTGCCGCTTTAAGGGCCTCCTCCTCTGTCAATACGCCACAACCTTTGGGGCGTTTTATGCTCAGATTCTCAAGTAAATCATCAAAGCGTTTTCTATCCTCGCACATATCAATGCTGTCCGCAGAAGTACCTATTATGGTTACGCCACGCTCCTGAAGCTTTTGAGTAAGTTTTATAGCTGTGCCGCCACCGAAAGCTACGATTACACCAATCGGCTTTTCAATCTCAATAACGCTCATTACATCGTCTATACAAAGCGGCTCAAAGTAAAGTCTGTCAGCAGTATCAAAATCCGTGGACACAGTTTCCGGGTTGTTATTTATTACGATAACCTCATAGCCCATCTTTTTAAGCGACCAAACACAGTGAACACAAGCATAATCAAATTCGATGCCTTGCCCTATACGTATTGGTCCGCTCCCCAAAACAACGATTCGTTCCTTTACGCTGCGTTCTATAAAAGGCAGAGCTTCATTTTCCGTGCTGTTTTGTATGGAGTAAAAATATGGTGTTTTTGCTTCAAATTCACCGCCGCAAGTGTCAACCATCTTATACGAGAGCGGTTTTTTTGTGAGTTTGTTATCTGCAATATTTTTTAAACAATATAGAAACCAGCGGTCTATCTTGGTTATCATATGGATTTCGTCAATACTCATATCTCTTGTGATTGCTTCGTAAACCAAAAACAAACGATGATCAGTCACAGTATTAAGAAGTATCTTAAGTTCTAAATTTGTTTTCTTTTTAAGACGCGGAAGGCTCAAATTATCAAGCCCTATTTCAGCACCCCTTACAGCCTTTAAAAGAGCATCCTCAAAAGTGTCGGCAATAGCCATAACCTCTCCTGTGGCTTTCATCTGTGTACCCAATTCTTTTTTCGCGTAAACAAATTTGTCAAACGGCCACTTTGGAAATTTGACCGCAACATAGTCAAGCGTAGGCTCAAAAGCCGCGAAGGTAGTGCCTGTTACTGCATTCACAATTTCATCTAAGGTATAGCCAATCGCAATTTTTGTTGCAACCTTTGCAATTGGATATCCCGTTGCTTTTGACGCGAGTGCGGATGAGCGTGATACTCTTGGATTAACCTCAATCACAGCATACTCAAAGCTGTGAGGATGTAATGCAAACTGGCAGTTACAGCCGCCTTCAACGCCAAGAGCCGTTATAATATTAAGAGCCGCTGACCTAAGCATTTGATATTCCTTGTCGGAAAGCGTCACAGCCGGAGCAATAACAATACTGTCTCCGGTATGCACACCAACGGGATCAAAGTTTTCCATAGAGCAAACGGTGATAACATTTCCAGACTTGTCTCGCATAACTTCAAACTCAATTTCTTTCCATCCTGCAATAGATTTCTCTACAAGTATCTGATGAATTGGGGAAAGCAATAACCCGTTTCCTGCAATTTCACATAATTCATTTTCATTATTCGCAATGCCGCCGCCACTTCCTCCAAGCGTAAATGCAGGGCGGATAATGACGGGATAACCGTTTTCATCCGCAAATTTGACAGCTGCAGACAGTTCCGTTGCAATGACAGAAGGAATAACAGGCTGACCTATTTCTTGCATAGTGTCCTTGAATATTTGTCTGTCCTCTGCTTTATCTATCGTTTCAGGCGAACTTCCAAGAAGTCGCACATTGTGTGCTTCAAGAAAACCGTCACGAGCTAACTGCATGCAGAGCGTAAGGCCTGTTTGACCCCCAAGCCCTGATAAAATACTGTCGGGGCGTTCTTTTTCTATAATCCTCTTAATTGTTGTTAAGGTAAGCGGTTCAATATATATTTTGTCTGCGATGTTTTTGTCTGTCATAATAGTTGCGGGATTGGAATTTGCAAGTACAATTTCAATTCCGTCCTCTTTAAGCACGCGGCAGGCCTGTGTTCCCGCGTAGTCAAATTCTGCGGCTTGACCTATGACTATAGGCCCCGACCCAATTACCAATACTTTTTTTATACTTTTATCTAATGGCATTCTTATATTCCTCCATACTATCTATAAACTTATCAAACAGAAAAGCGGTATCAAGCGGCCCTGCACAGGCTTCGGGGTGAAATTGAACTGACATAACAGGAGCATTTTTATATTTGATACCCTCGCAAGTCCTATCGTTTACATTTATAAACCATTCGTCTGCAACTGAATTATCAATACTGTCTGACATTACTGCGTATCCATGGTTTTGACTTGTTATATAGACACTTCCTGTGATTAAATCCTTAACCGGTTGGTTTGCTCCGCGGTGTCCGTATTTTAGCTTGTGCGTCCTAAACTCGTTCGCAAGCGCCAAAAGCTGGTGTCCAAGACATATACCAAATATGGGTATGTTTGCGTTTATAATTTCTTTGAGGTTTTTTATAATAACCGGATTATCGGCAGGGTC
>CAYPQA010000097.1:0-11115 GCA_964412725.1 uncultured Eubacteriales bacterium
AAGGCTTTTGGCATAATGCAATGATATGCCGGAGGCCTTTATATTTTTGAGTAAATCATTCATAGTTGATTCCACGGCATGGGGGTCACTGCTTTTTATCTGGTATACAAGCTTGTCAAAAACTTTATTAAAGTTATCCGAAGGAAGGCTTTGGTTAAACGCTATTCGTGCAGAATCTATAACACAGTTATAACCGTAGATATAGCGGTAATCTATAGCCATTGAGGCTTCCATAATACATTTGGGTATCATACAAAAATGTTCAACGGGCATACTTATAGCTACATTTATATTGAACTCAAGATTTTTCTTAAGGTATGCAAATATATCTTCAGCGTCTGAATGTATTTTATCCGCATCATCCGTCGAACAGATGAAGGTGAATTGGTTACGCTCAAAATCTCCAAGCCAATATCCGTTAACTTGGCGTGCAGTTTCGTTCTTAATCTGTAAATGATTGTCCGTCTCTTTTGTTGAAACGATGAGTGCGTAGTATAGTTTCTTTTTTAGAAGGGGGAGATTAAATTCACTAAGTCCGCGCTCAAATTCATGATCTTCGTTGATGTCGCCGCTTGCAAGACGCTTCATAAAACGCTCACCTGAAATTTCCTTATTTAGTGATATAAGAGATAAAAGCTTTCGATTTATCGGAGTATAGTTAAGCTTAAACGCCATCCAGACATTAACTATACTTATCAAGAAAACAACAAAAAGTACAATAAAAAAGTACAGCTCAATCCTTGAAGCTCGCCCATATACCTTATCCGTTGGAGTTACATAGACGAATGTGAGCAAAGTGTCGGGTGATTTTACGGAGGTTACAAAGAGAAGACCAGCGTCCTTTGAGCGTATCTCTCCAAACAAATTCCCGCTATCGCATATGTTTCTAATTTGTTGCATTATATCATCATCAAGCTCAAATTGTATATTTGAACCTCCAACGATTGTGTTATCGTTGTTGAGTATCAAATAGGTTGAAGCGCTATCCTTGTGTTCATAGAGATATTCAGAATCTACATAAAACAGTGTACAGGCTTTTACACCACGCAGTATTATAGGGTATGCTATGGTTACCATGTTTTTTTCCGTACTCATGGTTATCCCTTTTAATGTGCGTATGTATGCAAAAAAGTCTTGCCCGTCTACAGGTCTATCAGCATTCATTTTTTTCACAAACGCATCTAGTGTATAGGTGCTGTTTGCTGTGTACACATAGTTATCTTCATAAAAATACAGTGCCATCTCAGAAATGAAGTTGTTAGACGACTTATATTTACTTAATTCGCTAATTATTCCCTTGGAAATGTTAATATCATTCAAGTCAAAGGTTACCTTGATTTCGTTATTAAGCAGGATGTGTTGTTGTATTGAGTAAAGTTGGTTCATATGGTTGTCGGAGTTGCTCATAATCTGGTTCAGGGATTGCAGAGATTTTTCGGCATATTGGTTTTTTATAGTTCTAAGCAGAAAGCTGTTAATAAACACAACAAAAATAATCGTCGGCACAATAACAAGCGACGAGTATGTTATAAGGAATTTTATAAACAAATCATTCTTCTTAGCCATAAGGCACCACCCAACAATAAAAATTAAAGGGGTGTTACATCCGCAACACCCCTTGGTTTACTCTGCTTTTAAATTTTACTTCTTTGACCTGTTGTGGATTTCTGTTGTAATTTTTTCATATTCGTCTAAGCCTAAGTTTTTGAGTTGTTTAATATAATCGCCCCAACGTGCTTCAATGTTGCCCTTTGTAACAAAGTCGGCTGTCATTTGGTCTGCATAGGTGAAGATATCAGCTTGAAGGAAACTCATACGAGAGCTTTCTTCGACAGAGGTCATAACATAAGTGTTTACATAGTTTTGCTCAATGTATGGAGCGTAGAGTTTATCTACATAAAGCTTATCCTGAGCAGAAACAACAGCATCTGTCCACTCATAAGCACCCTTCTTTATCCAAGCTACAGCAAATTGTCTAGGAACAACCTTTGAAATATCGAAAGCCTTTGTTGAAAGAAGGAACTTGCCGTCCGCATCTTTAACTCTCGAATATTTGTTTCCGCCCTCATGTTTGGTATAATCATCAGAAACGGTTACATAATTCTTAAGGCTTGTTGCAGGATCGTATTGGAGGTCAGCCCAGCGAGCCATTTCTTCGGGATACTTGGTCTTTGAGGATATAGCAAAGCTTAAGTTACCATTGTAAGGTGTGATTCTTTTTCCCCACTTAGGTTCAACACCTGATGGACCTTTCATAGGCTCAAGGAACACATAAGTGCCATCCTTGGTTGTATCATTTTTGGGTGTTACAATATTGTTTATGGTTAAAGCATCCCAAGTTGACATAACGCCATAAACCGGAGGATTGGAACGTGATTTTGCTGTATAAGCAGGTGCATCCATTGTGAACATTTCTTTATCAATCAAACCGCTTGTGTAAAGCTTATTAAGGAAGATAAGGTACTCTTTGTATTCATCAATAGCTTGGAAATATTTAGGTTCGTTGTTCTTCATAACCATTCTTACATTCCTGTTTTGCGCTGGAATTCCTGTGAAACCCATAAGACCGTAAGCCCCCTGATTACCGTCATTATAGAGAACGCCGAAAGGTATTTCGTCTTGCTTGCCGTTGCCGTTTAAGTCCCCCGAGTTCTTAAAAGCCGTAAGCACATCTACAAACTCATCAATTGTCTTTGGCATTGGTTTATTAACCTTTGCAAGCCAATCCTTGTTTATAACCAAGGTATCGTTTGTGTCTCTAAGTGTGTTCACATCAAGAGTAGGAAGTGCGTATAAACCGCCTTCTGGAGATGTAAGAGCTGCTCTCATACCTTCGGTATCCTTAAATAACTTGTTGACGTTTGGCATATGTGTGTCATTGATGAAGATGTTTAAGTCCATGAGGAAACCTTCGCTTCCGTATCTTACAGCATCTGATGGTGTAAGAAGAACCCATGAACCATAAAGAGCATCAGGTAAGTCACCGCTTGCAAACATAAGACTGGTTTTTTCTTTTTGAACTGTCTGTGTCCAGTCAATCCAGTCAATCTTCATGTTTGTCTTTTTTTCCAATTCCTTAAAGTAGGCAACTTCTGACATAGGCGCAACAGCCTCGCTGCGTACACCAACCATTTTAACGGTTATGCCTTGCTTAAGTGGGAAAAATTCGTCTGTTTTTAAATCGGTAAGTGCAGCAGTGTTAGTGTTTCCGCCTGCTTGTTGACCTTCGCAACCGCTCAACGCCGATGTTGCAATAATAGCGGCCAGCAATAGTGAAGAAATACGTGCCAATTTTTTCATAGAATCGCTCCTTCAAATTTTTATTTTATTTTTTTTTATATATCAAAACCATAAGGTTATGAACTTGTAATTTTTTAGCTTTTATTAACCTTTAATAGAACCAATCATAACGCCTTTGATAAAGAAACGTTGTATAAACGGATATAGGATAAGAACTGGCGCGCTTGAAATTATGATAATGCCGTATTTTAAAGCCTCGGCAAGCTTCACACGAGCTTCAAGCTCGTCTGGTGTGAACATATCGGGGTCAATAAGCTGTGTTGTAACAATTATTCCGCGTATGACAAGCTGGAGCGGGAATTTTTCCACACTATCCAGATAAATAAGGCCCTTATAGAAGTCGTTCCAGTGTCCGACCGCATAGTAGAGCGTGAGAACGGCGATAATTGGCTTAGAAAGCGGAAGAACCATCTGAAGGAAGAAACGTACTTGAGAGCTTCCGTCAATCTGTGCCGCCTCCTCTAATTCGCTGTGGATATTAGCTTCGAGATAGGTTCTTGCAATAATTACGTTATAAACACTTATAGCACCTGTGAATATAAGTGCGAAAACGGTATTTCTTAAACCAAGTCCCTTAACGAGAAGGTATGTTGGGATAAGACCGCCGCTGAAATACATGGTTATCATAAGGATAGTCATTATGAATTTACGTCCCGAAAAATAACGTCTGGATAGAGGGTAAGCAAGCGTAACCGTTAAGACTACGTTAAGCAAAGTTCCTGAAACGGTGTAAAAAAGCGTGTTTTTATACCCTGTCCAAATGGATTTATCTTCAAATATTCTTATATAAGAGTTTATATTAACACCCTTTGGCAAGAAAAGCACATCACCGTTTAAGACCATGTATGGGTCAGAAATGGACGCAATTACTATGAAATACAAAGGATAAGCTATGATAAGAAGTACTATCCCCAAAAAAACATATATTATTATGTCAAAAATCAAATCTTCCTTGCTGCGCTTGATTTTCATTTACATTCTCCTTTCATCTAAAGAAATATATTACCAAAGGCTAGTGTCATTTAATCTCTTACTTATTTCATTAACAGACATAACGAGAATGACATTAATAACTGTGTTAAACAAACCAATGGCGGACGAGTAGCTGAACTGGTTCTGCAACAAACCTACCTTGTAAACATAGGTTGAGATAATTTCGGATGAACCCAAGTTAAGCGGGTTTTGAAGAAGGAATGCCTTTTGAAAACCAACATTCATAAAGCTACCTGTTCTCATAATGAAAAGGATAACGATTGTGGGTAAGATACCCGGGATATCAACGTGAAGAATTGTTTTAAATTTGTTTGCGCCGTCAATTCTTGCGGCTTCATAAAGCTCAGGATTAATTGAAGATAGGGTTGCAATATAGATTATTGTTCCCCAACCTGTATTCTGCCAAATATCCGACCAGACAAAGATGTCATTAAACAATTTCGGATTCGCCATAAAGAATACTTCTTCAAACCCCATAGATTTAAGCACATTATTGATAATACCGGTTGATGGTGAAAGGAAAAGCAGCAACATACCGCAAAGAACAACAATAGATATGAAGTGAGGTGCGTAGATTGTTGTTTGGACAATTTTTTTGAACCTCTCATTGGTAGTTTGATTAAGCAAGAGCGCTATTATAATCGGAAATGGAAACCCCGCTATAAGTGAATAGACACTTATTGAAAGCGTATTCTTTAAAATGTTAAAAAACTGCGGTGCGGAAAAGAACCTTATGAAGTTGTCAAAACCAACCCAAGGACTACCTATAATACCCTTTGAAGCTATGAAATTCTTAAATGCAATTTGTACACCGTACATTGGCCCATATTCAAAAATAAATATGAAGATTAATGCAGGTATACACAGGAGATAGAGTTCAAAGTCTCTGTTAAAAGCTTTAGAAAAAACGGACTTAAAACTCCTCTTGTTTGCTGTTTGTTTATTTTGCATATTTTTCCTCCCGTTCTCATTATTTTTTAATGCAATTATACATTATGCCTATGATAATGCAATATCCACTTTTTTTGAAGATGTGCTATATTTTCTGCATACGGCCAAATATGCCGATTTATCAAGGTTTAATTTTAAAATATGCATATCATTTAAAAACAGCACACATATTCAATGTTTATAATAAAACAAAACCATTAAGGTTATTTATATACAATCTTTACATGCGATTGAATAATATACATGAAAGTTTCAAAAATATCAAGTTAATCCTGAAGGTGGCAAAAAAAAGATTTACAATGCAGGGAAAAATCTATATAATTATTTCAAAATTTTTAGTTGGCAAAAGTTAAGAACAGAGAGGATAAGATTAATGAAATACTATATTACGACGCCGATTTATTATCCCAGCGACAAGCTCCATATCGGACACTCTTATACAACGGTTGCGGCAGATACGCTTGCGCGTTATAAAAAACTCCGTGGCTATGACGTTATCTTCTGTACAGGCACAGATGACCATGGTCAGAAGATTGAGCGCATTGCCGCAGAGAAGGGCGTTTCGCCGAAGGAATATGTGGATGGGATTGTTGAATGGATTAAAGGGCTTTGGAAGGTTATGGATGTGGAGTACGATATCTTCATCCGTACCACGGATGAATTGCATGTCCAAACCGTTCAAAGAATTTTTAAAAAGCTTTACGAGCAGGGAGATATTTATAAAGGAGAGTATCAAGGGCTTTACTGTACACCCTGTGAGGCATTCTTCACCAAGCACCAACTTAAGGACGGTATGTGTCCGGATTGCGGCCGCGCTGTTGAGAACGTAAAGGAGGAGGCTTATTTCCTTCGCTTGTCCAAATATCAGGAGCGTTTGATTAAATATATAGAAGAAAATGATCTAATTCGTCCAAAGACAAGGCAGAACGAGATGATTAACAACTTTCTTCGTCCTGGACTTGAAGACCTCTGTGTGTCACGTTCGTCTTTCACCTGGGGTGTGCCGATTGATTTTGACCCAGGGCATGTTGTTTATGTTTGGGTTGATGCACTGTCGAATTACATCTCAGCTTTGGGCTATCTATCCGACGATGACAGCAGGTTTAAGAAATTCTGGCCTGCGGATGTGCATTTCGTGGGTAAGGAGATTGTGCGTTTCCATACAATAATTTGGCCTATTATGCTTATGGCTTTGGATTTGCCTTTGCCAAAACAGGTTTTCGGCCATGGTTGGCTTACTATTGACGGCGGCAAGATGTCCAAGTCCAAGGGCAATGTTGTTGACCCGAAGATTTTAACGCAACGTTATGGCGTTGATGCTATCCGATACTTCCTTTTGCGTGAGGTTGCGTTTGGACAGGACGGCAATTATACGACAGAAGGTTTGATTTCTCGTCTTAACTCCGACTTGGCGAACGATTTGGGCAATCTCTTATCAAGAACTGTGGGCATGATTGAAAAATATTTTGGCGGAACATTGCCTGACGTAACCTTTGAGGCGTCTCCGTTTGACGACGAAATAAAAACGTTATTTGCGTCCGTAATCTCACATTACGAGCAATATATGGATGAATTATCGTTTGATATGGCTTTGACGCAAGTTTGGAAATTTATTTCAAGGCTTAATAAATATGCGGACGAAACCCAGCCTTGGGTTCTTGTGAAGGATGAGGCTAAGAAAGCACAGCTTGCTAATGTTATGTATAATCTCTCTGAGGGTTTGCGGCTTGTTGGAATTTTAATTTCGCCGTTTATGCCTAATACTCCAAAGGAGATTTACTCACAGCTTAATATAGTGGATTCAGCTTTGCAAACTTGGGATAGTTTGGCTTTTGGTCGCCTTAACCATAATATTACCGTTTCAAAAGGCAAGATTGTTTTCCCGCGCTTGGATGTTAAAAAAGAGCTTGAGGAGATGTCCGCGTTGCAGGAAACAAAGGTTGAAAGCGTTAAGAATGAAAAAAGCGCATATCAGGAAAACTCACCTGAGGAGAAAGCATCTGAAATCAGCATAGACGACTTTGCAAAGGTTTCTATGAAGTTGGGCGTTGTTCTTGAATCTGAGCGCATAAAGGGTTCGGATAAGCTTTTGAAATCCCAAGTAAGGGTTGGTGAACGTGTTCACCAGATTGTTTCGGGCATTTCAAAACATTATGCACCCGAGGATATGGTTGGAAAGAGTGTGGTTGTTGTAACCAATCTAAAGCCTGTAAAGCTTAAGGGTGTCTTATCGGAGGGTATGATACTCGCGGCCGCGGACGGTGACGCGCTTTCGCTGGTAACCGTTGACAAGCCTATAAAGGACGGTTCGGAGGTCAGATAATGAGAATTGGGAACGGATATGATGCGCACAGGCTTGTTGAAGGCCGTAAGCTTATACTTGGTGGGGTTCATATACCATATGATAAGGGGCTTGAGGGTCATTCAGATGCGGATGTTCTTGTACACGCCATTATGGACGCTTTGCTTGGTGCGGCGGGTTTAGGTGATATAGGAGATTTGTTTCCGGATACGGACAAAAAGTATAAGGACATCCAAAGCCTAGAGCTTCTGCGTGAGGTTTATTGCCTGTTGCTTAAAAACGAATACTCTATCATCAATATTGATTCAACTATTATTGCACAAGAACCTAAGCTTAAGCCATATATTAGCAATATGATTGAAAATATCTCTGAAACCATGAACATTCCCTCATCCAAGGTTGGCGTTAAGGCAACCACAGAGGAGGGAATGGGTTTTACAGGGCGCAAGGAGGGCATAGCGGCCATGGCCGTTTGCCTAATCAAAAAACTTTAGTGGTGATTAGATGCTAAAAGGCTTAATTCAAACCATAAAGACGAATGACCCCGCTATAAAAAGCACAATTGAGGTCATACTATACCCCTGTTTCTGGGCGTTATTATTCCATACACCCGCACACTTTCTATATAAGAAAAGACTTTTTTTCATTGCACGCCTTATTTCTCAACTATCAAGATTTTTAACAGGTATTGAAATCCACCCGGGAGCGGTCATAGGTAACGGTGTTTTCATAGACCATGGCTCGGGCGTTGTAATCGGTGAAACCTGTGAAATCGGCGATAACGTGGTGATTTATCAAGGCGTTACATTGGGCGGCACGGGCAAGGACAAGGGAAAGCGGCACCCAACCATTGGGAACAACTGCCTTATAGGCGGTGGTGCGAAAATCCTTGGGCCGTTCAAGGTTGGAGACAATTCGCGTATTGGTGCGGGTTCTGTTGTTTTACAGGAAGTGCCCGAGGGTTCAACCGTTGTCGGTATACCCGGGCGTGTTATAAAGCGTAAGCATGACTGCGGCTCATTGGATCAGGTCAAAATGCCTGACCCAGTAAGCATGGAGTTATGTCGTTTGCTTAAGCGTATTGAGGCGTTGGAGGCAGTAATTAATTCTGGAGGTTATAATGCTAAAAATATACAGCACATTGACGAGGACGACGGAACCGTTTAAGCCCTTAGAAGAAAACAAGGTTAAGATGTATGTATGTGGGCCTACGGTTTATAATTTTCTCCATATAGGCAATGCAAGGCCACTTGTTGTTTTTGACACAATAAGGCGTTATCTTGAATTCAAGGGCTTTGACGTTACCTATGTTCAGAATTTTACGGATATAGAAGATAGGATTATAAAAAAAGCCGCCGAGGAAGGTATCACGGCGGCTCAGGTTTCAAAAAAATATCAAGACGAAGCAATTAGAGACATGGACGGTCTCAACGTTAAAAAGCCCTCAATAGCCCCTCTTGCAACAGAGGAAGTGGACACAATGCTTGAAATGATTGGAAAGCTTGTAGAAGACGGGCACGCTTATGAGAGCAACGGCTCGGTTTATTTTTTGACCTCAAGCTTTAAAGAATATGGCAAGCTTTCAGGCAAGAATACAGATGAACTTATGGAAGGTGCGCGTGTTGACAAAGACGAGCTGAAAAAGGAAGCGTGTGACTTCGTTCTTTGGAAGGCTGCAAAACCCGGCGAACCTTTCTGGTCTTCGCCTTGGGGCAACGGTCGTCCGGGCTGGCATATTGAATGTTCGGCTATGTCTCGAAAGTATTTGGGCGAAACCATTGACATTCATGCGGGTGGCGAGGACTTAATCTTTCCGCATCATGAAAACGAAATTGCGCAAAGTGAAGCTTGCAACAAGAAACCGTTTGCTAACTATTGGCTGCATAACGCAATGGTTAACATAGATAATAAGAAGATGTCTAAGTCATTGGGCAACTTCTTGACCATAAGAGAGATTGTTGAAGAATTTTCGTATGAAGTTTTGCGTTTCTTCATTCTTCAAGCGCATTACAGAAGTCCGGTTAATTTCAGCCATGACCTACTCACAGCCGCTCAGACATCCCTTGGACGTATTCTGGCTTGCTTAAACAATTTACAGTTCTTGTCAAAGAATGCTAATGACAGCTCATCTGAATTAGCGGGTGAAATTTCTGAAAAGTCCGAGCAATTCAGACAGCGTTTTGAACAGCGCATGGATGATGATTTTAATACAGCCGATGCAATTTCCATTATCTTTGAATTTGTACGCTATGCGAATACGGTTGCTGAGAAGTGCTCAAAGGATGAACTGAACAAGCTTTATACGGATATATCCGTGCTTTGCGAATGCCTTGGTATAAGAACTAGAGCCAAGCAAGGCGCGTTATCAGACGACGAGGTTAACGCGTTGGTTGAGAAACGCGATGCGGCCAAGAAAGCCAAAGATTATAAGACAGCCGATGCGATACGTTCTGAACTTGCCGAACAAGGCATAGTTTTAGAGGATACACCAATGGGAACGAGGTTTGTACGAAAGTGATTGAACTGTCTTCGTTAGGCCTTGCATATCTGGGCGATGCGGTTTTTGAGCTACTTGTAAGGCGTCACATTGTTGCAAAAAAGCCTGTACATGCATTGCATAACGAAGCAAAATCCTTTGTGAGTGCAACGGCACAGGCTAAGATGTACAAAAAGATCCTGCCGTTTTTAACAGAGCAGGAATTGGCCGTTTCAAAGCGTGCGAGAAATGCAAAGGTAACAAAAAGAAAAAGCTCAACCCTAGCCGAATATCACCATGCGACTGCGCTGGAGGCTATATTCGGCTATCACTATATAACCGGAGATGAAAAGAGGATAGAGGAATTATTTAACCTCTGTATAAGGCACCCTGAAAGGGAGGAAGAAACAAATGCTGATTGAGGGCAGAAATGCTGTTTTGGAGGCGTTAAAGGCCGGAAATATACTTAAGCTGTATATGGAGAGAAACAAAACTGAAGGTAGTATGCGCGTTATATATCAAAAGGCGCGTGATAATGATATACCGCTTAAGTTGGTTGAACGCGAGGCTTTGAATAAGATGTCCGAATCGCATAATCACCAAGGCGTTATAGCGGATTGCGGAGATTTTAAGTATGCGGAGCTGGACGACTTGTTCCAAACCGAAAAACCGCTTATTCTTGTTCTTGACGGTATAACGGACATACATAATTTTGGAGCTATAATCCGTACGGCAGAGGTTCTGGGCGTAAGCGGGATTATAATTCAAAAGCACAGAGCCGCTTCAGTTGATGGAATGGTTGCAAAGATAGCCTGCGGTGCTTTGTCTTATGTAAAGATTGTGCGTGTGTCCAATATTAATGCAACGCTTGAGATTTTGAAAAAGCGTAATGTTTGGGTTTATGCTGCGCATACCGAAGGGGCGGAGGTTCAAAAAACCGACTGCCGAGGTTCTGCTGCAATTGTTATTGGTGATGAAGGTGCGGGCATATCTCCGCTCGTGCTTAAGAACTGTGACTTTAAGGTTAAAATACCAATGTTTGGTAATATAACATCTTTAAATGCCTCGGTGGCGGCGGGGATTTTGATGTATG
>CAYPQA010000098.1:0-11064 GCA_964412725.1 uncultured Eubacteriales bacterium
TTATAGGAGGATTTTTATATTTTTATTTATTTTTTTGTCGAACTCACGTTAAATAATAGGATTGAAATTGCAAAACAAAATAATTACGAGCTTGAAAGACTTTTAAGAGATTACCTTCCGTTCATAAGAAACAGCTAATCGGTATTTCTAATTTGGAGTATGATGATAAGCTAAGTGTTGCTATGATAACCTTTATTAACTGTGTGAGGCAGTATGATAGCGATAAAGGAAATTTTATAACATATGTGCAGGTTAGCATAAAGAACAGAATCATTGATGAAATACGTAAAGAACAGAGGTATCCAAAAAACTTTGTCTCAATAGAAAGTGAAGAAGATGTAATCTCGTCTGCCGAATACAGAGTCTCTCTTTCAAGCTACAATAATGAGCTTGAATCCAAGCCCATGAAAATAATATAACCACCGGTAAATATATTACATTATTGCAGCTTGAGGAAGTTACGCCGGATATTGAAATTCACGATTACTCGCATCATAGTGTGAGTGATATTAAAGAGCAAATTAATTCAAAACATCATTAGAAATATAAGTTTAAAAAAGGATTGATTGAAAATCTCTTACGGGATTTTCAATCAATCCTTTTTTAAACTTATATTTGGTTATCAACCTTTATACGAGCTTTTCAGCCCTACAATTCTGTTGAAAACGAGACAACCTTCTTTGTCTGTAAGCATGTCCAGACAATAGTAACCGTTTCTAACAAACTGATAACGTATATTGTAATCCTTGCTGTCGAAATTGTTTTCAACATAACCGTCGCAGACTGTAAGTGAGTTGGGGTTTTCGTGATAGCCTTGTTCGCTGTCATCATCTATGGTAAGGGTTTCAAAAAGCCTTATCTTGGCCTTAACCGCATGAGCCGCACATACCCAATGGATAGTACCCTTTACCTTTCTGGCATTAAACCCTGAACCGCTCTTTGTTTCTGGGTCGTAGGTGCAAAGTAAAATAGTGTTGCCATTTTCGTCCTTTGTAACCTCATTGCAGGTTATGAAATACGCTCCGATAAGACGAACCTCAGTTCCGGGACTAAGTCTGAAAAACTTCTTTGCAGGCACTTCCATAAAATCGTCGCTTTCAATATAAATCTCGCGCCCAAATTTAACTGTCCTTGAACCCAACTCCGGATTTTCAACGTTGTTGTCAATCATGACTTCTTCAAACTGCCCTTCAGGGTAATTGGTTATTATAACCCTGATTGGATTTAAAACAGCCATGCGTGCGTATGCCTTGGGCTTTAAATCCTCACGAGCCGCATGTTCAAGCATTGCTAAGTCAACAACGCTGTTTGCTTTTGAAACACCCACAGATTCGCAGAAGTTTCTGATTGAGGCTGGCGTGTAACCGCGGCGTCTGAGCGCGGAAATCGTGCACATGCGAGGGTCATCCCATCCTTCAACCTTACCATCTTCAACAAGCTTACGCAGATAACGTTTGCCCATAACGGTGTTGTTTAAGAAGAGCTTTGCAAACTCAATCTGACGCGGTTTCTTTTCAAATTCCAACTCGTTTATAAACCAGTCGTAAATCGGTCTGTGGTCTTCAAATTCAAGAGAGCATATGGAATGTGTGATGCCCTCAATCGCGTCCTCAAGCGGATGCGCATAATCGTACATAGGATATATACACCATTTGTCACCTGTTCTGTGATGCTTAACATGTGCTATGCGGTAGATAACTGGGTCACGCATATTGATGTTTGGTGATGACATATCAACCTTTGCACGTAACGTTTTGCTGCCGTCAGGAAATTCACCGTTTTTCATGCGCTCAAACAAATCTAAGTTTTCTTCAACGCTCCTGTTGCGGTATGGGCTTTCCTTGCCAGGCTCGTTAAGCGTTCCGCGATATGAACGAATTTCCTCTGCTGTAAGTTCGCAGACAAAGGCCTTTCCTTTCTTTATAAGAACAACAGCATAATCATAAAGCTTATCAAAATAATCAGATGCAAAGAAAAGCCTATCGCCCCAATCGAATCCAAGCCATTTTATATCATCCATAATGGAATTAACATATTCCTCGTCCTCCTTGGACGGGTTTGTATCATCGAAACGCAGGTTGTAAACACCGCCATAAAGCTCCGCAAGCCCGTAATTTAAGCATACAGCCTTCGCATGTCCTATGTGCAGATAGCCGTTTGGTTCGGGCGGAAACCTTGTAACAATGTCGCTCGGATTCTCCAAATCGCTTTTAATGTAATTGTGAATAAAATTGGCGGTTGCGCCAAGTGTACCGTTTGCATTTGCCTCCATAAAATATCCTCCTTGTACTTATACAGACCTTGTATCAAAATCTTCATGGTAGAATAGCGTCTTACAATGTGGACAAAGTCCTAATTTTATAATACTCGTGTCGTTTTCACGCTTGACCGACAAATCCATATCAACCTTAACATCAGTCCCCGAAACCTGACAATCATGTCTTTGGTAATGATAATTCTTTGAGCGTTCAAAACGTTCTGCACTCACAAAGCCTTTTGCCGTTTCTAAAAATTCATTTATATCCATTGTGACCTGCCAAGCCTCCTTCAGTTTTTTATCAACATATGCATGATTAAGCCTTTGGTTTGCTAATTGTACATACTTATCATCAATGTCAATACCTATGTAACGCCGATTAAGACGCAATGCCGCAACACAGGTTGTTCCGCTTCCGCAAAATGGGTCTAGTACAATATCGTTTTCAAACGAATAAAGCTTAATAAGCCTATTCGGAAGCTCAATAGGAAACGGTGCGGGATGCCCAGCAGATTTTGCGGAAACTGTACGCATGTTCCATACGCTTTTTGTAAACTCCGCAAATTCTTCTCCGCTTATGGTGCTCAGACCACCCTCGCGCTTATAGTTTCCCTTTGAAAAAACAGAAATATACTCATGCACATCCCGAAGAGCCGGATTACTCGCCTTGCGCCAACTGCCCCAAGCTGTAGAAATGCCCGCACCGGTACTCTTGTTCCAAATAATCTCACCTCTCATAAGGAAACCCAAGCCGATACAACGAGCCACAATATAGCCGTGAAGCGGGATATAAGGCTTTCGCCCCACATTCGCAACATTAACGCAAAAACGCCCGCCCACAGCAAGCTTTCGATAAACCTGTGCGAAAACACGCTCCAAAAAATCCAGATATTCCGATAAGGAATAGTCCTCGTCGTATTCTTTATTAACATTATAGGGCGGTGAGGTTATACAAAGATGAACGGAGTTGTCCGGAATAAAGTCCAAATCCTCACTCGAACATGTAAAAATTTTGTCCAAAAATTCGGGCAAGACGGTATTTTCAGACAAGCTGTCAAAGCCTTCTTCTCTATACTGTTTAACCTCACCGTACATCTTTCTATCATACAGCCCCGAAGGATATTTACGGCCTCGCATAAGATCACATCCTCGCGCACATTATATCTATACTGTCATAAATTGTCAACCTTGCCGCAATTTAAAAACACTTTCCCTTTTATTGCCTTGAATATTTTTATATACACGTCAATATATTTTATGTTAATATTATCACTTAAAAGAATGGAGGAAAATTAATGAGAAGACTGTCAAAGGTACAAAAAATTTTGCTATGCTTTGCGGCTTTGCTTGTAATATTAACTGCGGGTTTCTTTGTCTATGTTTCGGATTATTATAGGGCCGATGATTTTGCTGTTGAGATTTTGAACAATGCTGATGGATTAGAGTCGGAGAGGGATTTAACGATTCTGTCTCCATCCGTGCCAAGCGACACAGCCTTAATCTTTTACCCAGGTGCAAAAGTAGAGTATATAGCATATCTGCCTATTCTAGAAAAACTCAGGCAAAACGGCATAACCTGCGTGCTTTTAAAAATGCCGTTCAATATGGCAATTTTTAATGCAAACGCCGCAGACAAAGTATTTGATAAACTGCCGCAAATTGAGAATTGGTACATAGGCGGCCATTCTCTTGGTGGTGCTATGGCGAGCAGTTATGCTTCAAAGCACAAAGATAAGTTCAAGGGACTTATCTTGCTAGGCGCTTATATTTACGGTGATTATTCTGCAAAAGATGCGCTTACAATATATGGAACGTTTAATTCCAACCTAGAAAAAAATATCAATTACACTGAGAACATTGTTGTAATTGAAGGCGGCAATCATGCACAGTTTGGCAACTATGGAGAGCAAAAGGGCGATCCCGCGGCTACAATAAGCGGTGAAAAGCAACAGGATATAGCTGTAAGTGCTATTTTGAATTTCATAAAGACAAGACAGTCTGATGTGAAATAGAAAGAAGGAGGTGTTTTTATTCTAATACTATATTTTTCAGGCACAGGTAATTCGGAATACGTAGCAAGGCTTTTTTCAGAAAAGACAGGTGCAGAGTGCCATTCGATTGAAGAAAGCATTGATTTTGAGGGTTTGATAAATAAAAACGATAGGATAGCTTTCTGCTATCCTATCTATGGTTCGTGTGTACCGCGCATAATGCGAGAATTTGTGGCTAAGTATGCTAAGCTTATTGAAAACAAAAAATTAATTATCTTATGTACACAAGTGTGCTTTTCAGGTGACGGTGCTTGTGCTTTTACAAGGCTTATCCCAAAAATTCGTGAAAATGTACTCTATGCCGAGCATTTCAATATGCCTAATAATATTTGCAATTTTGAGCTTTTTCCCATCAAAAATGGTGAGCAGGCTCAAAAGCATTTAATTGCGGCTGAAAAGAAAATGGATCGAATAAGCAAGCATCTTGCTCAAGGTATCGTAAAGAAACGTGGCTTTAGTTCCTTTTCATACATACTTGGTAGAGTGCAGGGGGCTTTTTGGCCTGATGTTGAAGAAAAAAATAAATCATCCGTTAAAACAGATGAGGATTGTATAAAATGTGGCATTTGTGTAAAGCTTTGTCCTATGAAAAATCTTGAACTAAATAAAAAAGGCATTCATCAACATGGTAACTGTATGCTATGCTACCGTTGTGTGAATGCCTGCCCTGAAAAAGCCATAACTGTACTGATAAACAAAAAACCAAGGGTTCAATTCAAAGGGGTGAAACCATAGTAAGTACGCCACTAAACGGAGCGCGAATAAGCGTTCCGTTTTTTTATAAAAAAATTACATAAAAAATATATAATATTCTATTAATTTGTCGCCAAAAAGCAGTGCAACAGCAATACCCAAGGACAAAAACTGACCAAAGGCTATTTCAGTCTTGCGCCCCGCTTTCCTCAGCATGAGAAGGCATACAGCATATATAGCGCAAACAAATGTACCTATAAAGAAAGCTAAAAGAATATTCCAAGCCCCAAGATACAAACCTGTACAAGCCATGAGTTTTATGTCACCGCCACCAAAACCGCGTGTAAGCAAAGCCACCAAGAGCATAGGCACACTCACAATAACCAGTCCAAATAGTTTTATATAGATGTCTGCGTCAACCTCCACAAACATATTAACTAAAGCTAGTCCAAGAATAATAATGTGAAGCCTGTCCGGAATTTCTTTCGTGTCTATGTCAATAAACGAAACAACAACCAACACGCTAACCAACATACAAGCCAATACAGCCGCATAAAACCCAAAAGAAAATATGTAACAAAGGGCAAACAAAAAGCCCGTTAATAGCTCAACAAGAGCATAACGGGGCGAGAAATGCGATTTGCAGTACCGGCATCTTCCTCTTAGAAATATAAAGCTAAATACAGGAATCAAGTCTAGAACGCCCAATACGTGACCACAGGACGTACATCGCGAACGCCCCTTGGCCACGGAAATACCTCTTGGAATCCTGTATATGCATACGTTAAGAAAACTGCCTATAACAAGCCCATATAAAACGAACCAAACAACCATACAATCTCCTTAATAACAACTTACATAAAACGCTCGCATAACTCATGCCCGCTTTCTTCCAGAATACCGAAATCCCAAAGAGTCTGCAAGATAGCGTATCTGAAGCGCATTTCCTTGGAATAGACAATGGAATTATAAATATCCTCAATTGTTAATCCCAGATTAAGCGGGTTTGTTTCGCCGCCGACACGCTTTAATGCATCCTCAACAAAGCTTGAATTAGGCACAACCTCAAACAAAGCTTTAATCTGCGGCCAGAGCTCAATGGTTTTTTCAACGCGTTCGAGGGCTTTAGCCTTGTCGTTCTTGCCGTATTCTTCTTCCATACGCAAAACATCAGGTGCGCCGGTGCGATAGAGCTCCTTAATTTTTTGAGTCCAAGCGGCTTTGCTGAATTGCTCAATATGAGCCTTGCTTTTTTCAAGGTCAGGTTCATATGTTGACAGTTTCTTGTACAAGTCGCAAACCATCGTTGTGGCTATGCCAACCTTGGTTCCATGAAGCACGGCTTTCTTGCCGTCTAAGAGCAGCATAACCTCCCAATAATGCGCAATATGATGCTCGCTTGATGAAGCAGGGCGTGAGTTACCAACATATGACATAGCTATACCAGCCAATGCCAGAGACTCCATAACATTTTTAACAGCCAGAGGTTCTCTGCGACTGAGACCGTCTATGTTATCCGTACAAAGCTTAACGGAGTGAAGAATTAGCTTAGCAACCTCGTCACAGTAATATTCACCGTTCAATAAATGACTTATGCGCCAATCACAGATGCTCGTGTATTTGCCAATCAAATCTCCCAAACCAGCCGCCATCATTGGCATAGGTGCGTCCTTTAAAATGTCCGTGTCGCCTATAATGGCAATCGGCCCGATAGCTTCATAAGCATATTTAAACCCGTTAAACACAAGCGGTGCAACCGTGGATGAATAACCGTCCATAGAGGGTGCTGTAGCTACAACAAAGTATGGAATATGCGTCTGATAGCTCACATACTTGGTAACGTCATTAATGGTTCCGGAGCCCACGGCAATAAGTAGTCCTGTCTTTTCATCAAGTCGACTGCGTATGGTATTGATCGTTTCTTCGGATGCAATAAGCTCTGTATCGTCAAAGAAACATTCTGAAATTTCAAAGCCGGCCTTATTAAGCAAAGCTAGAACGCTATCCCCCGCAACGCGCTTAGTGTTAACATCAAGCACAACTAGAATTTGTGGCTTATTTGGTAGAATCTCTTGCTTCACAAGTGGAACAAGTTTTTCAATAGCCCCGCTTTCAATGCAAATATGTTTTATGTCTGTTCTATGACGTTGACCGCAACTGCAAACAAAGTCCGCAGTTGCCAATTCCTCTAAGCTTTTTGATAATAAATCCATAAACTACCCCCTGCAAACATTAATACGACTAAGCCCATCGAATATATAAAACGGAAAGGTTTCACCCAAATATGAATGAACGCCTTTATTTATATAATAGGGAAATAAGTTTGCGCCCGTTTCCGCAAAGACAATAATTTTGGTATTGTTATTAATGCAAGCATTAATAATATCATCAATGGTTTCGGTTGCAATTGTCATACCTGTAACAACGCATAAATCAGCCTGAGCGACAGCATTTTCCGTATTATTGCCATGATAAATAGGCACAGTATCAAAAAGCTTTTTACCAACAATCGTCTCGTCAAAATCCGTACCGCAGACATCAGCTCCTGCCTCAGAAAGCACATGCACGATGTCGCCCACAACGCCAACATTAACAATTTTTTTCCCTTCTAATTTGCCCAAAAGATGCTCCGCCTCTGATTTTATCAACAAGCTGCGACCTCGCATTTTTTTCTCGGAACGCCCCTCCAAACTATGAACAAACGAAGGCTTCATATCCGAAATTTCCAAATAACAAGAATCTAAAAATGAAACCAAGAGAGCCTTATCTTCAATAGCAGTTTCCAAAAAATCCTTCCCAATAAAGCTGTGCAATAATGAACGCTCATAACCATCTGCAATACTATATGAACAACCTTGTCCCAATGTCTGAGAAACAACAAACGTATAATTAAACACGCGCCCGTTTCCAATCGGTGAATACAGGCAGTCCACAGACCAGAGCCCCTTAACGCGCCTGTCACTTTCGGATGTTTTGCTCAAAACCTCATTTTTAATTTCTACGATAGAATTCATTTAGCCCTCCAACTCATTTCAAAACTCAAATCTTTCTCTTACGAACTCAAAAGATTTATGGCAAATCTCTTTACGCCTTCTATTGCCTCACGTGTCTGAAAGCTACATATATCGTAAACATCCCGAACGGAGTACATTCCAAGGTAATTCAGCTTTGAATGCTCACATAGCCTTTTTATGCCGATTTCAAACGGCTCGGTCGCATATTCCTTGTCATATCCATGTGTTGCTAAGATTGCAACACTTTTTCCTTCCCAAAGTGAGCCGCTGCCTTTTCCGTAGTACTTATTCATACCATAATATCTATCAAGCATGGCTTTCATCTCAGGGGGGCAATACCATGTATAAATCGGCGTTGCGAGCACGATAACATCGGCTTTAACCGTTTCGTTTACTATATCCTTCATATCGTCAAGCTGTACACATCCATATTCGTCTGAAACTTGCTGGCATGCATAGCAAGCCTTGCAAGGTGCAATATTCTTTCCGTGCAAAGTAATGTAAGCAACATCTGCACCTGCCAATTCAAGTTCGTCTACAAAAGGCTTACACAATTCCGCTGTGTTGCCTTTAACTCTTGGACTTGCCATAAAAATACAAAAACGCATTTTTCCCCTCATTATATAACGATTATTTTTATTGAACAAAATCAGAGGCCTCTTGTATATAGTATCCGAAATCAACATCATCAAAGGATGTTGTGTCAATTCTCAAAACCTTGTCACCAATATTGAAATCACCCAAGTGCCTTATAGAATTTTCAAACACATCAAAATCATCCAATAACCCATACATACGATTGGCTGCTTCGCGTTCAGGACTTGCGTCACGTTCAACAAATCGCTTATGAATCACCTTCATATCTCCAACGAAAACAAATGACAGAGATTTATAGCCGTATTTAGCAATTAAGCCTTTCAATATTTCAGTTTCGGTAATATTAAAATTACTTTCCAAAATAAAAGAGAATTCTGTTTTCATTAAATTTTCCGCAAGATGCTTCATAACCCCAAAGGTTGCTTTACTAAGGTTTTTGCTATCATCACGGTTATTAATTGTAATATAATTTCCAAGAACTGATTTTATTAAATCCTTGTTAAAAACTGGGATATTCAACTCTTTTGACAGCTTGTGCGAAAAGGTTGTTTTCCCGCCAGCTACATATCCTGCAATCATTATGATAGTTTTTGACATAATAACCCTCCACTAAAACTTGATATGAAACAACCTCATCATATCGCAGTAACTTTCAAAAACTCGCTCAGCAATAAAGTCCTCAAATGGTTTCTTATTTGTATGCGCTTTTTCAAGTAAGGCAATATATTCGTGTCTCAATACAGGCGAAATAATTGCAGGAAGATAGCCTTCCTGCAACAACGTTAAATTCATAAGAAGTCTTGCCACCCTACCATTTCCGTCTATGAATGGGTGGATGTAAACAAAATGTAGATGAAGCTGTGCCGCCGCTTTTATAGGATTTAACCTTGAACGCTCCTCGTTAAACCACTTAACCATGGCTTTCATCTTGCGCTTGATGTCGGAAAATGGTGTTGTAGGATAATGCGAACCCGTTATGATTACATCCTGTTGTCTATAACACCCTGCTTCATTCTCATTAATACTTGCATAAAATAATCGATGCATTCTGAGGATTTCATCCTCGCTAAACGTCTTTTTTCCTTGCAAGCTGAACAAAAAATCATATGCATTACCGTGTCCGATTGCTTCATATATTTCTCTAAGAGGTTTCCCACCCACAGTTAAGCCATCCTCTAAAAGCACCTTGGTTTCACTCTCGGTCAACGTGTTACCCTCAAGCGCATTGGATGACCATGTAAGCCCTATTTTATAATAGCCCTTAATTTGCTCAAGTGTATCTTCGCATAGAGGGCGCTGTTCATCATATTTCTTTTTGTAATTTTCAATGCGTGTATAAATGTCCATGTTAATTCACCGGTTTAAAGCAATTAATCCATATATAATGCCTTTTTTCATCAGTTTTCTCAATTACTCCACCATTGAATAATGCAACCTTAATTGACGTAATGTTATTATTTCTAACTGTAATAAGAGCATTTTCAATATTTAACTTGCCTGCCTCTATCAGCAGTTCTTTTAGAAGGATTTTACCGTAGCCTTTATTGCGCTCGTTAGGTCTTATCGCGTAACCTATTGAACCACCATCTTGAAGCAGCTTATCAGTTAAAAAGTGGCGTATTTTTCCAACCCCAACGGGCTTTTCATCGGACAACAACCAAAAAACACTTTGAGGTACTTTCCAACCATCTTCTATTTCTGTCTTTTGAGAAGATTTATTGCTACTTACTAACCATTGCTTATATTCTTTAAATGTCTTGCCGTGGACCGAATTTATATAACCACAGTCATCAGCAGGGATTTCTTGAAGCATGTCATAAATATCATGTCCGTCATCAATTGACAATTTAATTAACGAGAAAGCCATAGCCACGTACCTCACTTTTTATAACTGATTTACAAATTATAGTATTTATCTTAATTCCATAATCTGCTTTGGTTTATCATATGAGATAAAGTCCAAGAGGCTCATAGAATAGCCGTAAGCACCCGCGTTTTTGAAGATAACTGTATCGCCGATTCGCGGCCTTTTAATTTTCAAATTCTTATAAAAAACATCAAGTGGCGTACAGGTGCTGCCTACAAGGTTCACGGTTATTTCATCTTCAGAGTCTGATAAGACTGACACTTCGTGAGTTTGAGAGGTGAATAATGGGCGGAAGAAGTGGTTCATACCCCCGTAAAGTATAACGTAGGTTTCGTTCTGTGATTGTTTGATATCTGCAACAAAGGTTTTGTAAATGCCGCTTTGAGCAACAAGGTAACGTCCAAGCTCTATGTTACAGATTACTCTGCGTTCAAAGAGCCTATTAAAAGCATCCTTGTCAAGTCCGTTCTTGATAAGCCTTAAATCTAATTCTCGTTCATGGATTTCGTAAGGCACGGCGAATCCGCCCCCAAAGTTTATATACTGTATGTCAAATTTTTCCATAATTTTTAAAGCACAGGTAGC
>CAYPQA010000099.1:0-11021 GCA_964412725.1 uncultured Eubacteriales bacterium
ACCCTCCTCCGTACATAAAATTCAATAGCATTATAGCATTTGACGAAAAATAAAGCAATATTTTCAACTGAAATATTCCATGAAAAATTCTTTAGAAACATGCGCTTGACATTTCAATTCATTGTTTACATTATACAAAAAATATGTTAATATTTCTTTGATTTAAAAAATATTGTACAAACGGAGGTATGAAATGATTAAAGGCAATGTTATAGTAGGACAGTCAGGTGGTCCTACCGCTGTAATCAATTCAAGCTTGGTTGGCGTTTTCAAAACCGCCAAGGATAGAGGAGCCGCTAAGGTTTACGGAGCCATTCATGGCATTAGAGGTCTTATAGAAGAAAAATATATAGACCTGTCAAATTATGTACGTTCAGATTTGGATATAGAGCTTTTAAAAAGAACTCCATCCGCATATTTAGGTTCTTGCCGTTTCAAGCTACCAAAGCTTGACGAAGACCCGGCTATGTATGAGCATATTTTCAGTGTCTTGAACAAGCTTGACATTAAATATTTTTTCTACATAGGCGGAAACGATTCAATGGACACAATCCAAAAGCTTTCAACCTACGCAAAGACTGTAAACAGCGATATTTCTTTTATGGGCGTTCCAAAGACAATTGACAACGACTTGGCCATGACCGACCATACTCCGGGCTTTGGAAGTGCGGCAAAGTATATCGGGGCTATTTTGAAAGAGGTTATACGCGACAATCTGGCTTATGACAAGGAAAATGTCACTATAATTGAGATTATGGGTAGAAATGCAGGATGGCTTACAGGTGCTTCAGCATTAAGCCGTAGTGAGGATTGTCAAGGCCCTGACTTAATCTACATGCCGGAACTTGATTTTAACGTTGAAGCCTTCCTTGCAAAAATTGAGGGTTTGAAGAGGTATAAGAAAAATCTAACCGTTGTTGTATCCGAAGGCATTAAACTTGCAGACGGTCGCTTTGTATGCGAATTAACTGACGATTTCAGAACGGTAGATATGTTTGGACACAAGAGTCTTTCCGGTACGGCACGTTTCCTTGCAAACCAAGTCGGGCGTGAACTTAATATCAAGACGCGCGCGATTGAATTTTCAACGCTACAACGCTGTGCCGCTCACTTATCCTCGAGAACGGACATAACCGAAGCCTTCCAAGCCGGAGGTCAAGCAGTCAAAGCCGCATTTGAAGGGCACACAGGCAAGATGATAGCCTTTAAGCGCACCTCCGATGAGCCTTATCATTGCACAACGGAACCTGTTGACGTAAATTTGGTTGCAAACATAGAAAAAAAGGTCCCGCGCGAATGGATAACCGAGGACGGAACCTTTGTTACTAAAGAGTTTTTAACTTATACAAGACCCCTCATACAAGCCGAGCTTACACCTATTATGGTTGACGGTCTCCCAAGACATCTTTATTTTGACAGAAACGCTATAACACTGTAAAAAATATATCGGCGCAATAAGCGGGACTTTGAAACCAGTCTCGGTTATTGCGCCGTTTTTGTAGAAAGGATTTTGTTAGTAATGATAAGTAATATTTTAATAGTTGAAGATGATATAGATTTAAGCAAAGGTATATCTCTTGCACTGAAAGATATCAATTATAATATTTTGACCGCCTATACCATAAGCGAAGCCAGGGACAAAATAAAATCAAATGAGTTTAACTTGGTAATTTTAGATTTGAATCTTCCCGACGGAAACGGGCTTGAATTGTTGTCAAAAATAAGAGAAACCTCTTCCGTTCCTGTAATTATTTTAACGGTTAAGGATATGGAAATTGATATCGTGACAGGTCTTGAATTAGGTGCTGACGACTATATTACCAAGCCATTCAGCCTAATGGTGTTACGTGCAAGGGTGAATGCCCAACTTCGCAAAGCAAACGGTATGCAACGAGAAATTAAAATCGATAGATTCTTATTTAATTTTGAACAAATGCAATTTAAGAAAGATAATGCTATGATTGATTTAAGCAAAACAGAGCAAAGACTTTTATACCTACTTATATCCAATAGCGGAAACACTATTTCACGTAACACATTAATAGATAAAATTTGGACAGATGGCTCAGACTATGTAGACGAAACCGCTTTAACCGTAACAATAAAAAGACTCAGAGATAAGTTGGAAGAAAAACCGTCATCGCCTAAGTATATTAAAACGGTATACGGCATTGGCTATAAGTGGGAGGCAAATTGATTGGAAGTAGTTGCTGTCGTTGCAGTCATTTTATCCCTTATAATCACAATCTGGTTCTACGAATATAATTTTACTGCAACATCTATAATTGCTGCAGCCGTTATTCTGTTAATATTTTCTGTAGTTATACCTGTATTGTGTATCAAAACAATCAAACAAAAAAGCATTGTAGATACACTTAGAGAAGTGGAATAGAGTTATACTTGCTGGTCTGCTGAATGGATTATTAAGACACCCATCAAAACAGCCGCTGTGATCCTTAACAGCGGCTGTTTTGTTATTCAAAGATTAAAACCTATAAACTGCAACCAAAATGGAAATTTCAAGCATTCCAAATCCTATGCTTATGTTAAAATATGTTAATAAAAAAAATTTAAACAATTCAAACCCTAAAATTGAAGGACGGCATATGACATCTCTATTTACTCAAAAAGGATATCATTAATATATTCTATAACTTGTTTATCCAATAAATAGTTTTCGTGTGCCACATCATTAAAAACCCTTATTTTAGCTTCTTTAAAGCATTTTTGAACTTTATATTGCAAATCGGCATTTAATGTTTTATCAGCATATGAGCCTATTATAAATGTCTCGCAAGTAACGTTTTTTGCATAATCAATGAGCCTTATATCATTTGAGATAAAAATTTTAGCTGATCCCCAAAATATCGGAGTTATTTTATTATACAAATCAGATAAATCCCTATATGCCGATAAAAGTATGAGCTTGTCGCATGTTCTAACACTAGCAAGATATGTGGCTATTCCTGTTCCATAGCTATGCCCCATTACAGTAATTTTTTTATTCGGATAGTGCGCCTTTGCCCAATCATATAAGTCAATTGCAGTATTCTGCATTGAGTTTAAATTCATATGGCCGGTGCTATTTTGACTTCCATAATAGTCAGCAGATATAAATGGAATTTCAAATATACCACCGAAACACCCGACAGAATTGTAAGCAATATAATTAGAACCTCCAAAGAACAAAATAATATTATCAGCTTCACTTTGAAGGTTCAATCCATACCCAGACAACGTATCATTGATTTGAATATACTCAGGTGAATATTTAACGCTTTTCATCATTTTTGCGTTTTTATAGAACGAATAACTAATTGTTTGCATAATAAAATTGCATCCAAATCCAACTACCAAAACCCACATCAATATTTTTAAAGTCAATCTCATCATTTCGTCCATAACGCCCCTACTATAATACGCCCATCTTCGGCATTACAAAGCCAGTAATACATATCCAAGCAGATTGTAATTAAAGAATAAAAAACCAAATACTGTTCAAACCTTAAAATCAAAGGACGGCATACTGACGCCTTTCTGATTGTTTTCCGAAGCTTTTTTTGTTGTAGTTGTGGTTGTTCCTCCCGCAACGTAGGAACGCCCACATTCGGGACAGATTCCCATATGTATATCCACGGTTTGAGACACAATCTCACGGCCTTCGTTGTTGGCTTTGGCAGTTTCTCTTGTGACGTGTTCTTGTTCGTGAGCGCGGACAGCGGAGCCGGCTTGAGAGGGAGAAAGCTTAGTTGGGGATTTCATTGAAACGCCGGGGTCGTCTGAACCGTCCTGATAACGCCTTTCGCTACAGGTCTTACAATCAATATCGCCATAATCGCGGTTTACACCACGACCTTTGGAGCCCTTCTCGCTCTTTTCAACCGTATTTACGACAGGCAAACCCGTTTCCTTATTTTTACCCACAAGCTCCGGACTAACCTGCGCTATAGGGGCGGGTTGTTCGTAATTACTAATTTGCGGGGTATTCCCGCCGGTTATAGGATTTATCATACCTTCACAACCTTTCAAAGAATTTTTCCAAGAAAATTATACTGTAAAAGTCTAAGAAATTCAACTCTTTCCTTTGACAATTTATCCCTTTAGTTGTATACTGTTTCTTGGAAAAATTCCATATATTTATTCAGTGCATTGCACAAGAGGAGGTCTTTATGCAGGAAGAAAGGTTGGTTGCCATCGATGATTTATCTCCTTTGGACGAATTCATCGACAGCTTGGAAACCAAAGAGGGAAAGCTCATCGTTGTTCTCCATAAGGCTCAGGATATGTACGGCTATCTGCCCGTTTCAATCCAAAATCACATAGCGCACCGTCTTGGTTTGCCTTCATCTAGGGTGTATGGTGTTGTAACGTTCTATTCGTTCTTCAACACAAAGCCCAAGGGACGCTTTAAGGTTGCTGTCTGTATGGGTACGGCTTGCTTTGTTCGTGGTGCAGGCGACATATTGGAGGGCTTTAAAAAGGAGCTTAAGGTGTCGGTTGGGGAAACCTCCGAGGATAAGCTCTTTTCATTGGATGCCATCCGCTGTGTCGGTGCGTGCGGTCTGGCTCCTGTCGTTTCCGTAAACGGTAAGGTTTTTGGGCGTGTTAAGACTTCCGATGTCAAAGGCATCATAGAAGAACACATGGCCAAGGCTCACTAAAAATAGGAGGTTAATTGTGGGTAGAATTAATTCTTTGGATGAACTGAGAAAGCTCAAAGAGGTATCCGAAAACGATATTCGTTTGCGGACAACCGGCGAAAACCCTGACAGAACCGTTTTGGCCGTTGGTATGGGAACTTGCGGAATTTCCGCGGGCGCAAAGGCTACCTTGAACGCCCTTATTGAAAAGGTTTTTGAGAAAAAGCTTAATGACGTGAGCGTTATTGCAACCGGCTGTATGGGTTATTGCAACTCCGAGCCTCTTGTTGAAGTTCGCATGCCCGGCAAGGATGTTGTGCGTTACGGCAAGGTTGACGAAAAAAGAGCCGTTGAAATTGTTGAGAAACATATATGTGATGGTGTCGTTATTGAAGACGCCGTTATCGGAAAAGAGGTGCGCTAATGAGCTACAGAATGCATATTTTAATTTGTGGCGGTACGGGTTGCATATCTTCCGATAGTGATGCCGTCCATGAAAATTTCAACAAGATTTTGGCCGAAAAAAATCTCACAAACGAGGTTCAGGTTTTAAAGACCGGTTGCTTTGGTTTTTGTGAGCAAGGCCCTATAGTTAAAATTTATCCCGACAACGTATTTTATGTAAAGGTTACCGGCAAAGACGTTGCGGAGTTAATAGAAGAGCACGTAATCAAGGGTCGTGTGGTTGAAAGACTTTTATATCATGATCCCGAAAAGAAAAAACCCGAAGTTGAACATAGGCACATTCCTTTCTATCAAAGTCAGGTTCGTATTGCCTTGAGAAACTGCGGCATAATTGATCCTGAAAAAATAGAGGACTACATCTCCGTATCCGGCTACGAAGCCTTGGGAAGATGCCTTACAGAGCTTAAACCGGAAGAGGTTATAGATATAATTAAGAAATCCGGCCTCAGAGGACGTGGGGGCGGCGGTTTCCCGACAGGCGTTAAGTGGGAAGCTGCGGCAAAAAGTGTTTCTGAGGACGGCAAGAAGTATGTAATTTGTAATGCGGACGAGGGTGATCCGGGTGCATTCATGGATCGTTCAATCCTTGAGGGTGACCCGCACAGCGTTTTGGAAGCTATGGCTATAACAGGTTACTCAATCGGTGCTGACGAGGGCGTTATCTACATCAGAGCCGAATACCCGCTTGCTGTTGACCGTTTGAATATTGCTATTGCACAAGCCGAAAAGATGGGTCTTTTGGGCGAGAATATCTTGGGTACAGGCTTTAACTTTAAGATATCGTTAAGTCTCGGTGCAGGCGCGTTCGTTTGCGGTGAAGAAACTTCGCTTATGAACTCCATTCAAGGTGAACGCGGCGAACCACGTGTTAAGCCTCCATTCCCCGCACAAAAAGGACTTTGGGACAAACCTTCAAACATCAACAACGTTGAAACCTTTGCGAACGTTTGCCCGATTATTCTTAACGGCGCAGATTGGTTTGCAAGTTTCGGTACCGAAAAGAGCAAAGGCACTAAGGTTTTTGCTTTAGCCGGAAAGATTAATAACGTTGGTCTTGTTGAAGTACCCATGGGTATAACCTTGCGCGATGTTATTTATAAAGTAGGCGGCGGTATCAGAAACGGCAAGCAATTCAAGGCTGTTCAAACCGGTGGCCCATCTGGCGGCTGTATACCAGCTTCTATGCTTGACTTGCCCATTGACTACGAAAATCTGCTTTCTATCGGTTCTATGATGGGCTCGGGTGGTATGATCGTTATGGACGAAGACGACTGTATGGTTAATATCGCTAAGTTCTATCTTGAATTCACCGTTGACGAAAGCTGTGGTAAATGTACACCTTGCCGCGTTGGTAATCGCCGTCTGCATGAAATGCTTGAACGTATTACAAATGGCACGGGTACTAAGGACGACTTACACGAGCTTCAAGAATTGGGCGAAGTTATCAAGGATTGTTCGCTTTGTGGCCTTGGTCAAACTGCTCCTAACCCAATCCTGTCAACGCTTAAATATTTCTACGACGAATATGAAGCGCACGTTGTTGACAAAAAATGTCCGGCCGGTGCATGTACCGACCTTTTGAAATATACAATTATTCCCGAGAAGTGTATCGGTTGTACTATTTGCGCAAGAAACTGTCCTGTACCCTGTATTGAGGGCGAACGTAAAGAACCTCATAATATTATTCAGGAAAAGTGCATAAAGTGCGGCGTATGTTTCTCAAAATGTCCAAAACAAGCTGTTGTAAGACAATAAGGGAAAGGGAGAGGTAAAAAATGCTTATAACCATAAACAATAACACGATTGAGGTTGAAGCCGGCAGCACCATTCTTGATGCTGCAAAAAAGGCCGGAGTTCATATTCCTACCCTTTGCCACCTTAATCTGCACGATACAAAGATGATTAATCAAGTCGGCACCTGCCGCGTATGTATGGTTGAGCTTGAGGGCAGAAGAACCTTGGCACCCGCTTGTTCGACATTTGTTACGGACGGTATGGTTGTCAGAACAGATACCTTAAGAGCTATAAAGTCCAGACGTAAGGTTATTGAATTGTTCCTTTCAAATCACCCGCGTGATTGCCTTGTTTGTACAAGAAACAAAAACTGTGAGCTTCAAAACCTTTCAGCCGAGCTTGGCATAAGAGAAATCAAGGATAAGGGACATCGTAACAAGTATGAAAGAGACATATCATCTTATTCTCTTGTTAGAAATCCTGAAAAGTGCGTTCTTTGCCGTCGTTGTGAAACCATGTGTAACAATATCCAAAAAGTTGGCGTTTACTCCGCGGTTCACAGAGGCTTTGAAACAACCATCGGTACAGCCTTCGACTTACCTATGATAGACACATCCTGCACATTCTGTGGACAGTGTGTGTCCGTCTGCCCCACAGGTGCGCTCACACAGGTTGATAACACGGCTAACGTTTGGGCAGCATTAAACGATAAGGATAAATTCGTTATCGTTCAAACCGCTCCGGCTATCCGCGCCGCACTTGGCGAGGAGTTCGGCTATCCTATCGGAACAAACGTTACAAAGAAGATGGTTGCCGCTTTAAGAAGATTGGGCTTTGACAAAGTTCTTGATACAGATTTTGCTGCAGACTTAACTATTATGGAAGAAGCTTCCGAGCTTATTCATCGTATACAAAACAACGGAACTCTGCCTATTCTTACAAGCTGCTGTCCGGCTTGGGTTAAATTCATCGAACACCAATTCCCCGAATTGCTTGACGTGCCTTCAACATGTAAGTCACCTCATGAAATGTTCGGCATAATCGCAAAGACATACTTGGCTGAAAAATTAAATATTGATCCGAAAAAGATTGTTGTTGTATCCGTTATGCCTTGCCTTGCAAAGAAATTTGAAGCGGCAAGACCGGAGCTTGCGGACGAAAGTAAGACACCTTATGTTGATGTTGTAATAACAACTCGTGAATTGGGTATGATGATACGTGAAGCAGGTATCAATTTTGACAGCCTGCCTGACGAAGACTTTGACCCAGTAATGGGTGAATCTTCAGGTGCAAGCGTTATATTCGGTACAACAGGTGGCGTTATTGAAGCGGCCATAAGAACAGCTAGCGAATGGCTCACAGGCGAAAAGCTTCAAAAGATTGAATTTAACGAGTTGCGCGGTATGGAAGGCATAAGAGAGGCAACGGTTAAGATTAAGGATTTGGAACTCAAAATAGCTATTGCGCATGGCTTAGGCAATGCGAGAAAGCTTTTGGAGGATGTCCGCGATAAGAAAGCTGAGTATCATGCAATCGAAATTATGGCTTGCCCTGGCGGTTGCGTAGGGGGCGGCGGTCAGCCTTATCACCTTAACGACACCGAAGTGCTTGCCAAACGTGCGGCCGCTCTTTATCAAGAGGATGAAAGCAAGGCTATAAGAGTTTCTCATGAGAATAAGGAAATCCAAAAGTTATATGAGGAATTCCTAGAAAAACCATACAGCCACAAAGCACATGAACTCTTGCACACGCATTACACAAAGAGATAAAATTATAAAGAGAGGATGAAAATATGGACTTACTTAGCACCATAAGCAAGCAGGAGCTTAAGCAGCGTATCCTTGAAAACGTTAAAACTATCTCAAGAAAAAAGATTGAAACGGCAGACAATGAACAAATATACCAGGCTCTAGCTTTCACAATAAGGGATATTATTACAGACAAGTGGATTGCCACTCACGACACCTACACAGAAGAGGATGTAAAGGTTGTTTACTATTTGTCCATGGAGTTTTTGATGGGCAGGTTTATGGGCAATTCCTTGCTTAACTTGACTATGATTGACAAGGTTAGAGAGGTATTTGAAGAGCTTAGCATTGATTACAATGTGGTTGAGGATGCCGAAAATGACCCTGGTCTGGGTAACGGAGGCTTGGGTAGACTTGCTGCTTGTTTCCTGGATTCGCTCTCAACCCTTGAATACCCCGCTTACGGTTGCGGTATTCGATACCACTACGGTATTTTTGAGCAGAAGATTATTGACGGTTACCAGGTTGAAAAGCCCGACAATTGGCTTAAAGCCGGTGATTTCTGGGGCGTAAAGCGTCAGGAATATGCAACGGAGATTAAATTCGGCGGAAACGTTAAATCCGAGCTTAAGCCCAACGGAAAATATGGGTTTACCTTGGAAAACCATCAATCCGTTATGGCTATCCCATATGATTATCCTATTGTTGGTTTCAACTGTAACACGGTTAACACGCTCAGGCTTTGGGATGCCGTTGCTATGAACGAGTTTGACCTCCAATCCTTCAACCAAGGCAATTATTCAAAAGCCGTTGAGGAGCAAAACCTTGCAAGGACACTTTCAGAGGTTCTTTATCCCGCTGACGATAACGTTTCGGGCAAAGAGTTAAGACTTAAACAACAGTATTTCTTCATCTCTGCGACAATTCAACGCGTTGTTGCACGTTTCGCGAGCATGCACACTAATTTCGCATTGTTCCCGGACAAGGTGCAGTTCCAGTTGAACGATACTCATCCGACCGTGGCTGTTGCGGAGCTTATGCGCATCTTGGTGGATGAATATGAGCTTGAATGGGATGATGCTTGGGAGATAACAAAGAAAACCTGTGCTTACACAAACCACACCATTATGTCCGAGGCCTTGGAAAAATGGCCTATAGAGCTTTTCAGCAGGCTCTTGCCTCGTATTCATATGATTATCGAGGAGATTAACAGACGTTTCTGTGCGCAGCTTATAGAACGTTTTGGTAACAATCCTCAGAAGATCCGCAGTATGGCTATTGTTGCTGACGGTCAAATAAGAATGGCTCACCTTGCTATCGTCGGAGGTCACTCGGTTAACGGCGTTGCGGCTATCCATACAGAAATCCTTAAAAACCAAGAATTAAAAGATTTCTACGATATATATCCTGAAAAGTTCAACAACAAAACAAACGGCATAACCCAAAGACGTTGGCTCGCTTTCTGTAATCCGAAGCTATCCTCTCTGATTAACGAAACAATTGGGCAGGATTGGGTTAAGGATTTGGAGCGCTTAAATGGTCTTGAAAAATATGCTGACGACAAGGCTTTCCAAGAGAAGTTCATGCAAGTAAAGCATGATAACAAGGTTGCGTTGTCAAATCATATCCTGCACAACATGGGTGTTTATGTTGACCCACACGCTATCTTTGATATTCAGGTTAAGAGACTTCATGAGTACAAGCGTCAGCTTCTTAATGTGCTTAACATCATGGACTTGTACAATAAAATTAAAGTCAATCCGGGTCTGGATATGGTGCCTCGCGTATTTATATTCAGTGCAAAGGCGGCCGCAAGTTACAGACGCGCAAAGCTTATCATAAAGCTTATTAACAGCGTGGGTGACCTTGTCAACAACGACCCAACCATTAACGGCCGTATCAAGGTTCTGTTTATGGAAAACTATCGCGTGTCTCTTGCCGAGAGACTTGTTCCGGCTTGTGATGTAAGCGAGCAGATTTCTACAGCAGGCAAGGAAGCGTCCGGTACAGGCTGTATGAAGTTTATGCTTAACGGCGCTGTGACTATCGGTACGCTTGATGGTGCAAACGTTGAGATTCTGGAAGAAGTCGGCGATGACAATATCTTTATCTTCGGCCTTACCGTTCAAGACATCCTTAAGATGCAACGCGAGCAATCGTATGCGCCTTGGGATGAATATAACATGAACCATAACCTCAGAATGGTTATGACCGAGCTTATAAACGGTACACTTTCACCCGATAACCACGAGCTGTTCAGAGAGATATACGAAGCTCTCTTGAATGGATATAATGGCTCAAGGCCGGATGAATACTATGTTCTCAAAGACTTTGGCTCATACAGCGATGCACAATGGAAGGTTAACAACGCTTATAAAGACAAGGAACGCTGGGCTAAAATGGCAATAATGAATGTTGCAAAGGCCGGTAAGTT
>CAYPQA010000100.1:0-10988 GCA_964412725.1 uncultured Eubacteriales bacterium
GGTGCGATATGTGCAACGCTAACGGTGCTGTTCTTGACAAGGTTATTATGGACGAGTTGATGAGCTATGAGCATCAGAATTCTTCCATACACAAGAGCTTGCTTGAACTCAAAGAACGATTAGCAAACAAAAAGGAATCCGAAAGCAAGCAGCAAGGATTCCTTGAATCTGAACTGGAAGCAAAGCAAAAGGAAATGGATAATCTTATCGCAGCAATAGCCAAAGGTGGAGCACAGGACGTTTTCACAGAACAAGTGCGAAAAAAGGTAAACGCCTTAGCGGAGCAATGTAAAAGTTTAGAAAATGAAATTGAGAAGGCCGCCCTTAACAATGCAATTTATACTGACTACGAAAGTCAAACAAGAGCTGTCGCTGATACCTTAAAAAAGCTAAAAGACACCGTACTGACGGCTACCGTCGTTGAAAAAAGAGAGTTACTTAAATCAACGATAGAACGAATAGTCTGGGACGGAGAGCAAGCGCATATTTTTCTATTGGGTGAATAGATTCGGGGGCTGTTCACCCTTTGAAAGTACGTTACCTTTTATGAACCATAGCAAATGCTATGTTGTTCTGTGTGACACACATCACTCCTGACCTGTTCCTTCACGAAAAAAATGACTATCATCTGTACCTTTGAAAAAAATATGAACCGTATCACCCTTAACTATCACATACTCTAACACTCGCCTGAGCAATTGTAACTTACCCTCGTAGTCAACCAATTCTATCAACCGTGGAAAATCCATAATCGTTTGCTTGGCTTTTTCTATGTCGATTATTTGAATGTCCTGTGACAGCATATCCTTATGTATTTTGTTAAGTTTCTCTTGTTGCTCGTTACGTTCCTTGTTTAATGTTTCAATATCAGCATATATGGCTTGCTTAACACTATCGGGGGCAGAACGTAAACTCCTAATTTGATTTTGTATGTCAAGTTCAATTTCGCTTAGTCGCTTTTTGAGTGCCATCTGCTCTTGTTCTGTTTCACGGGATTTTAACAGCAGGGTGTTTTTGGTGTTGAGTAGTTCGGCGTAAAAGGTACTATCTCCACTACTCATGTTGCATATCTGCTCTACCACGAAATTATCCAGTTCATAACCTTTTACATTGGGGGAGCTTTCGCAGCCTCCCTTTTTTCTATATTTAACATCACAAACATACCTAAAACGAAGCGAACCGTCTGGATTAGTACGCCCGCTTTCGGCACGGACAAACATACAGCTGCCACAATCAGCACACCGTACAAGCCCCGATAGCAATGCTTTGGAAACCTCTTTGGGTCTTGCGGAGTTTTGTTCAGATATTTCAGTTAAAATATTCTGTACCCTAATCCAATCTGCACCGCTGACAATACCCTTGTGCTTGCCAATGGCTATAATCCAGTCCTTTATATCCCGACGTGTACTCTTTTGGGTATATTTAGGGTCGAGTGTCCTTGAGTCCTTGTCCATTTCCTTGGTCTGTTCGGTTTTATTATATGCCATAATGCCACGCACATTGTCAAAGTCCTTGTCATCAGCCCAAATTGGAACATCAAAAGAAGTAAAATAGCTTCGCATATCAGCATCGGCGACTGCATAAACAGGATTTTGCAGAATGTTCTTAACAGCAATCAGCGTAAAGTCCTTGTCTTTTTTGGTCTTGAAGCCCTCGTTGTTGAGTGCTGTAGCCGTACCTGTAAGGGAGCTTGTACGCAAAAAGGTTTCAAAAAGCTTTTTAACAGCTCTTTGTTCTTCTTCGACAGGCTCTAAATGGTTGATAGTTGTTTTCTTACCGCTAATCATTAGCTTTTCTTTTTTTGAATAGTACCCAAGGGGGCATTCACCGCCCAACCAGCGTCCCTCTTTGGCAAGCTCGTACATATTGTCGGTGATACGCTCTGCGATGATGTCGCGTTCAAATTCGGCAATGGCACTGAGTAGGGAAATCATGATTTTGCCTGTGCGAGAGCTTGTGTCAAGCTCTCTATCACTCACCGATACAAACGCAATACCTTTTTGCTCCATCTGTGAAACGAGATTAAGCAAATCCACGGTACGGCGAGAGATACGGTCTATCTTATAGCAGACGACCGCCTTGATTTTATTAGCCTCTATATCCTTTAGCATTTTACGGTACTGCGGCCTGTCGGCATAAAATCCGCTCTTGCCCTCGTCCTCGTAAATTAAAATATCGTCCTCAGTAACGTTAAACTGGGCACAAGCAAGAGCGATACATTTTTCCTTTTGTATCTCAATGCTTTTGCCTGTTTCAGTCACCTTTGATTTTCGAGCATAGACGGCGACCTTTCTGTCGTCAACCATGCTTTTAGCTTTTACTCTTGCCATTATTTCACCACCGTTTCAATACTCATAATAGCCAATCTTCAACCTTAACTGCTGGAATACCCTCATAGTTCCCCTTAAACGTGCTTTCTTTATATAGTACAAATTTAGGGTAGTTATCTCTGATTTCTAAAAGCGAACCGAACTCCCGCTGAATGGTTGATTCTTCGTTCAGCAAATAACAGACTTGCACGTATAACTTCTCGCCGTCTTTCTCGCCTACAAAATCTATCTCCTTTTCGCCAACACGACCGACACAGACCTTGTACCCTCTGCGCAGAAGCTCTAAGCCTACGATATTTTCGAGTATGATTTCAGCATTTTGCAGGTTCGAGCCTACAACTGCCTCACGCAAGCCGTGGTCTACCACATAGTATTTCTCATTCACCTTTAGCATCTTCTTTCCGTTCAAATCTTGACTTTTCAGACGATACAGCAAGTAGGCCTCCTCGCAGGCTTTCAGATAGTTAAGGATTGTTTCGGGCGCAACCGTTCGTTTTTCTGCCTTGAAAAACTTTGAGATACTTGTCGCTGAGAAACTCTTTCCTACATTGGCTAAAGCATATGAAATGATACGTTCCAGAAGGTCTACGTCCCGAATCTTGTTACGCTTGACGATATCCTTGAGCACCACCGAATTAAACACATCACGCAAGTAGTTTTTGCTAATCTCCGATTCAAAGTTTATGCTTGATAAGAAAGGCATTCCACCATACTTGATAAAATCGTCAAAGGTATAATCAGTGCTTACAGTCTTAAACTCCGAAAAAGAAAACGGGTAGACCACAAACGCAACATAACGTCCTGCTATATAGGTAGCAAGCTCACCTGACAGAAGCTGTGAGTTTGAACCCGTGATGTAAATGTCTGCACCGAACTTTACACGCAGGGAGTTAATCGCTTTTTCCCATCCTTGCACCTCTTGCATTTCATCGAAAAACAAATAGAACTTTTCCTTGCTTTCTCCGATTTTATCACATATATAGTTATGCAAAGTATTATACTCACACAAATGTTGATTACCTAAGTCTTCAAAATTTAGAAAGACGGTATTAGGGCTGTTTATCTCATCACGGATTTGTTCTAACAAGACGCTTTTTCCGCCGCGGCGAATACCTGTTAATACCTTGATGATGTCCTTACCTATAAAGGGACGAATTTTCGATAAGTATGTTTCACGAATAACCATAGCCATCAACTCCTTATAAATATATTATACACCAATGCACAGCGTTTAGTCAATAGGATAATGAGGCTATTATAAGATATAACTGATATAAATTGTAATAAGCAATGAGCAGGGGGACATCATAGAGCATAACACCGCTAACGTCCGAGATTCAATTATATATTATAAATAAGAGGGAGAAGCCCTTGCCGTAACTGGCAGGGGCTTCTCTACTTATTATGAAGGAGGTGCACACATAAATATATCAAATATCGAACTTACGGCATTTTACTTACCACACGTTCCATAGAAAATGGTAGGTTCAGTGATTTGAAAAACCGCTATTGGAACCATAAATCTTTTCTCAAAAATATAAGGAAACAATGGGAGGTACACAAAAACAGGTTTTTTGAACGAAAGGGGCTTAGTATCAGAGTATCTCACTTAAGCTACAAAGAGCAAGGCATAGACCGTGAACCGTGCAAGCATCTCGGTCCTGTACTATTTGCCCTCGAAACAGAAAAGAATATCAGGACAAAACTTGGTGACATAAATCGTGAGATTGAAGCACGCAATAGTGAACGGGAACGCCGCCATAAAGAAATGGAACATGAACATTCTGAAGAACAAGTATATGAAATGTCCATGTAAAACAAAAGTGAACGAGTGGCTACAGTGCCACTCGTATATCCCATAAAATCCTCAACTGATTGGGGATTGCACAACAGTCCCCAAAGCAAAATTCTACGTAATAACCGGTCGCTTAAATGACGATCGAAAGCCTGCACCTCTGGTTTATATCTAAAGAGTTGATTAAAATGCACAAACCAAACAACGACTTACACCCCCCGAGAGCATATAGAAAATTTTGGCTTATATATTATGAATACAGACAACCAGCCAAAAAATATACTTCTATTAGAGTAGCTAAGGGGGGGACGCTGAATGTTTAAGCAAGCGGTTATACATTATCCTACAGATGAAAAAGCTCTTGCCCACATCAGTAAGGAAATAGCGGCCTTCCGTCTGGCCGCAGCTGTTAAGTACATTGGGTCGTTAAACTTAAATGATAGGCAAATTGAAATGCTTTATGCAGAAATTTCAGAGACAATCGCTGTTAAACAGCAGAAATGCACAGTTGCCTAAAACGCAAAACGCCCACCCCAAAGCAGGTGAGCGTTTTGTTTTATATATATGGAACAACTCCTTGAGCTTTTCCCACATCTCCCGTGTAACCTTATTTTTTCCATGTTCCCACCGTTCAACTGCACGGCGGGTAACTGCAAGCATTTCACCCAGCTCACGTTGCAACAGATGCTGTTCGGCACGGAGCTGCTTTATGCGTTCGGTGTAAGGGTAATCCAAGAAACGGTAGTAATCGTCAAACAGCTTGTCCGCTTCGATGTCGAGAACCTCTGCAATCTTTTTCAAATCCTCTAAGGTTGGCTCAGACTGGTTGTTTTCATAATAGATAATTGCATGACGGCTGATACCAACTAACTCCGCAAGCGTGTCGCCGTTCATGTGCCTTTTGGTTCTGTAAAAGCGTATACGTTCGGCAACAGTTGCATTTTCGTCTAAGGTTCGAATTTCTGGGGCCAGATGATACAGTATTCTCCCACGGAAATAGGTCACAGAAGATGTGTCACATAGAAGCACATAGCAAATGCTATTCTATCGTAATAGTGGTTTTATTAAATTGGAAATTAAGATTAGATAGTCTGCAGGCCAAAAAGCTTAACGAAAATGTCTATTTCTAAATTTATATCTATCAAAAAGGTTTCTTATCGCCTAAAATATTGATTCCTAGGCCTTTTGCAAGGCTATGTTGCTTGAATGGGTTAACCTTTTGAACAACTCCTTCACGCTTGAAGAGTGAGCCAGTGTTCTTAAACCAAAAGGTTATTCCTGCGCTTGCGCATTGGTTGCGTATACCTAGAACCCATTCGTAATCGCATTCTCTGGCTTCTCGACCCGTTTCGCCTCCAACGCTAACGTGTTTAATCCCGCCGATATACTTAGTCAAATCAATCGCTCCAAGCAATGGAGAGCAAGCGACAAAACGCCTTTTAATTGGGTATGACAGAAATAACGGCAGTCGATGGTCGGCAATTTCTTGGTTTTCAACAGTGCATCCTATGTTTACGTTATCATATCCCTCGCCCCAGTCAGCGGGCAGGGATATGTTGAAGCGTTCAATACGTTTGGTTAAAATCAAAAATTCAAGGTCGGGGCGGATTTTTATCATAGCCCATGCCTCAGCACGCCATTCGTCCGCCTCCGCGATAAAAAAATCTGAAGCGAAACATGTAGCCACAATTTTTCCACTGGATATTTTGGGTAAGCCTTTAGCTGATTTTGCGATAGGCTTATTAAATTCTTCGGTTTTCGTAATGACATTGTGACCATATCGTTTAGAATGCTGGCCATAAAAATAACAATACGTGCAGCCGTCGCTAACTTTATAACAGCCTGTCCACGGCTCCCAATTCATATTTTACACTCCTTTTACAACTATTCTTAATACAAGAGTAAACCTTCTATACAAGGCTTTTAACAAATTCTAAAGGAAACATGGTTCGCTCAACAGTTTCCTCAACGCTAAGACCCTGAGCCAAAAAACGCTTTGCTACATACACCATACCTTCGGCCACTTCGACTATAAATTTATCATGGTCATAAAAACGGAAAACACGCTGTCCCCAAGGATATTCTTTAGCCTTGTGGATAAATTCAATTCCCTCTATATTGCTTATTTTATCTTGCCAATACTCCAAATCTTCAACCTCAAAGTAAAGCTGAAAGTTGTTCGGCTGTGTCTTGCTTGGCAAATCTGCACCTACAAGTTCAGCATAATTTGATTGTAGGGAAAACCCTTTTTCAAAAGCCACATGCGACCCTAAATCCATCATAACCTTTTGTTCCATTACAGTTTCGTAAAAATGCTTTGCTTTCTCCATATCAGATACGGCAATCAAAGTGCCTTGATACTGCATATTTTCACTCCTCATAAAGTTTTTACTTAATTTTATATTAGAATTTAGCTATCTCGCTGTAAAAATCGGACATATTATCTCGATATTCCTGTGGGGTTATACCGCAAATGGACTTAAAATCATTTATAAAGTGAGGCATATCATAAAAACCAGTTTCCATGAAAACCTGTGTTAGGTTATAGTTGTGTCGTTGTAAAAACCGTATAGCCTTGTTTATGCGCACAAGGCGAGAGAAAAATTTTATACCCACGCCCATATATTCATCAAAAATCCGACTTAAATGCCGTTCACTAAAAAATACATTTTGTGAGAGTTCTTTAACAGAGAGATTACCTCCGCTATTTATTATCAAATTATTTGCCTGTGAAAATTCCTGGCGATAAAAAGCATCTTTCAAGTGCGCCAGAAAGAGCCTGTCTATTTTGGTAATTAGGTTATGAATACTTAACGACCCTTCCAATTCACTGGTCATCAGGTGATTCATTGCTGAATTAATATCTTCAAAATTAATTACACAATCTGTTATATGTTTTTGCGGCATTCCGCTAAATGCATAATAGCCTGCCGGTTGAAACTCCACAATAAACAAGAGTCTGAAATGATTGGTTGAGTTGCCAACATATGCTGGTTTCGTTATGGGGCCAAACAAGTTTCCATGGATTTGGCTATCTGTATATGACAGCACTAGTGTGGCACTACCGTGAGGCACAACAGCGTAATTATCTGACATCATACCTTTGCTGGGGAAAGTGATAGTGTAATTGGAAATAAAATTCCTAAGTGCCGGATGTGGTTTAATATATATAAAATCAACACCTCGAATTAATATGCGGCTATAATTTATATAGTTCTGAATTGAATCTTTTGTAAGCATTTACATTGCCACTCCCTTTAGCATTTGTAATTAAGTGTAACAACAATAAATTTTAGCACAAAAAGGTAGGCACATTTTAACACACTAAAATTTATCTTGCAAATTAAAAACGGCCTACCCGTAACACACTCTTTTTAGAGCCTGTTTAATATCTCCAATTTACGTACTTTCGGTTGATTATTTGCTCTGCTACGTCAACGCCTCCTAGCAGACTTTTCTTCGAGTATGCGTCGTCGGCGTTTCCTTGCATATCAAATAATCATCTCCAAATTACGCTAAAAGCGAGATATTAAACAGGCTCTTAGGCAAAATCAATCCTATTTCAGCATAATGTCGCAATGTCTTCGTAGACACTATGCATATATTTGAAAACTCTCCAATCGACAGCTGACAGGTCTTGAATTAAAATACTCATACCAACGTAAAAGAGGCTTGTCATATCATGGCAAGCCTCTTTTTATATCTATCCAAGTTTCTTTCGTATTGGTTTTGTAATACGCATGACCGTTTACAGCTTCCATTATTCCATAATAAGCCCAATGACTTTGTTTTACGTCACTAAAACCCTTTAAAAGCTTTTCGTTTCCTTTCACAAAGTCTATATCGCAGTTTCTTTCAAGCATATTGTTGATTATCGTTACTGCCTCGGCTCTCGTAATATTATTCTCAGGCCTAAAGGATCCGTCCGGATAACCGCTTACCCAACCCTTGCCAGCCGCATACCCTATGGAATCCCCTGCCCAATGACCTGGTTTCACATCATTAAAGGTTTTAAATAAGACCTCTGATAGCCCTTTAAACCTTGTTACAATGGATGTAAGCTCAGCTCTTGTTATCGGCTGGTTTGGCTTAAAGGAGCCGTCAGGATAGCCGTAAATAATTCCCGATTCTTCCATGTATCCGATAGCTTTTGAATACCATAGGTTATCAGCTATATCATTAAAAGTGCTTTTATAAGACTTTTCCCTATTTGTTGCCAAAAAGTTATAAAACATTAAGGCAACCTCTGCTCTTGTTATATTAGAGTCCGGCTTAAAGCTATTGTCAGGATAGCCGTAAATATAGCCGAGGTGTGTCTCTATATAAGGGATTTCGCCGGATTCTTGTAATCCATTAGCAGGCATGCTTGTAGCTGTTGGATTATTATAAATTGGGTAATCGGGCGTATATGGGTAATCCGGTGGAATGGTTGGTAATAGGGGCTTATTTTCAGCCTTTTTCCAACCTATTGCAAAGGGGCTGAAATTATCAACAGAAAACTGTAATCCTACCGCGCTTTTAACGGGTACTATTACATCAGGGTTGCTTATGTCGTAATGGATTGTATCATTATCAAGCAACAACCTGTAATGCAAGGCGACAAAGTCATATTCATTTTTATTGGTTGTGTCTGGGTATGGCAGTGTAACTGTTACCTTACTGTCCGCATCGGTTCTAAGGTAGATATTACCGTTAAGAGAATTAACTAAGGTAAGACGCATTGGCTCATAGCTGTCGTTTTCAATACCTTTTTCTTTAAACCTATCTTCAATTGAGCTTATCAGCATTTCAAGCTCTTGGCTGTTTTCGTCTAAAAGACTATCCTTAATTATTATAACACCGGAGGTATCATTAACGACTGCACCCGCAGAATTAATCAAAACGGTTGATTCAAATATGGTAACCGTTGGCTTGTCCACAGGCACATTGGGAAGCTTACTCATGCTGTACGAATATGTTGCTTCATTACTTAAATGCCTTGTGTTAAGCGTTGCTTCGCCAAGGCTTAATAAATACTTTCCTACTCTGAGCTCTGCATTGGGCTTGGCTTTAATTCTATACTCCCCTGCTGTTTCGGGGTCCTCAGGAGTTCCGGCAGTAGGTTTTTCACTCACGCTCTTATCTTCATTAACACGATAAAAGGCAAACTGATTGATTACATAACTTTCATAAGTGTAAGTCTGACCATTTATTATAATTTCAGTATCCTTTGTTTCTCCCTCAGCAAAACCGCTCATGCTCTTTATTACAACCTGCGGAAAAGTGTCACCGGTTGCAGAAGTACCAAACATATAGTCAACCATAGAGCTTGGTTCCACTACTAACTCAAAGATTTCCTCAGTTTCCTTGGCTGAAAAAATCCAATTTATTAAGCCCTCTAAGCCTTGAAATTTATTTTCGATGGTTTCGCTTAGGGCTAAACTAACTGAATAATCATTGGTTTCTCCTTTAAAAAAAGTACCAAGGCTTATGGGGTTCTGTGAACTGCCAAGGGTTCCTTTGTAGATTTCATCTCCGTTTTTGTATTTGATGGATACTATTGTATTGCTTATTAATTCTTTTATGTCTTGATTTAGCGCATATGGCTCCGTTGCCAAAAATGGCTCTGCTACCAAAAATATTTCTACTGGCTTATCCAAGGCACTGTTATTTTTTATCTGAATCTTTTGATGTTTTTCAACACCCGGATAAAGATTTTTAAAAGAGCCAAAAAGGTTTGATGATACTGAAAAGCTTATGTCCTCTCCAATATAGGTAACCATTGCAACTTCAGAAGAATTGCTTTCCTGCGAAGGGACTATACCTAAGCTTTCAAAGCTTTTCCCCCAAATGCTTAGAGCATTGTCTGTAGCCTGAATGCATTGAAGGCTTGCAGTTAAATCCAAAGTAAGGTTTTTATACTCGTTTTTTGTTGAAGGGTGAAGCCAAAATCCATCACATAAGGCTTGTGCTGTTTGCTGTCCAGGGTTAAGTATACCCTTGTAATAATAAAATCCGTCATTGCCGTCAATCCAAACCGAGGAATTATAATGAACAATAATATTATCGTCGGAAAGTGAATTGCTCCATGATTTTTCAATACGACAGCGCAGTAGCATTGGCAATGTACCTATATTTTTACTATTTACAACGTACTTTGAACTTTCACCGGGGTATATGGCTGTCATGTCCTGCTCTATAAGTAATTCACCGGCCAATATTCCTGTGTCGAAAGCTTTTTCAACCCCTGTACTCAAATTCATCAGTCCATAGGAGGTAACTAGGCTTAAGCCTATAAACAATAGAGTCAAAATAAAAAGCAAAAGCTTTTTCTTCGCCATTCCAACACCAACCTTTTTCCTTACTTGGCCTTTCATTCGTTACCATGAAGAGTGCTAAAAGCTCCTTCGTAGGCATTCTCAAAGCCTTTTACCTGAATAGCCTCAGCACTTACAAGAATATTAAAGCTCCCCAATTCGGCAGCTTGGTATTCGTCAATTTCATAAGGGATTTTAACACGAGTAAATAAGGTTTTTTCTTCATTTTGTCTTAATATCTCTTTGTAGTTATAGTACCGAACTCCGCTAATACTTTGGATATAATGCTCGTCAAGCTCAAAATCCGTTAAGTTAAAATCTATCATATCCCAGACAAGCGATGACTTGCTCTCGTCTAATGTAACTCCGTTTTGGTCTGTAATTTCCACTCTCATTCTCACCCAAGCATCATCCTTTAAGGATTTTATCGTAGGGTCTTGCTTTACCTCATAACCGGGGTAAAGCTCAAGGCTTACTTGTTGGAGGTTTGGCTGAGTAAGCTCAATTTCGACACCCTCTCCTGATGTAAATTTGTTGGTCTGAGAATGGGCGCTTGTGAAATAAGCC
>CAYPQA010000101.1:0-10969 GCA_964412725.1 uncultured Eubacteriales bacterium
TTTAAGAGGGGTTGGGTCGTCATCAATGTAAACAAGGCCGTTTTTGATTGTGACCTTTTCACCGGGCATGCCGATAAGACGCTTAACAAAAAGGGTTTTCTCGTCGTCCGGATATTTAAAAACGATAATGTCGTAACGCTTAGGTTCGGAAAATGTATAAGAAAGACGGTTGGCGACAACTCTGTCGCCAACCATTATTGTTTCTTCCATAGAACCTGTGGGAACGGACGCATTAACGATTATAAAATTGTTGATTAAAAGAGCGAAAACAACCGCAAAAGCGATAGTTTTTGTCCAACTTACAACCTCTTTCAAAATCACATCGCGCATAATACCCTCTTATTGTTTTTCGGAGCAGTCACAATCGTTTGAAGCTGGAGCGTCGTTAGTTGCGCAGGTATCATCTGCACAGCAACAGCAGCAATCATCATCTTCACAGCAGCATGTTTCCTCAGTTTGTAAGTTCTTAGCGGTTTCGTTAAGAGACTTAGAAACATCATCTGCAACAGCAGCAATCTTCTCTGCAACAACCTTGGCCGCAAGCTTAACCTTAGGCTCAACGCTCTTGTAGACAGCGCCCATTTTGTTTCCAACGTCCTTAGAAACGGAATCAAGAGTTTGAGCAACCTTTGAAGCTTGCTCCTCAAACATAACTCCGCACTCGGAAATTCTATTGCTTGCGCCAATGGCTTCAAGCAGCCTTGTAGCGTCATCTACAGTAATAGTGCCGTTTTCCAACATAGTTAAAACTTTTAATCTTTCTTGTTTCATTCTTATTCCTCCTTAAGATAGCATTTAACCAATAATACCATAGCCGGAAATTTTAAGCAATATTTCATTGTAAAATTCTTTGTTAATTTTCCGTGAACGTTTCCAAGAGTTTTTCAAAAAATTTAAGGCTTGATACGATAGGCTCTTTTTGGGACATGTCAACACCGGCTTTTTTAAGGATGTTGACGGAATAGTCAGAGCATCCGCTTTTTAAAAATTCGATATAAGCGTCTACGGCACCGCTTTCGTTTAAAATCTTTTGTGAAAGCGCCATAGACGCCGCAAAACCTGTGGCATATTGATATACATAGAAGGCGGAATAGAAATGCGGTATGCGTGCCCATTCCATAGCTATACGCTCGTCCGTTTCTATATTATTGCCATAATACTTCTTGTTTAGTCCTGAATAAAGCTCACAAAGACTGTCAACTGTAAGAGGCTTTCCGTTTTCTGCCATTTGATGCGTAAGCATTTCAAATTCTGCGAACATAGTTTGCCTGAACATTGTGCCTTTAAATTGCTCTAGGAATTGGTTCACAAGATATTCACGTCCCGCTTTGTCGGGTGTTTTCTTGAGCATATAGTCCATAAGCAATGCCTCGTTCGTTGTTGAAGCAACCTCTGCAAGGAATATAGTGTGGCCACCGTAGAGGTATGGTTGGGTTTTCCAAGAGTAGTAGGAGTGCATTGCATGGCCCATTTCATGTGCAAGCGTGAAGCAATCGTCGAGTTTATTATCGTAATTCATCAAAACGTAGGGATGAGTTCCGTATGCACCCCAGCTATATGCGCCGCTGCGCTTGCCCTCATTCTCGTAAACATCAACCCAACCACTGTCAAAGCCCTTGCCCAATGCTGTACAATATTCCTCACCCATTGGCGCAAGTCCTTTTAAAACCTCTTTCTTTGCATCCTCATAATTTATATTCGCGTTTGTTTCAGGCACAATCGGAACATAGAGGTCATACATTTTCATATCTGTAAGCCCAAGACGTTTTTTACGTATCTCAACGTACTTATGCATAAGCGGCAGGTATTCACCAATTGTATCTATGAGGTTTTTGTATATATGCGTTGGGATATTGTTTTCGCCCAGAGCGGCTTCAAGTGATGAGCTGTATTTTCTGGACTTTGCAAAGAATATATCGGACTTTACCGAAGCTGCATAGGTTGCGGCCAGGGTGTTTCTATGCTTTAAATACGTTGCGTAGTATGTTTCGTATGCATTTTTACGCACGTTTCTGTCCGTATTTTCCATAAACGCCCTGAATTTTGCATGCGTGAGTTCTACATCCTCACCTTTTTCATTCTTTATTGTGCCGAATTTAATATCCGCATTATTAAACATAGCAAAAATATTTTCTGCACCGCTTGCAACTTCCCTTGCGTTTGCAAGCAACTCTTCTTGTTCTTGCGGAAGGATGTGTGCCTTTTGTCTGAAAAGGTCATTGAAGTAATGCTCGTATGTCTTAAGTTTGTCTTTAAGCAAGCCTTTTATAAATCCCTCGTCAAGGCTTAAAAGTTCCGGCTCGATAAAGCTAAACTTCGCACTTAACGAAACCTCCAAGGCCTCGGATTGGTCTGCAAAGCCCTTAGATCTCGAATTCCCCATGTCCTCATGCATCTGCATATGCGCATAGACATAAATCCTGTCGCAAATTTCCGACAACTCATCCTTTAACGAAAGGCAAGATAAAAGCGTTTCCTCAGAGTTAAGCTTCCCTTTGTATTCATCAAAGAGATTTAACCGTTCGGAAACGCTTTTCATTGATTGCTCCCATTTTTCGTCGCTTTCAAAAATGTCACAAAGCTTCCAAGTGTAAGCTTTGTTTGCTTCGTCTCTTTTCATTTAAAAAACCTCCGGTAAAATTATTTTCCGAAAGTATAAGACTATAGCAAAAGTCTGTCAATAGGATTTAAAAACCTCGTTCACCTTTGGGATAACGTAGCTGCTGCCGTTTCTATTTTTAACGTCTTCGACCATGGTTATTATCAAAAGAGGTTTCTCGTTATCATCGTCTGCAGTGAAAACATTAAACCAACCTAACTCTGTGCCTTCTTTGTCGTCCTTTGAGAGTTTTATTTCGGCCGTTCCTGTTTTGCCTGCAAGAGACTTGTTCATATTCAAGCCCAAGGTTTTATAAGAATTCTGTGCAACAAGCTTTAAATCCTCTTTCAAAATTTCTGCGGCCTCCGGCGTAAAAGCGCCAGCCTTCCAAATTTCGGGGGCTTGATTTGCTTGCTTGATAAGGTACGGTTTTATCATATTTCCTTGATTTAAAAACGCACTGTAGATTGAGGCCATGTGAATTGGATTCACAAGAATTTGTCCTTGTCCGTAACCGCTGTCGGCCAATTGAATCTCGGATTCAAACTTCTCCGTGCTTGAAATACTGGATGAATATAGGCTGTATTCAAACGGGATTTTTTCCTCAAAGCCTATGTTTAGTAGCTGTTCCGTTAAGGTGTCGGCTCCTATATTAAGCGCGGCCTTTGCAAAGTAGATATTATCTGAATATATCAATGCATTTTTGAGGATTACTTCGCTTCCGTAGTCCTTAAGCGTTGTTATCTTATATCCTCCCCAGCTTGCATCCTTCTGCCAACTCTTACCGCTATATCCGTAGTTTTCGTAAGGGTCAAGCTTTTTTGTTGTTAAACCTATTGCGGCTATAACTGATTTGAACCCTGAGCCTGGGCATAATGCGGCCTTAAAACGATTGTAAAATGGCTTGTTCTCGTCGCTGTTCAGTTCATCCCATTTAGATTGAGACAGTCCGATAACAAAGTCATTTGCGTTAAATGTGGGTGTGCTCACAAGCGCAAGCACTTCACCTGTTTTGGGGTTCATTGCCACAGCGCAGGCCTTATCATCGCGTAATTGGTCATACAAGGTAGACTGCAAATAACCATCAATTGTAAGATTTATACTACTACCGTTTTTTTGAGGCTTTTTTGCTAGGTTTTCTTTCCTGTTTCCGTCTTTATCTATAACTATAATTTCATACCCATCTATGCCTTGAAGTGTTTCTTCATAGATTTTTTCAAGCCCTGACTTACCTATCACACTATTCGCATTATATCCTTTGCCTTGAAGGTTTTCCAAATCTTCTGCTGTAACATTCTGTATGTAGCCTGTTAGGTGGGACGCCTTCTCTGCCATAGGATAGTATCTGACTGGGATGTTGCTTATTTTTATACCCTTTATTTCTAAAAGACTGTCCTCTAATTCTACAAGACCCGCTGGAATTGTTTTAAGTGGAACGAATGTATCTTCCTTGACATAAGATGCAGATAATTTTTTGCCTATACTTTCAACCGACATTTCAAGCAGTTCAGCCGCGCGTGCTATATCATCTTCGGGGTTTTCGTTCATTTTACCTGCAACAAAGCCAACCGATGAAGCAACCCCCTCTCCAGCGAGCAATTCACCGTTCCTGTCATAAATATTCCCTCTTGTGGCCTTTAGTGTATTAATCCTAACCCTGTCTTCAGGATTTAGCATTGGGAAAATTAGTTGCGTATACCAAAGAAGCCCGGACTCTGTGAATATGGCTTGATTAGAAAAGGTAAGCTCTCCAGCCAATGTGCCCATCTTTGTTTCATAGCTTACAATCTTTTGAGTTTCGTCCTGAGCGTCTTGAACTTGTTGCTCGTTCACCTCATTTATTGTGATTGACAAATCATGCGCTTCAATTCCATCATAGATTTTACGATTTTTTTCAACGAATTCATCGAGTGAAGTAAGTTGTTTTGATTGCTCATCTAAAAAATCATACATCTTCTCAAATTCACGTTCGTTAATCAAACTCATGTATTGTTCTAAAATTTCCTCAGGCGGTGTTATTTTTTCTGTTAACAAAGGCTTATTATCAAGTCCAAAACACATCTTTGCATACAGCCAAATTCCGACAGAGGCGATTAGCATTACACAGCAAAAAATGCCTACAAATATTCGTGCTGATTTAAATTGTTTCCTTCTCATATCTTTCCTCCTATTCTCTTTTAGTATATCCTTTTATTATCTAATATAGACAATGTTATTTTTGCAGCTATACTACCGCTTGCACCGGTTTTGTGACCGATGTTTGTTGCAAAAATATAAGTATTTCCGTCTTTCTCAACATAGCCAATAAACCATCCGTTTGTTCCGTTTCCGTTAACGCTGCCTGTTCCTGTCTTTCCGAATAAGACAGCATCATCTTTTTCGGAAAGCTTTATTGCATCTTTGACCGTATCGATGTGCTTGCTCTTGAAGATAGTATTGTTTAAACAAAAATCTTTTAGGAGCAGCACTTGTTCAAAAGGCGAGATTAGTAACGAGGACTCAATCCAAAAGCTATTTACCCCGCCGGAGAGATCATAGTTTCCATATTTCATCTGCTTATAGTATGACTCCAGTTCCCTTATACCGATCGCCTTGTCTACGTCTTGAAAATACCAATTCACAGAGTCCATCATAGCAGACGATAAATCTTGACCTTTGTTCCACTGTTCATAGGGTTGAATGCTCCCGTCCCAATCTCTATATGAGTTTTCAGGCGTAATAAGGCCTTTATCAAGAGCGGTCAGTGCGCTGTAAATCTTATAAGTTGAATTGGGCGAAACCCTTTTGATACTCTTTTCTTTGTTATAAATGCTAAATTTGCCGTTTCGCAAATCATAAAGCACGAAACTGCCGTCAAAGCCTTCAAAAAATTCACTCAAATCTTCATACAAAACGTTTTCGGCATGAAATTTATAACTATCGTTTTCCTTAGCCATTACTGAAATTAAAGGCGATTGACCGAAAATAAGCAATCCAATAAGCGTAAATATACAAAGGCTTTTGAATTTAATAGTTAAAGACTCGCCTTTAAAATATGCAATCTCTTTAACGCGCCTTGTTATCTGCTTTTTTGAACCGCTCATTCCTGTGGCCATTGGCATTAATATAGGCTTGGAGAGTATCTCGGCAAAGCGCAGTATTGTCAGACCGTAATCCGTGTAATGCGGTTTGGATATTAGATTGAGCACGGCATTGTCACAAGCCATTTCCCTATCTGTACGCATTTCTTTAAAAGCCCAGAGTACAATGGGGTTAAACCAATACAGGATTTGAAGCAGGCACATAAGGTAATTTATCAAGACGTCCTTATGTTTATGATGGATTAGTTCGTGCAAAACAATGTAGTAAACCTCATTCTTTGTTAATGGATTTTGCTTAAGTCTTGGGAGAATAATATACGGATTAAAAATTCCTATTGTCATAGGCGTCTTTACCAAAGGAGATTCGCCAAAAACAATTCTGCGCTTTATTCTGAGTTCTGACAGACATCGATTAAAAAGTTGATTAAGGGGTTGGTCGGCAAAACAGATTACGGAACGTTTAATTTTTCTTATTTTAAGATGCCCTAAAACCATAACTAATAAAAAGACGAGCATGCCCGCAACCCACACGAATATCAAAGCATTGTCTATCAACTGGGGAATATTTCTGTTGACAGATATGTAGAAGTCCTTAAGCCAATCTCCGTTATTGATAAAGCTAAGCCCTAAGCGTTCAGAATTTGTGCCGTTAGCGATGAGACTATTGTTGAAGTTAGGGAAGTTAAGCCAGGCGTAAATTTCTGAAGACAAGAGGCGGTTTGGAATAAAGGGCAGTATGAGCATAAGCAACACCAAGAGCCAAATATTATACTGCCACCTTGCGGAAATATGGTTTCTTAAAACCCTTTTTATAGCCCATACAAGAATTATAAGCACAGATATTAAGACTGAGCTTACCGTAAATCGGATGAAAAATAAATCAGCCATGTCATTCCTCACCTGCCTTTACTTCGTTCAATATCTTTTTAAGTGTCTGGATATCGTCGTTGGAAAGCTTATCCTGCTCTAAAAAATTTACAACCATATTACTAAGCGTACCGTTATAAAACTTTTTTAAAAATGTTGAACTTTCATAGTCCAGAAATGCGGTTTCGTCAACCAAAGGCTTGTAAACAAAAACGCGACTATCCTTTTCATACTCCAACGCACCTTTTTTAACAAGCCTCGAAAGAAGCGTTTGAACCGTTTTCGGGCTCCAGGTACAAGAGTTTGAGATTTTTTCAACTACGCCGTTTGTGCTAATTGGGTGGTGAGCCCAAATTATTTTCATAACCTGCAATTCAGCTTCGGAAATGGATGGAATTTCTTTCATAAAACAAACCTCCTTAAATATTACGTATGTAGTATATTTATTATAGCAACATATGTCTCTATGTCAACACCAAAATAATTGCTTGACATTTAAAACCTACAAGCGTAATATTTAATTATTACAGTTGTAAGTTAAGGAGGATGTTGAAATGGATAAAAAGAATTTACGCCGCTTATTTGTGCTTTGCTCTGTTATCGCGGTTATGTTTTTTGTGTTGGTGCAAAGGCTATATAAGCTTCAGATTGTAGAGGGAAGTGAGTACTTAACGGATATATCAAGGACAATACAGTTTCAAAGGGATATTCCCGCGGCAAGAGGGAATATTTATGACAGGTTCGGACGACCTCTTGCTGTGAATACGCCCTCATATAATGTAAAATTTAATCCAAGCAGTTATGTTGAGGATTTAAACAGTCTGGTGAGTAATTTATTAGATGTGCTTGAAAGGTATGATGAGAATTTTGTAGATGAATTGCCTATCACAAGGAGCCAGCCTTTTGAATTTGTATTTCAAAGCGAGAATCAAGAGGTTCGTTGGAAAAAGGATATGGGACTTGAAGGAGAACAGCTTGATTTTAATGCTGTTGATACCATTAAATATTTGAGAAAATTCTTCAAAATCCCTGATGAAAAATCAGACGGCGAAGCAAGGGATATAGTTTCTATGAGAAGCTCTATATTTATGCAGAGATATCGTCAATACAATCCGATAACACTTGCTTTAAATATAAAGCCGGAAACATTGATAATTCTTGAAGAAAATAAGGAGAGATTCCCAGGCGTGTTCGTAGAGGCCGATTATTTTAGGTACTACCCTGAAAAGGAGTTTTTCTCACACATATTAGGATATATACGACCGATTAACGAGGACGAGCTTAAGGAATACAAGCCTCATGGTTATACAAGCTTGGATTTAATCGGAAAGCTTGGCATAGAAAAATCATATGAGCTTGCCCTAAGCGGGAAAAAGGGCAAAAAAATTGTAGAAATAGCTCCAAACGGAAAAATTATCGGCAGTTCTGTAACCGTGGCGCCCTCTACTGGGGATAATGTATATTTGACTTTGGACAGAGATTTACAGAAAAAGGTTACCTCCATACTCATTGAAAACTTAAAGAAAGTTCTTATAAAGAAATCGGACAACAGGGACATCAAGCAAAAGCTTATATCAGGCGAGATGTCTCCAAGCGACACAAATCTTGACCCTTGTACAGGCTCTGTTGCTGTGGTTGATGTGAACACAGGAGAGGTTTTAGCGCTTGTCTCATACCCTTCGTATGACAATAATATGCTCGTTAACAACTTTAATGTTGAATATTACAACAAGCTTTTAAATGACCCAACAACTCCTATGATAAACCGGCCCCTAATGGAGAGAAAGGCTCCGGGCTCAACGCTGAAGATGTTGTCGGCCATTGCCGGTCTGGAATCCGGTATAATAACACCCTATACAAAAATACAAGACAAAGGCATCTATGAAAATGCGGGAAAACCATTTGCAAAGTGTCTTATCTATTCAAGGTATGGCTCCACACATGGAGCTATTGATGTTTCAAAAGCTATTGAAGTGTCTTGCAATTACTTCTTTTATGAAATGGCATACCGAATGGGCAATGCGCCAAGCGGCACAACGTTGAATAGCATAGCAACATTTAACGAATACATGGTGGAGTTTGGTCTTAATGATTTTTCCGGCGTTGAGATAGAGGAATATCGACCCAAAATGGCTTCTGCTGAAAATAAACGTGCTTTAGAGCTTGCTTTAAACAAGAACGCTACAGAAAGTCAGTTAAGCTGGAAAGATGGTGATTCAATAAGAAATGCGATTGGACAGTCCATAAACAACTATTCTGTAATACATATTGCGAAGTATATTGCAACCTTGGCTAATGGAGGGCTAAGGTACAAGTTGAGTTTGATAAAAGGTACAAAGGGGATTCAGGACTCATCCATAAATTACAACAGTCCGTTCCTTGAAAAGGAGCTTGATTTGAATCCCGCAAATCTTAAGGCTGTTTATGATGGTATGTTGGGTGTTACAAGCGGCTCGCAAGGCACGCTTAGGAGTATTTTTGCAAACTTTCCTATAAAGGTCGCAGGCAAAACGGGAACAGCAGAGGAATCTAACAAGCGTCCGTCACATACCTGGTTTACAGGGTATGCACCGTTTGACAACCCTCAAATTGCTGTTGTTGTAATGATACCCTTTGGCGAATCAACAGAAAATCCAGCGCCTAAGATAGCGAGGGAGATATTTGCGGAATATTTTGGGATTTATGCAGAGCCCCAGAAACCGACGGAAGTTAATGTTTTGATCAGATAATTAAGGAGATATGATATATGAAAAGAGCGGTTATTTTTTCGATTTTATTATTTATGACCGGTTGTTCAATCTATATTGAAGATAATATTGAAATCACCGAACCTGTTGACCCGTTTATAAATTACAGATTTAACGAAAGTATAAAGTATAAATTAAGCGACTTAATTTCGCTTTGGGAGGACTTTGATTCATCTAAGTTGGACACCAAAGACCCCACAGATGATTTTCAAAGGTCTGAATATTTAATTAAACTTAAGGAATTTCTTTCTGACAGAGAAAGCCTTAACATATCAATTTCAGATTTATCACAGATTTTAGGTCAAAATAATCTTAAGGATTTTACGAAAAAAGCAGTTGTAGATAACAATGAGTTTAATATACGAGTTATTTCATACAATGTTGATTATTACGTACAGGCAATTACGGATTATGTGGGCTTACCAAATAAGTGGATATTCGCACAATGTTGGAATGAAGATGAGTTCTATTTCAATGTTATATCAGATGGAGATATACATACTGTCGATGATTTTATACCGTTTGAATTGAATGGTACGTTGCGAATTATTTTAATGGGTTCTTCGTTCCCCAGTTATCCAAGACCCCCGTTTTTATGGGCTTGGAAACTAGGAGACAAGGGGTTTGAGCCGAGCCATTTATTTAAGTTAAATCCTATTGAAACAAAATTTTATGATGTTATAACCGATATAAGCTTTCAAGAGCACATTCAGCGTAAATGGACATTCAGAACGGATTCATCTTTCATAGCGGTTGAAAAAAGAACCTCCTTAGAAGAAAGCAAAGTAATGCCTTCTGACTATTTGTGGGTTAGCTGCAATACAGACGACGAAGGCAAAAGCTTTTCATTTGCAACACAAAATCACAACGATACAATCCGGCTTATGCTTCAAGGTGAAAAGTATATTGTTGTCACCTCTAAATAACTCTACGGAGCGTTTATTGCAATCCTTATCAGACTAAGGTACAATAAATCCAGGAGGTAGAAAGAAATGCAAAATGACAAAATTGGGTGCATAATTCGCACGTTGCGCTTAGCGCGGAATATGACACAAAAAGAGCTTGCGGACAAGATGAATATAAGCGACAAAACGATATCTAAATGGGAGCGTGGTTTAGGTTGTCCCGACATATCACTTATCCCGGAGCTTTCAAAAATCCTTGATGTTGACACTCAAAAATTATTGATCGGTGATATGACACCAAACGAATCCGTAGGAGGTAATATGAAGAACTCGAAATATTATGTTTGCCCCATATGCCACAATATTTCTATTTGTACTGGTGAAGCTGAGATTTCTTGTTGTGGTAAAAAGTTGGCAAATTTGCCTTTGAAAAAAGCTGACGAATTTGAAAAACTCAACGTAGAATCTGTTGAAGATGATTGGTTTATAACAAGCGAGCATGAAATGACAAAAGACCATTACATTTCATTCGTTGCTTTTGCTACTGGTGAACGTATTCAATTTATGAAGCAATATCCAGAATGGAATATGCAATTGAGGATACAAAAGCGCGGACATGGAATGCTTATTTGGCACTGTGTTGAGCATGGATTATTTTATCAATTGCTTTAAAAAAAGATGCTGTTGCAAAAAATATTTTGCAACAGCATCTTTTTTTAACGTGAGTTCGACAGTGATGAATGCGAAAAACCAGGCAAAAAGACAAAAAAA
>CAYPQA010000102.1:0-10920 GCA_964412725.1 uncultured Eubacteriales bacterium
AACGAGCCCATATTCATATGCTGTACCTATTGAACCACTATACCATGCCGATGAATTTACATCTGTAAATACCATACCGTCGCCCGTGGCCGGAAGTCCTAACGCACGAACAATGATAGCAGCGAACTCAGCTCTTGTAATGTCACTTTCGCCATCAAACCTGTCATTACCAACACCAGACACAATCGTGCGGCTTGCCATTTCGCTGACTATTCTTTCATACCATTTGCCTTCTGTATCTATGAAAGATTTTTCATTGCTTATCAGCGCATATATTGAGTTTGTTAAGCTGTTAATTTCCGCGTACCACTTGTTTCCTTGCTTATAAACACGGGTAGGCACATGGCGAATTGTCTTGTCAGGATTTACAACGATTGCAGTGGTGATGCTCCGCGCTTGCTCTGGCGTAATTTCTACTGAGCGCCTCACGTACTGGCTAAATGTATTAACTTCAACAGATTTCCCGTTATATTCAGCTTTTATTGTGAAATCAACAGGTGGAGTAACAAGCCCAATATTAAGCGACTGAACAACCTTTTCAACCATTGTTAAGGCCGCTTCATCCATACTTGCCGTTATTAAAATATTCACGGAAACCTTTGTAGGGTCATCCGCACCTAACGCCGACATAATTGCTGACGTATTGATCGCCGCCGTTGGTAAACTATATTGGATATTTCCGGCCTGTATGGTCAGAAACATATCTTTTACAGCCATATCGTTAATGTTTTTAACCAAAAGCTGCGCCTCGGCTGTGTTTGTGCCAGAAGATACAACGACTGTTATGTTTTCAACAGCGGATTCGATTTCTTTGTTAAATACTTCTTGTTCAACTAATACTGTTGTAACATTTGCTTTGGTTGTTATAATGCCCGAACGAATTTCTTTTCCATCAAAAATGACAGTAGATTTTGAATCTGTATTTGCATTTGTAATAACGCTGTCCTTTTTGTCAATATTGACAGACGGCGTAGTCGGCGTACCTTCGCCACTAGGGTTTCCGTTATCCGGCGTAGTTTCCGTACCTCCTCCGCTAGGGTTTCCGTTATCTGGCGTAGTTTCCGTATCTCCTTCGCTGGGGTTTCCGTTATAAACCCAATTAGCCTTAAGCGTTACATTACCCACAGGCATGATAAAGGTTGTGGTTGTATTGTAAGGATCAGAAACAATGATGTTGTTGTCTGAGGTAGCCCAAACGTCGAAACGGTAACCGCTACGGATACCTGCGTTGATGGTTACCGTTTGTCCAGGGGCATAGACGCCTGCGCCTGTTTGAACCGCATAACTGTCATTTACGGTTACCGTGTAAGATTGGATCTCATCTACCACAAGATTAAATATATTCGACGTCACGCCATCAACGGCAATCGTCAATGGATGAGAGCCTTGCGGAGTCGTCGACGTTGTCCTGATTGTAATACTAACCATGTTGCCGCTTATCGGAACTATTGAATCAAGCGAAATACCTTCTATTGAATTTATATTGTTTAACGTAAAGGCCGAACCGCTTGTAATATTTATTGTTGCTGCGTTAAAGTTTGCCGACCCAGCTGTGCCTGCTGTAAGCTTACCGCTCTGAGTCCCAACCGATATAGTTGTAACTGACGGTATCGCTATATCTTTATACACATCAACTCTCTGCGGGGCTGTCGTTACTTTGAACGTGCCGAAGCTAGCTATGCTGACTATCACATCGCCCTGCGTTATTACGTTTGTGAGAGCTATCGTATAGGTCGTTCCAGACCCGGACAGAGTACCTTTTACAGCCTCGCCTGTGCCGTTTTCAATAGTGATAGAATTCTCCGTCAAGCCTGTCACCGCTTGGCTGAACATAATTTGTATACCCGTGCTGTCCGTTGTTCCGCTTGAACCGCCCAGCTCAACTGCACTAAAGGATACGTTGGTTGTTGAATGGATTACCGTCAGTACAAACGTAAGCGTCGCATTGGGCGCCGTACCGTTGCTGCACGTAAGCACAACGGGATAAATTCCGGCTCCAAGACCGGCAGATATATCTAGTTTCTTTGTCGTGGTATTCCACTTGATTTTGCCGCCATAGTCGTTGTCCTGCGTTACGTTAACGGGATTCGTACCCGTTATCGCGTATACACCTGTTGAAGTGTCCGAATAGCCTGTTTGAAGTGTCAAAGCCGTATCACCTGTAATCGTCGGCGCAACAGACACTGTGCTTACCGTCAATACAAACGTAAGCGTCGCATTGGGCGCCGTACCGTTGCTGCACGTAAGCACAACTGTGTAAGTTCCGGCTCCAAGACCGGCAGATATATCTAGTTTCTTTGTCGTGGTATTCCACTTAATTTTGCCACCGTAGTCATTGTCCTGCGTTACGTTAACGGGATTCGTGCCCGTTATTGCGTATACACCTGTTGAAGTGTCCGAATAGCCTGCTTGGAGTGTCAAAGCCGTATCGCCTGTAATTGTCGGCGCAACAGACACTGTGCTTACCGTCAGTACAAACGTAAGCGTCGCATTGGGCATCGTACCATTGCTGCACGTCATAACAACGGTGTAAGTTCCGGCTCCAAGACCGGCAGATATATCTAGTTTCTTTGTCGTGGTATTCCACTTAATTTTGCCGCCGTAGTCGTTGTCCTGCGTAACGTTAACAGGATTCGTGCCCGTTATCGCGTATACACCTGTTGAAGTGTCCGAATAGCCTGCTTGGAGTGTCAAAGCTGTATCGCCTGTAATTGTCGGCGACACTGCGTTTACCTTGAACTTGGCTGTTACTTCCGCCCTTGTGCTATTGCTGCCGGCTATGACAATGATTTCATCATATATGCCGACGCCCAAGCCAGACTTTGGTCGCACCGTAAAAGTAGACGTATTTCCTGGGTTCACGACCCCGCTCGAAAGCAGTCCAATTTCGTAATGGCTGGAGGTGGGCTGCCGCAGCGTAACAGGGCTGGAACCGGTATTTTCGATAGTGACGGTTTGTTCTGCGGGCGGAGTATAGCCCTCATTCTCAGCTCCAAAAGACGCTAATGTTGAAACCTCAATCTTAAATGTATTGGCCTGTATAATTGTAACATTTGCCTGAACACTACCGGTCAGGCCATTGCTCGCGGTTATGTCTATGGTTTCCGTATGAGAGCCCAGTCCCAGTCCCGGCTTAGGTTGTACAGTAAATGTCGCAGTTTTACCTGCCGCTAAAGTGGCGGACGAGATGGGGCCTATGGCAAAATTCGTGGCAGTGGGTTGGTCAATGGTAATGGTTCCGGTGCCAGTGTTGAAAATAACCACTTCTTGTATAGGTGTCTCAGCGTAGCCAAACTGCAAGTCGTCAAACGGGGATAGCGCCGGAACTGACATATTATAGGTTATGGCTGGTTTAACGCTGAATATCGCATTTACTGATGCTATCGCATTGTTGCTTCCATGTATAACGATGGTTTCATCGTGGTTATCCACATACAGACCGGGTAAAGGCCTCAAGGTAAAGGTAGCGCTTTGACCGGGAGCCAGCCTTTCCGTTGAAAGGGCCCCTACCTCGTACTTGAGTGAAGTGGGCTGAGAGAGTGTTACTGCGGCTGTGCCGAAATTGGTAACGGTTACGGTTTGCGGTTGCGGCTGTACGTAACCGTCCTCCAAAATACCGAAGGATACCGATGCGGTAGCGGCGATATTAGACGCACTCGTGGTTGCAGACACTACGTTGACCGCCGCCGTTACCTCTGCGGAAACGCCGTTGCTTGCGTTTATTGTGATTGTTTCCTCATATTCATTGGGGGATAAACCGCTTTTGGGGCGCACGGTGAAGGTGGCAACGCTTCCTACTGCCAAGTTGGATGTAGATAGATTGCCTATGTCAAAGGCGGTGGCGGTGGGTTTCGTAAGCGTAAGCGGTTCGTTACCGATGTTGGTAATGGTCACAGTTTGCGCTGCGGGTGGCGTGCTGCCCTCCATCATAGGAGCAAATGGCGCCAATGCCGAAACCCTGATTTCATAAACAGAATCGTCGGAAACTATGAATTCCGCAGTAAAGGTTCCCACTGGAGAAACTGAAGTTCTATCATATAAGGTAAAGGTTTCACTGTAGGTTCCTACCGCAAGACCAGCTTTTGGCCGTACCGTGACTTGATGGCTGTGCCCAATATAGGTTAGCCATGTTCCGTTTATATTCCAGCTTACTCCTGTAACGTCGAAGTATTTTGGAACAAGATTATTAGCAAAAACTCCGTCAGGATTAAACGAATAAGTTATTTGTGTCGTACTTTTATTCGTCATTGTTACGGTTTGCGCAGAGGGTTGAGTATAACCCATTTTGCGTGTGCCAAAATGGCTTAATTCCGTAAACTCCACTTTTCGTACGGCTTGATTTGCAGGTAAAACGGTAAATGGCACTTCGCATGTTTCGCGTAATGTTTCAACATATCCAGTCCGGTTTGCTGTCGCACTTATAGTAAAGGAAGGATTATAATTACCTTGCGCAAGATTATTACCGGGTGCAAACCCAAAATCTTTATACCCGCCTGGAGGTATTACTTCATCACCATTCCAGCTTCCGGCTCTAAAAAGTAGTTGAGTGTTGTTGGAGCGAGTTAAATTAACAATCCGAATATTTACCAAACCGGTGTTGGTTACTCTAAAGGTTTGAGTGTCTGCGGCCCCATAACCAACAGTTAAGGGACCCGAAGGCTCTCCCAAAGGCGTTATAGAAATCGCCCCTTGATTCTGCACCCATACATTGGCTATAAAAGCTGCCGTTTCACCACTATCCCAGGTAATGTTGATGGTCTCGTTATAGATGCCAAAGGGTATGCCCACCTTGGGGCTTACGGTAAAGGTTGCGGTTCCTCCGGCGGGTACATTTGTTGCCGAGAGAGGGCCAATGTCAAAATTGACGGCGGTGGGCTGACTAAGAACAATCCCTTGCTTGCTTGTATTAGTGATGGTGACGGTTTTTGTTTCCGCCGATGTAAACCCATCCAAATGCTTGTTAAAAGACAAGGTACTCCAAGCCTTTGTATATCGCACCTCTACAACAGACTTTGCGCCGTTGCTGCCTGTTATAGTTATAGTTTCGTTATTGTTGCCCAAAGGCAAATTTGGCTTGGGATATACAGCAAAGGTCGCGGTTTCACCGGGAGAAATGCTGGTTTTGGAAAGCGCACCTATCTCGTATTTTTGAGCGGTAATCTGGTTTAGTGTAACGGAGGCGTGACCAGTGTTGGTAATCGTAACCGTTTTTTCGGGCGGCCGCGTGTATACAAATTCCGACTCGTTAAAGGATACTGCTCCCGAATTGGCTATACTGTAGGACGCAGCATCCCCGGATTTTGTTTCAGCTTTTAACCCTGCAGCATACGTGGTTTGACGCCAGCTACCGTAACTGAAAATATAAGACGTACCGATAGTTCCTTGTGAAATAGGCGTTGTACCACCGGGATAATGCGCTACCAAGGCGAAGTTATTCCCCACTGCTTGCTGCTTTTCAATGGGAACAGGTATGGTGTGAAATCCGGCCTTTGACGGAGCGTATTTTATTAATGGCTGAATCCGGCCGCTGCTGATGTCAAGTAAATCGTCCGTTCCCATGTAATTGGGAATGAAATAAATCGTAACTTCTTCACCAGGCGTATTAAAGAAAGCTCTTATGCCCGTTAAAATTTCGTTTGGGTCATCTGCTCTAAACATATTTGCGCCGTAATACACAGGCTTATAATAGCCCCATACTCCAGGAACGTCGATTTCATATAAATTTATATCTGTAGGAATCGACCGCACCGGTTCGAAAACATAGCATGCGGTTGTGGCGATGTCGTGTTCATAAGACACCCAAAAGTAACCATTGTCCCCCCACCATGTTCCCCAAGAATTTTTTACCAGCCATGCTCCGTCTCCGGATGGGCGCTTGTTAAATTTGTTTCTGTCATAATTATCATCCCAGCCAACGATGGTAACCGAATGTAATCCGCCTCCGCCTCCGTTCAGGTTGTTATATGTAGCATTAAAGCCTCCGCCCTGCGGCGCTGGAAAATTTGTGCTAACGGCACCGTAATCCATAACCGCTTGTTTTACAATATTTATACGTGCGGCCGAAGGGATGCTTTCGTCGGTTATTTGATAAATACCCGGAATAAAGTAAGTTGCGGGGATACCTGCGGTTACGGATACACTTCGGGGAGGTATACTCGAAGGCCGTTCAGGTATCGGGTCTGCCGCCGCGTCCACCGCACCGTTTATTTTTCCTCGCATCAGATAAGAAGCAACCATACCTTGGTTTCCAGCGGAGCTTGGCAAGCGGCTATAGCCATAGGTGTTACCGCCGGCGTTGCTTGTGGCATGCGTAAGATGGTTAATCGAAAAATATATGGGCGCACCTAAATTCTTATAGGTAGATGCTTCCATAGCGTCAACGCTGGAATAAGCCCAGCATAAGTTGACTCCCCCTTGGTCTTTTACCGGAGTTTGAAAATTGCGCTCCAAATTATACGTTGTGGGGAAACTGGCGTAAGGCATGAAGGGAACGGGCTGTGGCGGCAGTAAGATAACCGGTTCAGAGACAGCATCCTCGGGATTGTCCGTTTCTTCTGGGAAGAAAGCCTGTGGCTCAGGTTCATAAAAACCGCCTATTTCACCTTTTACTTCCAAAATCGGAATAATTTGAAAGGCGATTAATGTAACTACCAACAACATACTTATTGCAATCCGAAACTTTTGAATCATAATAATACCCCCAATTTATCTAGTTATAAATTCATCTGTATAGGATTTATCGACAAAAGTCTGTAAGACCTTAGGCGTTTCACTCCTTTTAGCCGCATTTTAAATAACAATGAAAAAGATGTCATCAACACAGATTGATTCAATGAGTGCATTTGATTTCAAAACACACTCCAATTGGCTTTGTATCAATATAAATATTTTCAGAGATAAGTCTCTCAATTAATGGTTTCGTACTTTGAATGTGGACGCTCCTTTTCGCCTTGATTAACTTGAAGAGGTAGTCGTCACATGGTATACTATCTACGTAACCATTCATTTGATGGGTTTATTAAATAAAAGCCATATACTTCAAGAATAAATTTCTAAGCGATTTGAGGAGAGTGTTTAATGGGATTTTTTAAAAAGAAAGAAAAGGAAAATAAAAAGGAATTAGGCATCCAGGAATGTTTTAAAAATAACCTCAAGTATATCAGCCAAACAAGCTTAGATGTGGCGGATATAGAGAGCCAGTTTGTGAAAAGTCAAACAAGATTTTATCTTACTGTGGGAGAGATTCATTGCCCAACCGGAAAGATTGTTGTTTCTGACCCGTTATGCTATCTTGCTTCCGGAAAGTTTTGCCCGGAGCTTTCAGCAAATGTCTCTGTGGGGGTATATCCGGTGGAGGTTTCTATATTTAGGAATCCTGATGTAGGAATTCGAATGTGTACGGCCAGATTAAAAATTAAGCACACTAAAGCCGAGAGGTATGTTTGCGCAGAGTCTACGGAAGAAACAGCTGTCGGAAAATGTGCCCAAGGTGTTCTTTCGGGTTTTCCGGTTGAAGCAGGAATGGTTTCTTTTTGTGATGCTGAGGTTGCAAAGGAGTATTTAGAATTCCTTGATAATTGGCACGAAAAAAATCCCGGTAAGAACCATTATGATGATTATTTTGCGGGCTTTTTTGCTGAGAGTGAAAAGTCGTTTCCCGCGTATCAAAGAGAAGGTGGTGATTTTATCGAGTGGACTAACCCCGAAAGCGGACATAAACTCGTCATGATTGCCTCCGGTTTCGGTGACGGTTTCTATCAAAGTTTTTGGGGATACGATAAAGAAAATGAAATATGTGAATTGGTAATCCCTATGGTAAATCCAAATTTGTTTGAATAGGTGGAGGATATGTTGAAGAGTAAGAAAGTAAAGAGAATTATAATAGCACTCTGTATAGTTGCGTTAGTATTGTTTATAGCCCTTCCTTTGGGCTTATCTATTTATATTTATGAATCAAACTTCGGTAACCGTTTTACAACAACGTCGTGGCTGGCGCGCAGTATGGATGAATTCGAGGGGTTAAAAACAAAACGATATACGTTTAAATCAAATAAGGGTCAGCAGTTGGTTGGTTATGTATATCATAAGGACAACACTAATCCCAAAGGTATGATAATTATTGCTCATGGTCTTGGAGGAGGCGGACACAATTCCTATATGGACATTGCAGATTATTTTGCTTCAAACGACTATCTTGTATTTGCCTATGACGTGACGGGAAATGATGAGAGTGAGGGTTCGGCTGTAAATGGAATTCCTCAAGGCGTTATAGACCTTGATTATGCGGTTAGGTTTATAAAAGACACACCGGAGTATAATAGCTTGCCGATTATGCTTTTTGGGCACAGTTGGGGTGCATATTCTGTGGGAAGTGTTTTGAACGTTCATCCTGATGTGCGTGCGGCTGTAATGATTGCAGGATTCAACGGGTCTGCGGATGTAATTAAAGAACAAGGTGAGAAAATAACTGGAACCAGCATGAGATATTTTATGCCGTATATTTCACTTATTGAAAGAGTGAAATTTGGAAAATATGCTCAATATACTTGCATGGACGGTTTCGACAATTCAGATGCAAATATTATGATAATCCATAGCTCAGACGATAATACTATATCTTATCAGAACCAGTTTTTATTATTTAAGGAATCATATGAAAGTAATCCGAGATTCTCTTTTATTTCATTTGAAAACAGAGGACATGACTATGTTTATTATTCAGACGCGTCGCAAGTTTACAAGGATAAAATATACAGTGGATTTAAAGAATATGCTAATTTAGCCGAAAAAGGGCAGACGGACGAAATTAAAGCAGCATATATGAATAAAAATCTGGATAAGTCGATGCTTTTTGATTTGGATTTAGATTTGATGGAAACGATATTGAGGTTTTATAACAGCAGTACAAAGTAAGATAAGCCAACAAAAAAGCGGTATGTCCTCTTGGATATACCGCTTTTTTGTTGGCTTAGTGCGACAATGGAATATAAAGCTTAATAACAAAGCCGTCCTTGAGGTTTATGGCTTCAATGTCACCGTTCATTCTGTTCATTAAGTCCTTTGCTATATAAAGCCCTAAGCCCTCTCCTTGCTCTTTGGTTTCTACAGCCAGTGGACTTCGATAGAATTTGTTAAATATTAGGCTTAACTCGTCTTGGCTGACACCCGCTCCATAGTCCTTTATGGACAGCTCAAGAAATGAATCGGCTAGGGTGGAGTAAATGTCTATACTGGTTTTTGCATATTTTTCGGAATTCGAGACAATGTTGTCAAAAACCTGCTGCAAACGCATTTGGTCTATGTTTATAAGACACGGCGGGATTTTATGCACAGCTATTCCGGATGTGGTGTGGATGTTGCTAAACATGCTGTATAGGACGTGACTGTTTTCATCAACAAGCGACACCCTTAACTGCCCAAGTTCTTCAAGTGTGTTGTGAAGCATGTTGTTCATCAGGTTGTTAATTTGGTCGGCTTTTGTTTCGATTGTTTTGAGTTTTTGGTTCTGGACTGAATCTGTAATCTGCGCCTGTAATAGCTCTGAAATCAAACGAATAGATGTCGTGGGTGTTTTAATGTCGTGGCTTAAGGATGCAATCAGCTCCTTCTTGCTTTCGTTTGCAAGCTGCTCCATTTTCCTTGACTTTAAAAGCGACGAGCGCATTACATCAAAGCTTTCAGTAAAAGCACCGAATATGTTAAACCTATCCATGGGCAACGATGCATCCAAGTGACCTGCGGCGATGTTCTTTGCAAATATCTCAAGCCGTTTAAACGGGCCAAGTATGGCGAGGTACAGGTAAACAAAACCTACAGCCAACAAACCTATGATTATGATAAACGATATTGTCACAAACCTATTGCTCCTGCTCACAACACGACTCATTTGTTCTTGCAAACGGATATCGACCAGAACTTTGCCGATGGTGCCTTTGTTGGTGGAAGAATCCGGTACATCCATTGAAACAAAACATAATGCCAACGCATCGTGTATGGTGTCTGGCAAGTCTGTTTTGGATTTATACAAGAAAGTGCCTGAATTATCGACTATCAGGAAGTCATATTGAAAATCTTCGCGGGATAGGTTTTCTGGGCTGCCCCAGTTTAAGGATACGGTTTTTATTATATTGTTAAGACCAACCATGTTAAGCCTATCGTTGTAATCTGGCTTGTTTGTCAAAACAAAAACCATGAAGCCAAGAGTCAAACTAACTAATGTAAACACATATAACCAGATTAATCTTCTAACCACGGTTTCCACCGTTTGTTTCACATATATAGCCCATACCCCAGGCTGTTTTGATAATCTGCGGATTGTTTGGGTCATTTTCAAGCTTTTCACGTAAATGGCGTATATGCACGCTTAGCGTCCCTTCATTCACAAACTCTGTTCCCCAGACATTGTTTAAAAGCTCGTCCTTTGATATAACCTTGTTTTGATTATCTAATAGATATACTAGCAAACGCCATTCTAAAGGCTTGAGCTTTATAACCTTATCAGCCTTTGAAACCCTTGTTGTGGATTTGTCAATTCTAATGTCATTGAACTCAATCACACCAGACACCTCTTCGATACTAGCACTCCTTTTTATCATGGACTTGGCCTTGGCGAGCAAAACGCTCATAGAAAAAGGCTTTGTCACATACTCATCGCCACCTATTGCAAAACCAGATAATATATCTTCGTCGGCACCACGAGCGCTTATGAAAATTATAGGGACGTTTGATGTCTTTCTAACCTCCTTGCAAAACAAAAAACCCGACTCGTTTCCCAAATTTACATCCAACAGTATTAATGAAACCTTATGCTTTGCAAGAAACTCTATCCCCTTACCATAGCTTGTGACGAAGGTAGAGGAAAAATCAAACATATTAAAATACTCGCATATGGTTTCAGATATGCCCTGTTCGTCATCTACA
>CAYPQA010000103.1:0-10887 GCA_964412725.1 uncultured Eubacteriales bacterium
CATGACTGCACCAGTAGGAAATAAATTCGTACTACTGAATAATCCTACATTGTTAGTGGTTGGAAGATTGATATATAAATTTGAAATACTATTGTTTAATCCATTAAACGTACCAATGTAATGGGAAGTTAATGCAATCGGCACAAACCCTGCACCATTGTTCCAGCGTATGGTCGAGGCTGCATCAATGTCACTCCCAAGATTAAAGTTATTAGTAATCGTGGTTGCGTTTGAACCTATGCCTTGCAGGCCGTAAACATCCACTAACACATACGGTGTTCCAGCACCGTTGCCGCTAGTTGCGCGAATAAATTGTGAGGTTGAGGTTCCTGGTTCAAAAAGCATAACAAACAGGGCTTTGTTATTGGCGAGCATGGCACACGGTAAGAACACTTTGACAAACGTTTTATTCAGCGATGATTCAAGGGGCTTTATGGATTGCTTAGAGGCGCTTGGGTACGATATAAATATAAACGAAGGTGAAAAGAAAGTTGAGCTATATGGCGGGATGCCGAAAGAAAGTGCGAGGATTAATGTCCGGAGTGCAGGTACTTCTGCACGCTTTATAACGGCTATGTTAGCGGCTTGTAAAGGTGAATATATGATAGAATCATCAGAGCAGATGAAATTGCGTCCGATGAAACCCTTGATGGATACTCTTGTCAGTTTGGGCTGCACGGTTGAGTATATCGAAAAGGAGGGATTTTTACCGTTTAAGCTATGTGGCAATCATCTTATGGGCGGAGAAATTACCCTAGAATCCGAACGCAGCAGCCAATTCACAAGTGCTTTGTTGATGACAGGGTGTCTACATAAAGATGACTTAATAATAAAACCGGCCGGAAAAGAGATTGCAAAATCTTATATAGATATTACCCTGGAAATGATGGGACAATTCGGGGTTAAGGCAAATAGGACACAAGAAGGGACTTATATCGTCAAGTCGGGACAGGAATATGTTTCAAGAGAATATAGGATAGAGCCGGATGTATCAAGCTCGTGCTACTTTTATTCTGCGGCTGCGCTTACGGGCGGAACTGTATTGGTTAAAGGGGTGTATTTCTCATCCATGCAGGGCGATATTAAGTATCTGGGAGTTTTAGAAAAATTGGGCTGCACGCTAAAGGAAACTGATGAAGGCATATTACTTAAAGGGCCTGAAAATGGCAGGTACGAAGGAATTGATATTGATATGAACGATTATTCAGACCAAACAATTACACTAGCTGCACTTGCACCCTTTGCTTCATCTCCAACAACTATAAGAAACATAAAACATATAAAATATCAGGAAACCAACCGTATCCATGCAGTTTTGACAGAACTGTCAAGGATGGGAATAAAATGTGAGGAAACAAACGACGGAATTAAAATTTACCCCGGAATGCCTAAACCCTCGATTGTTGAAACATACGATGATCACAGGATGGCGATGGCATTTTCTCTGGTTGGACTGCGAACAGAAGGAATCAAGATAGCCAATCCATCATGCACGTCAAAAACGTTTGAGAATTATTTTGATGTTCTTAAGCAATTGTATTGAATTGTATCTAGAGATAAAAACCAAGGGGCAGTTGCAAATAAAATCCGCAACTGCCCCTTGGTTTTTATGGGCTCTAAGTTATTTTGTTATCTGCAACAAAACCGCTGTCATGATAAAGTCCGCATTTACCCTCTGAAGTAATCAGCATCTCAAAACCTTTTTTACAACAATCGTCGTTCCAAATCGTGAGCCTAAAATCTACGTTTTTGAAGGTTTCTTCATCACATTCATCCCTTTTAGTGCATTTCCCTTTACCACAAATGATAACGCTCTTTGAAAATGGCTCATCTAAGCAATAAATGTGTAAGCCGCAATTATTTGCAACCATGCATAATTCCTTCATGTTTTTTGTAACATTGTAAGTCAATAGGCTTTCTTTTTCTCCTTCAAACACAGATGCGTAAAATTTAGCCTTTCCTCGTTTGTATTCTTCGCAACCACATATAATCGCTCCGCCACCGCTGCCTGAAAAATGGCAGCAAGGCTTAGGGGGTCTTGGGCAAGGCTTAGGATGGGGCGGACAGGGATGCTCTTTCGGAATTAGTTTTTCCACGCTTTCCAGTTTGGATTGCAGGAGCATTTGCATTTTAATCATGTTAGTAAACAATGAGTTAACGCTATCATTAATTGATAGAATATCTTGAGCCGAGTATTCTCCACAGAAATGTTTATCAAGTACATGTTTCACTTTATCGCTTTCAGACTCAATAAGCTTAGACAAACTTACTTCTTCCATAGCAATAGATGTTAATAGTAGATTGACGGCTTCTTCGAATGATATATCTATATCCGGAGTAATATCCGGTATATTAGGCATGGACATATTTTCATCTCCTTATTATGCACGCTTCTTGTAGACAAGTCATAGTATATACTATGACTAGATAGCGCACGACGTGCAGTTATTTATTTAGCGAAGTGTGTTTTAAAAAAAAGAGGTGAAAAAAATGTCAATGCCAAATATTCCAAACATAACTCCAGATATAAGCATTACGCAAGAGCAAGCAATTAATCTTATTCTTGCATCTATTGCTTTAGAAGAGCTTGGTCAGGCTCATATTATTAACGCTGAGGCAGAAAAAATCCAGTATGTGCTTGGAACGCTTGAGGGAGCGGCCTATAAAGGTAGCCCTGAACGTCGTGAACGTCCAACAATCGAAAAGCTTCTTGAGATTAACGACAGCGTTAGAATGACCCTTAGAGCAGTTATTAAGAATCAGATGCTTTTGCAATTTAAGCTGGAAGACGCAATTGAGTTATTGATGTGTTCCAATCGCCCAAAGCCTTAAGCATTTAAAGCGGGTTGACAATTTAATCTAATATTTTCGTCCTGCCAATGGACAGACCTTTCTTACTTCTCGGATGGCAGGAAAAAAAATAAGGTGTGGTTGCAAATAAAATTTGCAACCACACCTTATTTTTTTGTTTCCATTTCGTTTGCATTTTCAAGTTGCATCTGTTTTTCCTTTTCTCTTTCATGAATATCATTAAGCATTTTTTCAACGGTGTCTTCAAAGCGCGCTATTGCTTTCCAACGCTCGTCGAGGGATTCAATCCTGTAAAACGCATCTAAAAGGTTTTTCTCCTGTCTTTGTCTAATTTCATCTAAAGGATCGGGAGTTTTTTTCTTAATCCCAAATAATAATTCCTCAACGGTAACGTTTAATGCTTTTGATAGCGTAATAAGCATGTCGTTATCGGGTTGAGCTTTTTGCGATTCCCATGTAGCCACAGTGCTTCTAGCAACGCCTACCATATCCGCCAATTCGTGTTGTTTCAGCTTTGCAATTTTCCTAATTTCTTTAAGATATTTCACTATTTTACCCCGATCATAAGTTATTTATTGCCTCTCTGATTATATCCAATTATAAGTCAATTATATTGACATTTCAACATAAAAACAATTTTTTTACTTCGTTAATTGACGAATTTAACAACATATGATAAAATTATATCGAATAATTCGACATATCTAAGGAGGTATAAATATGACAGCACTAAGGAATTTAAGAAAACAACAGAACATGACACAGGATGAGCTTGCAGAAAAGCTGGGCATAGGACGAACTACTGTTGCGATGTGGGAACTTGGTGAATCAATGCCAAAGTCAAAAACATTACGCTTATTGTCAGAGATACTTAACTGCACTGTTGACGAGCTGCTGAAAAAAGATAAAACAGAAAAGGAATAAGGTGCACATATGAAAATAACTATAGAAATTCAAACCACAGCGAATGAGATTTCTGAATTAATTTACGGGATAATGCAAATTGAAAAAGAAGAGGAACTGTCGCAATCATTAGAAAAAGCAGTTCGAGGCATTTTTGACGAAAAAAATAAAGATACACAAAATTAAAAATAAATCTAAAGAAGGCTTTTGAGCATTAAAACAACAATGCCCAAAAGCCTTCTTAAACTCACACATATTAATTAGATTGCTGTAGAACAGTATCAAGCGGTAGCTTAAGTATAGAAGCAACTTGTTGTGGGTCGAAACCGTTTGATATAAACTCTTTCGCAGCCTTCAGCATGCCGTTCTCTATACCCTTCTCTATACCCTTTTCTATACCCTTCTCCATGCCTTTCTCTATACCCTTCTCCATACCTTTCTCTTCAGCAACTTCCAAAATTTTTAGTTTAATCATATCCTTAAACTCCTCCCATATATTATTGAGCGACTCCTTATCCACCATTTTGTCGGACAGCATGAGCATGAGTGCTACAATCTTTTCCCTTGAAGCTGAAAGCGAACCGTCCAACCTTGCGACTTGTTCAATGCCGTCTCTTAAAAGTTCTGTCTTGTTTCTTGAATTACTGCTGCACATGGGCAGAAATATTATGTCCAGCTCATTCACTTTTTCATTGTTTGCAGCTTTTTGTTTTATGTCCTCAAGTATTTTGTCCGCATTGCGTTCAGACATATCAATGATGATAGGAAAAAATTTAAGTGTTGCCCCGTCTATGTTTGTAACCTTTGGCTTTTTGGCAGTCAGAATAATCGTGATAAATTCCTTGCTATATTTTATGCTGTTGTCGGCCGAATATTTTCTGAACCTTCGCAAATCATCCAAGGAAACATCAATCTCTTCTTCTATGTTGACACCAATATTTTCTTTGTCTGTGTCAAACAACATATCCATATATGAGATTTCAACGCGAACTTCATTAATTTCAGATGATAGCGGATTTTTAATTGTAAGTCCGTCTATACCGAAGAAATCTAAGCTCTTATCTTTAAATAATGTCAGAGCGTCCTTAAAAACAGAATCGTAGTTTTGGTGTGTAGTTTGTATCACAGTAATCCCCCTTTCAAAAATTATAATATTCTGAAATAAAGATGTCAATCAAAAAGTAAACCTTGTTCCATTGTCCGAAAGAAATAAGTTTTTCTGCCATTCTAAAAGTTTTTAAGGCATATTATTCTATTCCCTCTCATACACTAGGACAAGATAATAGGCATTTCAACGCCTCAGACCTTTCAAGAAAACAAGGAGGATTTTTTATGAGTGACGAACGACGCGGTGTAAAGCATCAGATAATTATAGAGAGGAGGGAGAAGTGCTTTATAACGGGGGTTAATGACGTTGTCTCTTTTGATGAGGAGGCTATAGTCGCCGATACGGATATGGGGGTTATGGTAATAAGGGGGCAGAACTTGCATGTGAACAAACTTAACCTAGAGGAAGGCGAGTTGTGCGTGGACGGTGAGATTTATAACGTTTCTTATGAGGATGAAGGCTATGGCAAGGGAAAGTCGTTCCTTAATAAGATATTCAAATAGGTGATGTCTTGAAAATTTTATCTATGTCTCAGGAGGCATTTTGGTTTCTTATAACAACGTTATTCGGTTTCGCGATGGGTATGTTTTTTGATGTCTTTAAAGTGTTAAGAAAAACCTTTAAACATGCGGACTTTCTTACACAGATTGAAGACATTATATTTTGGGTTGTTTCATCGTTCGCTATGTTCTATTTGCTCCTTAATAAAACAGGAGGCCTGCTCAGAGGCTATCTTATATTAGGGGCTTTTATAGGACTTGCCATATATTTTGCATCTATAAGTCGTTTTATCGTGGCCGTTGTATATTCGTTTCTAAGCTTTGCCCAAAAGGTTATTTTAGCCGCGGTTAATATAATTTTAACGCCACTGAAGCTTTTAAAAAGACCCTTGCAAAAATTTTTAGCTCATGGCAAAATAAGGCTAAAGATTCTTACAAGGGTGATGAAAAAATGAGGGGTTCAAAAATAATTTTTTATATGTCTTTTTGGTTCGTGCTTTTTGTGGCTATCGTTTATGTTATTGCGGTTCAATTCGGGCGATATGAGGAATTGGATTTGCAGGTGCAAGCTTTGTCTCGAGAGATAGATGTAGAGCTTGCCTACAAACAACAGCTTGAGGATGAAAAGTATATGTCTGCTAATGACGCATACATAGAAAAGCTTGCACGCGAACTGGGATTTGTTATGCCCGACGAGACTATATTTATTAACGATTCAAAATAATTGTTTCGCGACGCAATTCAGGCTTTGAATTTGTTCCCTTGTCAGAGAGTGACAATCCATGAATTTCGGTTGCGAAAGCTTCATCGCTTAAATCAATATGCGTGTTCTTCAAATTCGTTATTAACGGAATCGAGGAACACGCTTTTATTTTGCCCAGAAGATGAGATTTTTCTCGCACAAAGCCTAGCACACGCAGATACTCTGGCCCAAGTCTCTGACGTTCAAAGTAATACGACTTGGTGTAATTAAGAATTGTATGAATAACAAGACGTTTGAGCCGCGCCATTGTGTAACGCTTAGTTTTAACATTTTCCAGAAATTCCGAAATCGTATGAGAGGAGCGTTCAAATTTAATGAACCGGTTTTCAAGCCCTTCTCCAAACTCCGATATGTTGGAAAGTCCACTTGCACCAAGATTCTTAAGCCTGTATTTGAAGATATCCGACAGATTATCCATACTTGACAAATCCGCGAGATTGTTTTTGAGTATATCGAAAGAGGCTGGCGGCATTGCAGCCCCCCCAGCCGCAACCATACCTTGCTTTATGGAATTTCTAATTGCGGTTGATGAAGAAAAATGTCCTTCCAGACCTAGTGCATTATGACTCGAATTGCGTTTCACAGTAAGCGGAATAATCTTTCGACCGCTGTGTGCGTTTATATACCTTATAGCACGCAGATATTCGATGGCAAGAATATTATTCGGCAATTTAATCCGCTCGCCGAAAACCTGTGTCAAAGCCGCCGGGTAAGGCAAACCTTCGGACAAAAGCTTTTTTATCTGTTCCGAATTTTGCCCGCCCCTTATGTCAACCTCACTCATTTCTATAAGTTCGTCTATATCACCGGATTCAGAGCCGAAACATATCGCGCTAACGCCCGCCTCGTAAAGCATTCTGACTGACGCTCGTGCAAAAAATTCTGCATTTGTGCAAGAATATACCGTGGGCAGTTCAAGCACAAGGTCAACTCCGCACTTTAAAGCCGCCTCTGTGCGCAGATACTTATCCAATAAAGCCGGCTCGCCCCTTTGAACAAAGTTTCCACTCATAACAGCAATGCAGTCATCACATCCAGAAATGCGTCTTGCCTCATCAAGCTGATATTTATGCCCGTTATGAAACGGATTATACTCGGCTATTATTCCAACCATGTCATCATCCTTACAGTCTAAAATTTGAAACCATCTCCGCCAAGACTTCGGATTGGCTGTTAAGCTCTTGGGCGGCGGCCGCGGATTCCTCGGAGGTTGCGGAGTTTGTTTGCACAACACCTTCTATAGCCGATACATTTTGAGTTATATGAGAAATAGCCTCTTTTTGTTCCAAAGATTTATTATAAATTTCGTCAATCATTTTTGATACAGAACCTGTGTTTTGAACAATTTCTTCAAGTGCTTCCGATGTAAGCTTTGCTGTCTTAGTTCCTGCGTTGACCTTTGTCATTGTGTCCTCGATAAGCACTGTTGTCTCCTGAGCCGCAGTCTGTGACCTTGCTGCAAGAGTTCTGACCTCCTGTGCAACAACGGCGAAACCTTTGCCGTTCTCACCGGCTCTTGCGGCTTCAACCGCCGCATTTATAGCCAAAATGCTGGTTTGGAAGGCTATGTCGTCTATAACCTTCATAATCTTTGAAATATTTACAGATGCATCCTTTATGTCATCCATTGATTTAAGCATATGCGACATCTCTGTTGTGCCCTTGCTTGCACTTTGCTTGGATAGCTTTGAGAATTCTTCCGCAGACTGTGCGTTCTCTGCACTTTCCGCAATCTTTTGATTTATAATTTCCAAGGCTGCACTAAGGCTTTCTACAGAAGCGGCTTGGTCGTTTGCGCCTTCTGCAAGCTTTGCGGAGGAATCGGAAATCTGCTTTGCACCAGAAAGCACGCTGTCTGCAGATATCCTTATGTCGGAAATGGTTTTGCGCAAAGTATGAACTATACCATTCACAGAAGTCTTTATGCTGTCATATTCCCCAAGAAATTCTCTCTTTATCTCAGGGCTTAAGTCACCATGTGAAACCAAATCCAAAGTCTCTGTTATCTCGGATATATAGGAACGGGTTGTGTTAACCATGCTTTCAAACGAAAGCATCATCTTTGCAAAGCTGCCTTTGTAACCCTTGTTCACAGTCACGTCAAACTCGCCCTTGGATAAATCCTCAAGTATATGGTTCGCGTCCTCAATAGGCGCATTTACGCTATCCATAAGCTCATTCAAATTTTGAGCCAGACGCTTCCAGTCGCCTTTATAATCTGCTGCATTAATTTGTTCGGATAGGATACCGTTTTCGGCTCTGTCTATAAGCCTTAGTATGTCGGCATTTATGGAGGCTATACTATCCTTAACCGCATCGAACATTTGGTTTGCAATAATCTTTTTGCCTGAGAATTGTTTTATTGTGCGCTTGAAATCACCATTTCCTAAGCCCTCGAAACCGTTCAAAATTTCCAAAAGCTCCTCAGAGTTAATTTCAAGTAATTCGTTTATACTTTCCGCTGCATGTGCATATTCGCCTTCATAAGCTTTTTCATCTATACGCGCGTCCGTATCTCCATCCTCTGCCTTCACAACAACCTCATTTATATTCTCAATAAGCATGCGAAACGTATCGCGAACGTTGGAAAACGATGAAGCAAGCAATGCGAATTCATCTGTGCCTGATGTGTCGATATTAACTGAAAGCTGTCCGCGTGATATGCTTTCGGAGGTTTTCACAAGCATATTCAATGGTTTAAATTTCTTTGTGATAACCAGGTATACGGTTAAGAGTACAACAATTATAAACATTGTGCCTGCAAACGAAACCATTAAAATCAAATTATTAGCCGAGGCATTAACGGTGCTTTCGGGTACAACACCGAAAACAATCCAACGGCTGTCGGACTTTCCTATTGCGAGACTGCTTGCACTGAATAAAACATCCTTATCAAGGACATCCGAGTACACATTGCGCCCGGAGAGGTTTCCGCCGTTTTTAAACATATTATCAATTTCGTTGGAAAATTGGCTTATCCAGAGGCTGTCATACTTTTTAAGCAGAACGTCCGGGTTTCTGTGTGTTGCTATGTATCCGGAAGGTGAGAGTGTGAATAAATATCCGTCACCTAATATTGAGGATTCATTCATTGTGGCTATTGAACTGCTTAAATCAACGTCAGCACCTATAACACCAACGGCCTTACCGTTTCTCAAAATGGGTATAGCGATTGAATAGAGAAGGGTCTTAGTACCTCCGACATCATAATAAAACGGGTCGGTTACATGTGGTTTTTGAGAATTAATAGCTCCAAAATAGTAATCGCCTTCGACAGGATCGGTGTAGCCAACAAGAGGCTCTTTTTTTATTTTTCCGTTTGGATCCTTGTAAGCGTAAGCTATAAAGCGGCCTGTTTCATCGTGATATTCGTTTGAATTGGCATAGAAAGAGTCAATCCCGTCAAAAGCATTAGGTTCCCAGCAGGTCCACATGCCCAGCATACCGTCACTGCCGCTTAACATTTCTTCCATAATACTCACGGCAACCTCTCTCTTGCCTGTTGCACCGGACAAGGCCTCAATAACCGGTGCCGCACCGGAAACCGCTCCATAAAACTTTTCATTAAGAGCGTCAAACGAGCTTGTGTAATGTGCAACTGTTTCGTTGATTATATCAACGGATAATCTTGAGGCCGTGCGTGACGAGAGCGTTCCCACGAATATAACGGTACATATAACGCCTACAAGCATAACAGCTGACACAGGCAGAAGAATTGCAGTTTTAACGCTTTTCAGTTTCATAAGCAGCTCCTTTTAGTTTTTATTTGGAAAACAGTATAAAATATTTCTTGGAATTTTTCAATACTATGGTATAATGAAAAAGTCAATTAAATTTTTCCGTTAAATTTTTCCGTTAAATTTTTATAAGGAGGCTTGATACTTTGGCCACAGATAATATACTTTCCAAGAATCTAAAGGATGAAAAACCGGATAGGCGATATTATAAAAAACGCGTTGAGGAATTAGAGAAACGGCTTGTTGAACTGCAAAATGAAATAGGCAGTTTGAAAATACCCGTTATAATAACCTTTGACGGTTTTAGTGCGTCTGGTAAGGGTTCCTTGATTGGGCGACTCGTTCACCCGCTTGACCCAAGATTTTTTAATGTCTTTACGTTTGAAAAGGTCTATGAGGATGCTAAAATGCGTCCGTTTCTTTCGGGTTTTTGGAGCAAAACTCCCGAAAAAGGACGTATAACTATTTTTGACAAAAGCTTTTACGCACTTGGGATACCGGGCGGACGTATAAATTTAAGCAGCAGAGAAAGAGACGGGTTTTATTATGATGTTAACGCGTTTGAAAAAAATCTTTGTGACGACGGTAATGTTATAATCAAATTCTTCCTCCACATAAGCAAGGACGAGCAAAGAAAGCGCTTCAAATATCTTGAAAAGAATGCGGAGACACGTTGGCGCGTTGACGAAGGTGATTGGGAGCAAAACAAGAACTATGACAAAAAGCTCAAGGATTTTAATCTGATGATTAGTCGTACAAGCGAGCATTGCAAATGGACTATTATAAACGGCAACGACAAGCGCAGTGCAACCATAAGCATGCTTGAAACAATAGTTAATGAGATTGAAACAGCCATTGAGCGCGCTAAAAAGCCTGAACGCAAAAGACATACCTCGGATATAAGCAAATATAGGTCTGAGGGTATCTTGGCGGGTATAGATCCGAACGGCGTTATTACAGATAAAGAATACGATAAACAGCTTGAAAATTATCAGGAACGCATATCCAAGCTTTGCTATAGGCTTTATGAAAAACGTAAGCCTGTTGTTTTGGTTTATGAGGGTT
>CAYPQA010000104.1:0-10616 GCA_964412725.1 uncultured Eubacteriales bacterium
CCGACAGCCATCGGGGTCGTCTACCCCCGCAATAATAATCTTATTGCCATTTACCTCTACGTCCTCATATGTGTTTTCTAAAATTACAACTCCATATGAACGGATTGTTTCTTTAATATTTTGAATATCTTCGGACCAAAACTCGTGATTACCACTTACGTAATAAATGTCGGCAATGTCTTTTATTGCAGCTAAAAACTGACTTGTTCCTTCCAGCGGCACTTCGTCATCGGCTATATCCCCGCCTAAAAGAATTAAATCCGGCGCTTGTTTTTTTATCTTGCTTGCAATATTCATCTGTCCTGAACCATATATGTGGCTGTGTAAATCGGTTATCAAAACAATTTTAATGTCGTTTTCTATTTTGCTGCTCTTGATTTCATATTCAGTTATTACAAGCCCGTTCCAAAAAGCCCAAATGCACAAAACAGTAGCTAAAGCAATGATGATAAATTTCTTTTTATGCCTTTTGAAATACATTTTTCCTCCATAAACCATTTTTCACACGTCCTAATATGAGCATAGAACGTGTTGTTCAAGATATTTTGCAAGACCGTCATTATCGCTATCTTCACAAATAAAATCTGCTGCTCGCCTTGCCTCTTCAACGGCATTATTCACGGCAACTCCAATGCCACATTTTTCAATCATCTCTACATCGTTGTAATCATCGCCAAATGCTATAATATTTTCAATTGGTATATTGGCAAGGTTTGAGATAAATGAGACAGCATTGAATTTTGAAGAATCGCGATGCATAATTTGATACCAATTTTCTCCATTGTTAGGTAAAAGATAAACTTCGGGATGCTCGCGGAGAATTTCCAATATAATGTCAGTATTTTTACACTCAACGGAAATTTTACAAGACTCTTCTTTTATTGGCGTATAAAGGTCTGTGTAAACCGCATTCCAGTCTGCACTTAAACTCCAGTTTTTATGCTCTTTATCGTTGGTATATAGAAAATCACCTACTTCAACAGTTATCGCGGTTATGCTTTTATTGCCGACGAATTGCTTTATCAATTTATGCTTTATGTCCTCCGGTATTGGTATATTTTTTATACATTCATTTTTATGTGTAATCGTTGCGCCATTATTGGCAATCACACACGATAATATGTTGTCCATTTTTAATTGTCTTGTCGCTCGTTCCGGCCTTGCCGTTGCAAAAACTATCAATATCCCGTCCTGATGACATTTATGCAAAACTGATTTAGTGTATTGCGACAAACTCTTATCACTCCGTAACAATGTTCTGTCCAAGTCCGTCACAATCATCTTAATGTTGTTCATTTACAGCCTCCTATAGGGTAAAATAATTGCCTTTATCCAAGCAAGAACAGAATTTATTTTAGCAACCAAAGGGTATGAGTTCTTTTATTGTTACAATTTTATCATCTGAAATCATAACTTCTGTATTAATGTTGTCATCATTAATTTGATTCATAAATTCACGACACCTCCCACAAGGCGGCAAAATTCCATTTCTACCTATTGCAACCATTTTTAATATTTTGCTTTCGCCTGCTGTTATCATAGCTGCAATCGCTGAATGTTCAGCACAAAATCCCATTCCGGAACAAACATCAATACAAACGCCAACATATATTTTTCCGCTCTCTGCAAGTAATGCAGCTGCAACACTGCCAGCCCAAGCGTTTCGAGCTATTTTTCGAGAACCATGAACTTCTCTGGCTTTATTCAATAGAACTTCAAATGTCATAGCACTTACCTCCTTTGGTATTCGATAAATCTTCATCATATTATGAGTGAATACGTTAATTCTTTTACAGTTTCGCCAGTTTTAGGATATGTTCTAGTTCCCGTATCACTCTCAAGCTCAAGCCCTATTCTTTTCATAAGCGAGTACGACTCGGCATTTCTATAATCGCAATTAGCAATCAGCTTAACAACCTTTAACTCATTTAGAGCAAATTCTTTCACTGCAAGGGCCGCTTCAGTCGCGTAACCTTTTTTCCAATATTGCCTATTGATAACCCAACCAAGCTCACCGGTATCTCTTTTGTCATTTAAGTAAATAGAAATTGCACCTATATGTTTTCCGTCAAGAGTTATGGCAAATTCATAGAAACTTGGATTTTCCTTTTTCCACTCGTTAGAAACACGTGTTAAGAATTCAGACGTTTCATCTTTGGTATCATTAGGTAACCAATACATATATCTGGTGTTTTCCTTATCTGAGGAATACAAGTGAGCAGATTCTAAATCAGTAATATCAAGTGGACGTAAGATTAACCTGTCGGTTTTTATTTCAAAATACATTTCATCACCCCTTGGGATAAATTAGAATTAAATTATTTATTAAAACAGGGATAAAGTCATCGAATAATTTATATATTTGGCGATTAATTACCTCTTAAGACACAGGGCACCAACCTTCAAGCGTAACATTACCCTTATGCATAATATACTCCTTAGCACTAAAAATCTGCACTTCTTTCTTCGCGAAATTGCGCAAACTTGCCTCTACAAGTTTGCAAACGCTCGAAATTAGTGCGATTTTAATGCGTTAAGGAGTATAGTTTTATCCCTCCACGGTATACTGTTTTTCAAAAAGCAAGTCATAAATCTCATTGTGTCCGCGCAAGTCCTCGTGCCGTCCCTCTGCCACAATCTTACCTCTGTCCATTAATATTACACGATTACAGCCTAAAACTGTGGACAGCCTGTGAGCAATGGTAACAACCGTCTTGCGGTTTGACAGTTCTTTCACGGCCGATACTATCGTCTTTTCGTTTTCACTGTCTAGTGCACTTGTGGCCTCGTCAAAAATGATTATGTCCGGGTCTTGTAAAATGATTCGTGCAATGGCAAGGCGTTGTTTTTGGCCACCGGATAGCTTTATGCCGCGTTCACCAACTATTGTATCAAACCGCTGTGGCAATGCGTCTATGAAGTCGTAGATATTCGCACGCTTACACGCTGAAATATACTCATCATCTGTGGCATTCCTGCTTGCAAACTGTAAATTTTCCCGTATTGTAAGATTGAACATAGGGGGGTCTTGCAGAACGATTCCGATTTTTCTCCCAATACTCTCAAATGAAATTTTACTTATATCATACTCCCCTATGTTAACACTACCTAAATCAGGTGGATATAAGCCCATGATAAGCTTTGCAAGGGTGGTTTTTCCACAGCCGCTACGTCCCACAAAAGCGATGTGGTCGCCCTTGTTTATCGTCAAATTTATATGTTCCAAAGCCGACGATTGCTCTGCATAATATTTAAAGGATACATCGTTGATTGTTATAATGTCAGGTAAATTACTAACGTTCGGTTTATCGGCAATTTCTGTGCTAAGTGTTTTAAGCACGCGGTCAATATTGGGCTTGTCATTCTTTAATCCTAAATTGGAGTCTGTAATTTTCGTTATATTGTCAAAAAACTGCGCATAATAATTCATAAACGCAAGCAGCAAACCCACGTTCATATGCCCACCCATAATCAATAAACCACCGATAAAATATAAATTCATGCGGGTGATGAAAAAGTCTTTGAACGCAATAAATGCACGGTTGATATACCAATACACCTGATTTTTCACAAATAGCGGATTGAGCTTACGCCGGTAATAGTCGAAAATCTCGCTGTGCTTTTCTTCAAGGTTGTTTGCCTTTATTTCTTTCCAATTTGCAAAGCAAGACAGCATAAAGCTCTCGCACTTGCCGCGTATCACACGTCGTTCCTCGTTTAGCTTATGTACCTTTTTGCCCATAAAGCGGGTAAACCAAAAGGATACAGGCACCATAACAAATCCTGTAAGTGCAAGGATCGGATTCATAAAAAGTAAAATAACTGAGATAACAGCTATGCTAGCTAAGGCGTAAAGATAATCAAGGATGTGTGTATTAAAAAACTTTTCTGTAGCCGCCACATCTTCATCTAATCGGTTTTTTAAGTCACCAACGCCGAATTTTTCATAGCTTTGTGTATCCATGCGCCCATAAATGTTAAGAATTTTTATCTTAATCTTCAATTTGTATTTGAGAAATAGCTTATTGTAGACACGCTTACTCATCACAACACCCAAGGTCTGCAACAAATACACGCCAATATATCCGCCGATAACATATGGTAATATTCCAAGCTCGCCGTCCGTCATAACACGGTTTATAAGCAGAAGATAGAAAATCGGAGGAATAAGAGACAGCAGGAGCGTCCAGACTTTAAGTCCCCCCAAGAGGATATACTCCTTCTTGCTACTTTTCAAAAATGGGTAAAGCCTTTTGAATATAGCTATTCGTTCAGATTTACACACTTATAATTTCCTCCTTACTAAATTGTTCATGGAACAATTCACGGTACTCTGGGCAATTTTCGAGCAAGGCAGTGTGTTTATCAATGCCGGCAATTTTACCGTCTTTTATCACAGCAACCCTATTGGAATTAATAATGGTTGAAAATCTATGTGCAATGATGAGTATTGTTCTCCCAGCACAAAGCTCGTCCCAAGAGGATTTTATAACACTCTCCGCTTCACTGTCGAGAGAACTTGTTGCTTCATCAAAGATAAGAATTTTCGGGTTTTTCACAAAAATACGAGCAATAGCAAGGCGTTGCTTTTGCCCGCCGGAAAAAGCGATACCGCCCTCACCTACAAGAGTATCAAGACCGTTTGGAAGTGATTTGACAAAATCTGCAAGGTGCGCCATGTGTAGTGATTGCCATAGCCTATCGTCATTTTTCTTATCGTCACTAAAACACAGATTGAACCGCACGCTTCCGTCAAAATATATACTGTCTTGATGGACAATACCGATTTGTGACCGTAGATTGTGTAGGTTGAAATCGTCGATGCTTGTGCCGTCAATAGAAATAGTGCCGCTTTGAACGGTGTATAATTTGTATAGCAAATTGGCTATCGTAGTCTTGCCAGCACCGCTGTGACCGACAAGGGAAACCTTTTCACCAGCATTGATATGTAAATTAATGCCACTCAAAACCTCGATTTGATCGTTATATGAAAAATGAACATCGGTAAATTTCACATCACCGTTTCGTATAGATATATATGGTGCATTTTCATTATAGTTCTCGCTTTCTTCTTCAAAAACTTCACAAACACGGTCGATTGACGCAAAATTGCGTGCACGATTAACAGTTTTATCATTTATTGAGTTGAAATAAGCAGTACACTGTCCAAAATAAGAGACGCAAGCGGTAAAACCACCAACAGTCAATTGGTCGTTTAGGATAAATATGGCAGATATGCTATAAAGAATCAATTGCGCCAAAAGCGAAACGCCTGAATTTACACGCTCGCTTGTAACCTCAACGATTTCCGACTTGATTTGTATACGCAAAATTTTAATGGTTTTTCTTGTGTAATCAGATAAAATATGCCTAACAGCACCGAGTAGCCTGATATCCTGCATACCTCTTATAATTTCAAATAACCATGACGATAAAAATCCGTTCTGCTTGGCAATTTCGGCATAGAATCTCTTTGCACGCTTTGAAAACCAACGAGAGAGATATACAATTAACGGCGTTAAGCAAATGGTAAATAATGCAATCCACATGTTTAAATACCACATAAAAGCAATCGCCAAAATTAAACTTATCATACTGCCGATATAATAAAACACATTCCAATGGATAAAGTCCATGAATTGGTCAACATCACCGCCCATGCGCGAAACCATATCGCCGCTATAACCACCTGCCAGCTTTTCGCCCCTAAATGACAGACCCTTTTTTAATACGGCGGCTTTAATGTCAAATAAAAACTCGGTCATCAATTGCGCCCATGCCATATTAAGCCCAAAATGCATAAGTTGGTTAAACACATACACAACGGCATAAATAATTATAATATTCAAAAACGCCGACATATTTTTGCCGTAGAACACCTCGTCAACGAGCCGCCCAAATATATATGGAAATGTTGAACCAAGGAAACTCGTTATGAGAATACAAGCAAATAATGCAACGAACTTGCATTTATGTGGGCGTGCGAAATATAGTATGGTTTTCAATCGTCGCTTCATAAAATCTCCCCTAATGTATTTATCACATGTTCCTCCAATTACTTCTTCGGATGGGCTAGAATCGAATCATTTATTAAAACAGGAATAAAGTCATAATACTATGCTTTTGCATGCACGAATTTCACCGTCAATGATTATGTGCTCTTTCATTATGTCTACCTCTCTAATATTCTAATAACTTCATCAAGATTATAACAATAAAACACCTTGAATAACTTTTCAAGTTCTTTTGACTGGCCTTCCAATTCTTCTTTCAATGTGTTTTGGGGATCAATAATAAAAAATATCATCTTGCAAGTTGTCTGCGCAGTTCTGGGCAAAAACACATCAAACAGCCACTTTGTATCAGCGTCTTCATTTTCAAATCCATCTGTTGTATCAGCTACATATTGGCAATCTTTATGTTTTACCATGACTTCAAGTGCATATAGTAGCGGATTTCTGTAATCATCACCACTACAAAACTTCTTCCATTTTACAAAAACAATATTCACATCTTCATTATAATCTACGTCACAGAATTCTGACCTATACATATTAATAACAACCTCCTAATATCATTCCGCCTGTTGGGATATATTTTCTTTTTATAATGTTTTGTCTAACGGGCAACCATCACATCTGGGTTTTGACTTGCAATACTCCTTTGCGTTTATCACAATCAGAGCATGAAAGTTATTGTAAAGCTTCACGTCCTTTGGCAAGTTGCTTTCAAAGAAGGACTTTATAGCGTCATACTCTAACGGCAAATCTATTGGAATTCTCGAAAGCAGGCGTTTTGTGTAAGCGTCCACAACGAAAGTAGGGAACTCAAAAGCATAGAGCAGTATGCTGTCTGCCGTTTCGGGGCCGATGCCCTTAAGCGACAGTAACTCTTTTCGCAGCTTGTCCAGTTTAGAGGACTTTACAGCCTCCACGGAATAATTGTAACCCTTGTACCACTCCGTAAGTGTTTTGAGATAAACAGATTTTTGGTTAAAGAATCCGGCTGGACGTATGGTTTCCGAAAGTTTTTCAAGAGATAAGCCTTCGACATATTCGGGCGAAAGCTTATCCTCAAAGTTTGCAATAGCCTTTTCAACGTTAGACCAGGCCGTGTTTTGCGTTAAAATTGCGCCAACCATAACCTCATAGTGCGAACTTGCAGGCCACCAGTTTAAGTCCCCATATCGTGCATAAAGCAAGTCATATATTCGTTTCAATTCAATGTTCATTTCTTCTTAACCTCATTGCCGTTTCAATCGCGGCATCAAACTCACCGGTCAAAACCATTTCTCTCAAACCTTCAATGTCTTTTTCAAACTCTGTGTCTGCAACAAGATTTGTAAGCTTATTCATCCATTCGTCAGCCATGTCTATGTCCATTTCTCTTAAGGAATCCGAAAGTTTCGATAAGCAGTCATTCAAGTCGCTCATGTCCAGGGCTTTTGCATTTTCCTCAGTTTTATTGTGAGTGTTTTTGAAAAACGTGTCTATACTATCAAGCAGATTGTAAAGCTTAACTATAAAGTCATCTAAGTTAACTCTTATGGTTATCACATCATTATTGCGCCCCGAATTTTCCAATCTCTCTGCAACTTCAGAAAAGTCTATAGCGCCTATGGTTGCAAGGGAGCCTTTTATCGCATGTATAAGTGTTGTAAACAACGACATATTACCGGATTTAAACGCTTGTGTACATTGCTCGGCCTTTTGACGGCTTTCAGTTGCCATAACCTTTAGAGTATGGTAGTAATTTTTGCTGTTTGAACCTGTGTTGGCAAGACCGCGGCGTATGTCTATCCCTTCTATGGTAGGCAATGCGCCCTCCAAGTTATCGCTTTTTGAAGCGATGTATTTTTTCATAACTGCCGTATCCATGATTTTTAGTTCTTCGGGTATGAAACTTTCCAAAACCTCTTTAAGCTTTAAAATCTCAACCGGCTTGGACAAAAACCCGTTCAGCCCATTTTCAAGAAACATCTCTCTCACACCTCTTACAGCATTAGCCGTGAACGCTATGATAGGAACCTTTTTATAATAGTCTTCATCCTTTTCGCGAATAATCCTAGTTGCCTCAACTCCGTCCATTTCCGGCATCATATGATCCATAAAAATGAGGTCATACTTGTTCTTCTCAATGAGTTTAAACGCAGCTTCCGCAGAGGTACAGGTGTCAATCTTCATCATATAAGGTGACATAAGCCCTTCCGCAACAAGCAAATTCATATTAACATCATCAACAACCAAAACGCGGGCGTTCGGCGCAATAAATTTGACTTCGTTATCATTATGAATCTCTACTAAGGTTTTGCCGTTTAAAACACTTGCAACCGTTACACAGTAAGCAGGCATTAGGAGTGTTTTAACGCCCTCAAAGTGAACATTGTCACCAAGATTTGTAAGCACAACCGTCTGAATGTTTGGGTATGCCGCTAAATCATTTGAAGAATTTTTCCAAAGATATAAAGAGATGAACAGATAATTAAACCAGCCTGTAGACAGAGATTCCAAAAATTCAGAATGGTTATCCACAGCCTTACAGCTTACACCAAGGTTTTCAAGCGTATGTTTTATAGACAATGCATAACCGGTACGCATTTCATAAATCAAAACACTTTTGTCATGCGGGGATTCAACCGAGGCCACACTCTTTATGTTATTCGTGTCCGGAACTTCCTGCGGTAGTTCTACGGAGAAGGTTGAGCCTTCGCCATAAACACTTGAAACGGTTATTTCGCCGCCCATCATATGCGTCAACTGCTGTGTTATGGAAAGCCCAAGACCCGAGCCTTCAACGTTACGGTTACGCTTCATATCAAGCTGTACAAAATTCTCAAAAAGCGCACTCATATCCTCAGGTTTTATGCCTATGCCTGTATCCTTAACATCACAGCGCAACATTAACTTATTCTTGAGCAAACTACCTGTCAAATTAAGTGAAACATATCCATCTGTCGTAAACTTGACCGCATTGTTTAAAAGATTAATCAAAATCTGCTTAATCCTCACATCGTCACCAACAAGTGTCTCAGGAAGGCTTGCATCCATATTCACAATAAGCATAAGAGGTTTGTCAGACATCCTAACGCGTATTATGGTTATAATCTCGTTAATCAAAGACGAAAGACTATACTTGTCGGTTACTATCTTAAGCTTTCCGGACTCTATCTTTGAAAAGTCCAAAATGTCGTTTATTATAGACAAAAGATTTGCGCTTGCTTGCTTAATGCCCGTGAGCGAGGACATCATCTCATCTTGACTCTGCTTACGCAGTGCAAGCTCCGAAAGCCCCATAATTGCATTAAGCGGTGTTCGTATCTCATGGCTCATATTCGCGAGGAAGTTGCTTTTTGCCTCCGAGGCAAGGATAGCATTTTCATGCGCTGTTTCCAAGCTTTGGTTGACTTCATTTTTTAAAATGGCGCCCGCAAATAAAACACCTGTTATAGACAGTATACTCTCCTCCGAGCTTGAAAAAATACGCTCGTCCACGCAGTTATCAAAGCCCATAAAGCCCCAGTTCTCATTGTTTATGATTATGGGCATAAGCAAAATAGCCTTTATCCCCTGTTCTTCAAGTGCAACGCGCTCAATATCCGGCAAGTCCTTCACAAGAGCGTTAAGCGGACGGTTTTGTTTAAAAAGCTCATAAAGGTTTGAAATACTTTCCTCGTAACATAGATCCTGCAACTCCGGATTATCAATCTGAGAATTTACGCCGCTAACCCATTCGTAAATCTGCCTGCAACAAACTCTGCCAATCCCGTCTATATAATTACGCCAGATATAAACCCTGTTTCTGTTCACAAGCTCCCCAAGAAGTCCTAAGCAACGGTTTATTTCATCGTCAAAGCAAGCTGTATCGTTTATAGACAATAGTAAGCGTGCAATGTCGTTTGTCTTTGTTGCAACGAAATTTACTTCCTCAAGCTGTTTAATCATAGAGTGGCGCTCTGATATGTCGTTTATTATCATAATCGTGCAGGTAAGCTCACCAAAGTTGTCATATAAGCTCGTTGTACTTATATCGCATACAGACGCATTATTTACACAGTATCCGCCTATATGCGTATAGTTTTCGTAGCTTTTTTTGCTTATTTTAGGTGCTTTGAAAGGTTCGGTGAACAAAAACAAGCCGTTTATATTTTGGTTATTAAGCTCTTCGGCAGAAAGCTTAAGAAACTCTGCCGCAGAATTATTAATGAGCATAACTTCATTTTCGGGAGACAGAAGAACAATAGGGGTATGAACAGAAGTGAACAAATGATTTGCAGTATTAGAAACCTTTATCAAATAAAGGTTGAATGCGTAGGATATGTAGAAAGACATGAATAAAATTGCGGTTCCGCCCAGAACAGCGTTTATTAAAGGCGTAAGGAATAAAACATCCGTTGCAAAGAGGATGCCGCCAAAAAAGGTTATAATCCCAACAACAATCCCAAAACGGCGTTCTCTGTAGAATTTGGTTTTAGTATAGATTAAACACGCAAAGCTAAGCATAATTGTAAAGCACAAAATCCGAAACAAAACAAAAACTGTGAATGCAAAATTACGTTCAAATTCAAGATAAGCCATGCCGTTTTTAACATATGGCGTGGCTTTTATAAAAAATCCACA
>CAYPQA010000105.1:0-10611 GCA_964412725.1 uncultured Eubacteriales bacterium
GCCCCAAAACCCGCCGACCCACGCAAAACCCCCGCCTACAAAGCACAAAAGAAATCCCAATATATCCCCTATCTCGTTTTCGTAGACAGCCTATCCTGCCGCCCCGGTGAAGCTGATAAAATTCTCGTAGGTCTTAATGATGAGGAAAAGCGGCACGCAGAGTGTACACTTGACTTTATGCGTGGGGAATTTGGCAAAGCAAAACAGCTTTATCTTAATACCCCAAAGAGCAGTAAACTATGGCTCTGTGCTATGAATTTGGCGTGGTATGAAGCCGCCACCTTGGGAGATTTGGAGTTGTTTAACTCCATTAACAAAAATCTTGTTGAACTGCAAAAGAAAAGTGAAAACGACGAAGTGCTACGACTTGTCGTGGAGATTTCAAGCAACATATGGGGTTACGGATTAAAGATGAACGACGCTCCGTGGACAACAGAAAGCCTGCATCTACTGCCGTACAACACAAAGAAATGCTATTTTTTCGTAAACGCTTACTATGATTTGCTTATCTCAAAAAACTATCAAAAAGTGGCTTACGGCTTAGATACATATCTAAGTGGTCAACACGATGGAGGGTATAACCCAAGAGATATTTTTTTGCACTTGTTTTGCGGAACAGCTTACAACGCAATGGGGGACACCGAAAAAGCACGAGAATTTGCCGAAAGAGCGCTTGATTTGGCACTGCCGGACAGCTTTATTTTTCCGTTCACTCGTTTTACCACCATTTTCGGAAACACACTTACGGAGTGCATAAAAAAACGCGGCACGGACGCATACATAAGAATTGTCACGCTGGGTGAAAAGATGTATCAGAATTACGTCACAATGCACAACCGTGTTACAAAAAACAATGTCAGTACACTGCTGTCTATACAGGAAATCGGACTTGCACAGCTTGTTGCCGCCGGGCATACGAATTCGAAGATAGCCGAAATATCGGGGTGTTCGGCAGCGGCAGTAAAGCAACGGCTAAGTATTATTTACGAGAAGCTCGAGATAAGCAAACGAGATGAAATTGTCAATTATATACTGTATTAAACATAGCCGCTTTCAGCCGAAAGCGGCTTTGCTTTTGCCTTTTGGATTGTGTAGACTATATTAAGTAGAGTTGTATCCATAAAATTTTGTCTGTACGAGGTGAAATTCAATGCAAGAAATACAAAAATTGCAAATTCATTCAAGAGATGCACCAATGGAAGTCAGAGCCAAGCAATATGAGCCGATGTATGTGCCCTACATACTAATTACAGACAGCTTGACCTTTCCCCCCGGCAGTGCAGACGCAGCTGTGAGGACACTCAAAGGCGATGAGCGACGGCAAGGAAAGTTGGAGCTTCGCTTTATGCGTGGAGAGTTTGGTCATTCAGAATTGTATTACAAAAACACAGCGAAAGACAGTGCTTTGCGGTTATGCGCCATGAATTTAGCTCTAAACGAAGCAAGGGCTGTCGGTAACTTTGGATTGTTTAATACTATCTATGGCGAACTCGCAGAACTTTGCAACAACAACGAAATTGTCGGCAATGATAAAATGCTGCTCGAAATCTCGTACCATACCGTCCAACTGCTAACGAAAATATCTGACAAGGATGTAGAATGGCAGGACTTATCCACTTTGCCGCAAAACTCTCGCAGGAGTTTTATCTTTGCCCAAAATTATGACAAAGCGTTTAGGCAGCTTAGATTTGACATTGTGCCGCACGTTCTTGAAGCAATCCTGTACATCAACGGAGTAAGCGAATACACGCCACATGACATCTATCTGTGTTTGATTTGCAGTGCGGCGTTTTACGCAAGCGGACATAATGAAAAGGCAAGGGAATATGCGGAAGCCGCCCTTGATATGGCGTTGCCGGACGGCTTCATTATGCCGCTTGCCGAGATGATTACCACATACGGCAATGTTTTGGAGCAATGCTTAAAGGAGCGTGATAAGGCGGTGTATGAAAAAGTTGTGTCGCTTGCCGAACGGCTTTACAACAACACGGCGGACATTCACAACAGGCTTGCAAACGACAAGCTGTGTACCACTCTGACCTTTAATCAAATACAGCTTGCTCGGCTGGTGGTGTTCGGTATGACTAACCCCGCTATTGCCAAAATCCAAAACTGCTCCCTTGCAAGTGTAAAGCAAAGGTTATCGTTTTTGTTTGGCAAGCTGATGATACACAGTCGGAGTGAGGTTAGGAATTATATTCTGTAAAATAAATTTATTATGAAATTGGAGGTATTAAAATGCAAAACACTAACACAGCACGTCCATCAGATTTATTACCGGCATCCATTTCACCCCTTGGCGAACTTTCTCTCAGTTCTAATGTTTTGCCGATGATGGAAACCACTTCTATTACAGTAACCGTGCCATACAGCGGCACAAAAGAAGATTTCGCAGCAACACATTGGGAATGGACATTGGGCGGCAAGCCGTTTTCGAGTTGGAGATGCTACACAGGCAATCACACATACGAGGGCGACCTCTTTATTGATGTAAAGAGCTTTACTTACTGCGAGAAAAACGAAACTACAAAAACAGCTTTTCTAAAATTAGAGCTTGCAAACAGACTGCTTTACGACACAAGCACGCTTGAACTGTTTGGGAGGGAATGTGACAAGGACCTGCAAGGAACTCACACGTTAAAATTGACCGGTATAAAAAAGGAAAAAGATTCAAACGGAAACTTTGTTGTTGTAAGCTTTTTTAATGAAGCAAGCCTAAAACTCTATCCTTACGAGCATTACTACACGCTTGATGAAATGTACGCTTCAATCCAAGAAACAGTTGCGCTTGCGGGCAAAAAATCTGACAGATATTTTGCCTATAAGAGCCTTGGCATTTCACACAGCGGCAGCGAAATACCCTTCGCCGTGGTCGCAAAGAACAAGGCTGTTATAGATGAGTATTTTGCAAATCAAAAAACGGGCGAGGGTATATTACCGATTGTCCTTACCAACACCCACAGCGACGAGCATCCCGGTGTATGCGCAATGCTTGATATTTTCAGAGAGCTGGCGACATCGGACGAACTTAATTACAAAACGCATAATAACCACATAAGGCAGGAAATCACCAAAGGCTTTGCGGTAAATGTTCCGGAGGATATGGCTACAGTCCCTGACACTGTCAACGTTTCAGAGCTGCTTAACAAATATATTCTGCTGTTCTTCTTCAGCACTAACCCCGATGCTTACAACGTCGAAACAAGGCCGTTTCCGACCGGTTTTGACCCGAACCGCGACAACGCTTATCAAACGCAAAGAGAAATACAGTGTATCACACATGAAATGATGAAGTGGCTACCCGTTTCGGTTTTGGATTTCCACGGGTATACTTCCGTTGTAGGCATATCGGACGTACTGCTTATCGAGCCGGCAGGCGCACCTCACGAGCCGAACATTGAGTACGACCTTATAATCGACAATGCCTTAGGACACGCACACGCTATGGGGCTTGCGGCTTTGGCTATGTCCGGCAAGGACAGAAGTTACCTCATACCTTATAACGATATGAATAACGGTATAGACTGCAACTGGGACGACCAAAGCTTAGTTGCAACAACAGGGCAGCCGCTTACTTACGGTGCTATGTCGCATTGCATTGAGTCGACGGATATGACCGACGCTTCGTACCGCGGCACGTATGGTATGATTTGTGCAAGCTTCAACTTTTTAATTAATGAAAACAAAAGCATTGTCAAAAGCCGCAAGGAATTCGTTCAGCGCGCTTTAAATAATATTGATGACCGCAAGGTTGATGCTTACATTGTAGACGCAAAAGGAAACGCTGTTGGTAGACCGCGTGAATTCGGCAACTCGTTTTTCCCAGATTATTATATTATTCCGGCAAACGGTATGCAAGACAGCTCATTTGAAGTCTGCAATATGATAGAATACGCGCTCAGAAATTCGTGGGAAGTCCGCATATTGTCCGAAAGCTTTGCTGTCGGAGACAGACTCCTTCCGGAGGGTTCCTTCGTAATCCCGCTTAACCAGCTTCGCCGAGGGCACATAAACGCTATGCTCTACAAAGGCTCGGATATTTCGAGCTTTACGAAGAGTTTTTCTGAAATAACGTATGCGTTTTTTGCGCTTAGGGGCTTTGATTGTATTCCGGTTTGGCTTTCCGGAGGTGCTGATACGCTTAAATCAACGCCTTGCACAAAGCTTGAAAGACCGACCGCAAAATACGAGGAGGGCCACAAGCAATATGTTATCAAAAACGAGTCAAACGCTTCAACAATGGCGGTTAACCGAGTCCGAAACGCAGGCAAGCCTGTCTGGATGCTAACGGAGCCTTTAAGCAAGATAAATGCGAAAAAGGGCGATTTCGTCGTAAACGGGGATGCCGTGCCGCTCATTAAAGATATGCACATAAATATGCTTGCTTTTACAGGCGCTGATTCGGAAATTATGAAAAAGCTGCCGAAAATCAAGGTTTATTTGCCGACGAAGATGTCCTACGTCACTTGGATGCTTGATTACTTAGGCTTCGAGCATACATCGGTTGCAAACGACGCCAAGCTTTGCAATGTTATTGTTGCATTTGACGACGCTGATGTTTCAGACCTTATAAACGAAAAAGGTGTTCCGTACATCGGCTTAAATACCATGGATATACCACAGTCGCAAAACTCACCGCGGCCATATAACTCCTGTATGAGGTTCCTTAAAGAAAAGCTGGGAATGAGCGTATATACATCAAACAACATTGGTATAGAGGAAGCATTATTTAATGCCGATTACGCACAAAACAGCCTAATTACGGCCGGTTACCCCAAAAACGGTTATGCCTACATGAAAGGCAGGACGTTTAAGGAGCTGCCGGCGGGTTACGAATCCTTGGTGAACTTGGCGAAGGATAACGCCTTTATCTCCGGGCTTTGTAAGCTTAACCCCGGCGATTATCAAGGCAAGTCCGTAGCCTTTACGTACAACTATATGCGAAAGGACAGAGAGGACTGTACAAGGATAACCGTGTTTGCCATGAACTGCTACAGTAGGGCGCATACACAAGCCTTCTACAATCTGGTCTCCAATGCTATCTATTGCAGCGTTGCCGACAAGCTTGAGTTTTACAACAAGATGTTATTGGAAAACGTCGAGAATCTTGTAAGGAAATAAGCGGAACCAAGAGCCTATCCAACAAAAATTCGCTTCGTTATCGTTGTCGAATAGGCTCAAAATGATATGTAATACTTTAGGAGGAACAACAAAATTAGAAAGAGAATTATGAGTTTTATGCTCACACTGGCAATGGTGTTTTCGCTGTTGCCGAATGTGGGTATGATAACAGCACAAGCGGCGGCACAGACAACAGCGATTGACTTAACCGTGGCAAGCCCGCCGACAAGCGGCACGAACTGGACTTACGACAGTGCAACAAACACACTGTACCTTAACGGCGTGAATATTGACGGCGGCACAAGCCCGGCAGTCAAAGTGCCGGACGGCACGATTATAGAAACAATAGGGCTTAACACGCTCAAGTCTACCGCGCCATATGATGGCAACAATCTTGCGGCAAGCGGCACGCTCGGCTGCGCCGGAGCGTTAACGCTACAAGGTTCGGGCATACTCGACATAAGCAACGGCCATGAAACCGGAAGGGGGATATATTCTGTAGGGAATTTAACCATCACAAGCGGTTATATAAAGGCGTACAAAACAGCAAACGGCGCGATGTCTATTCAAGCCAAAGGCGATTTACAGGTTGATGGCGGACATATTGATACATCAACGCCGGGTGCCGCTGATAGTGATTTATACGCCACTGTTGGTATACTTGTAAACGGAAATGCAACCATAAACGGTGGATATATTAAAGCGGTTGGTTATCAACAAAGCGGTGCTCAAACTATGGGCTTATCCACTGCTCCTCTAACTATTAACGGCGGATATCTTGAAGCCGAAGGCAAACAAAGTACTACCAACACAAGCTCCGGTATAACCTGCACAACTTTCATAAACAATGGCGGTGTAGTCAAGGCAACCTCTGGAGGTTGCACCAGCACCTCTACATCAAATAAAGACTCATTCGGTATTTTAGCAACCACTTCGGCTTCATTTAATGGTGGCGTAACTATTGGCAAAAGCGGCACACTGGGCAACGTAAGCAACAAAACTGCAGCGGTGTATTCGGGTAAGGCTTCTGCAGCTGGCAGCATTAGCTTATCGAATAGTGAAACAGGGAAGAAATCAGACGCAACGACCGCACTTTTTGATAACGGCGCAAGCGGCAACTATAAATTCTTTGTGGATTCAAGCGGCGGCACAACCCCCGCTACCGATGTTGTCATCGCAAAAGCCTTCTCCAACACGACATACAACGCCACTAACCAACCTACTTGGAACAAAGTTCTCGACGGTCACTATATTAAAGTAACAAGCGGTTCTGCTGCAATTCTACCTGGAACCGATACTGCCGGTATTACAGTCAACGGCGGCAGCTATGTTGAAAGCAGTGACAACTCAGCCATTCGAGCTTTTCCCGTTACGGTAAACGCAACACTTGTCGGCGTTAGCGCAGTAAATAACGGCATTATGGGTGATTTAACAGTCGGTGCAACCGGCACGGCTGTCGGTATAGCATCAAACAAAAACTCTGCCGCAGACGCTTTCAACGGTATATCTGTTCCGACGAGTAGTAAGCTTACAGCAAACGGCAACATTATAGGTATAGCAACCGGCGGCACAGGCGCCGGCGTTGTGGTTACTACTACCGACGGTAACGCAATTTCCGCAGGGAATATTATTGGCGTATCTGTCGGCGGAGAAGGAGCCCCTGTCTCGGCTTCCCAGGTCAGCGGAACAGCAAACATTACCGGCTATAGCACAAGCACTCGCGGAATCAACTTCTCCAACAGTACCACGACAGCAATAAGCGGCGGTAGCATTACGGCAGTAGGAAACAGCACGTCATCTTCCGCCCTTTTCGGCGCTACGCTAAACATCAACGGCGGCAAGGTGTGGGCATATAACCAAGGCTCCGGCGGTTCAATTTCCGCAACTACTCTTGTAATCGGTGCCGGTCTTGGTGTCAAAACCACCACAACGGCAAACTACGGCGATGCCCTTACCGATACAACGGTTTCGGGCAATTCCATAGCTGATGGTATTGCCTTCATACAGGCTTCCGGCCCTTCCGTCACAGTCGGCAACCAAACCGGCAAAATCACCGCCGGCACGGCGGGCAGTGCAACCTTTGCCGTCACGCCGTCAAACTACACAATCAACCCCACAACCTACACAACAGCGTGGACAGGAACAGCCCCAACCGGCGTGACACTTAGCTACACTAATGGCAATATAACCGCAAACGCAACAGCGGCGGCAGTTGCGGGAACATACACGTTCACGGTCACAGGCACAAGCGGCAGTCAAACCGCAACATCTGCCGTTGTTACTCTTACGGTTTCTGTTCCGGTTACTTTGCAAAGCATAGCAATCACAACCCCGCCAACTATAACAACCTACACCTACGGCGAAAGCTTTGATAAGACAGGAATGGTTGTTACGGCAACTTACAGTGATGGCACAAATACAACAACTGCGCCTGTTACAAGTTATACACATTCACCAAACGGCGCACTCACAATGTCCGACACGACAATAACAATCAGCTACACCGAAGGTGCTGTGACACGGACAGCAACACAATCAATCACTATGCAAAAGGCAACTGCAACCGAAGCAATGAAAACAGTAACCGGAACGGTATCCAAAGACGGTGCAACAAACGCAACCATCACACTGCCGACCAAACCGGCGGGTGCAACCTACGGCACACCAACGGCGGGCGGCACAATCACAATGACCGGTATGAGCCTAAATGGTGATGTGCTTACCTACACTGCACCGGCAAGCACGGCAGGAGATACAGGCACTATTACTATCTCTGTTACAAATGCAACCAACTACAACGATTACAGCATAACGGTGACAATTACTTCCACCAACAAAATCCCTGTTACCATAACCGGATTGACTGACCCGAATAAGACCTATGACGGTAGTGCAATCACAGATGGCGCTTTCGGTACGCCAAGTTTCAGTCCGTCATGGTCGGGTACATTGACTTACACCTACTATGAGGGCAACGTAACAACAGGCGCTGCATTATCAATCGCACCCAAAAATATTGGAGATTACACCCTTGTTGCCGCTATCCCCGACAGCGACGCAGGTCATGCCGGCTCGGCAACTGTGCCGTTTACCATTGCTAAAAAGGATATAACCATAACAGCAGATGATAAGTCTATGATAAAAGGCGGCACACCGCCAACCTATACGGTGACTTATGCAGGCTTTGTGGGAACGGACAGTAAGGACAACGCTCTGACCACAGAAGCCGTTGCGACTTGTTCGGCTGATGGTCAAACAGCGGGTACTTTCCCCATAACATTCTCTACACAAGCTGTGTTGAATGGTACGGTTGGAGCTAATTACACAATTACGGCTCATAACAATGGTACGCTGACAGTTAATGAAAGCACCCACACCGTAACCTTTGACAGTCAAGGCGGCAGTGCGGTAAATCCTCTTACAAACGTAACAAATGGAACAACAATTAGCGCTCCTGCCGCACCAACTAAAGCTAACAATACTTTTGGCGGTTGGTACAAAGAACCGGCTTGTACAACAGCTTGGAATTTTGCAAGCGACACAGTAACAGCGGATATTATCCTGTATGCGAAGTGGACACAAGTATTAACCTACACCATCTCAGCAAGTGCCGGTTCAGGCGGTACAATCTCGCCAAGCGGTTCCGTATCGGTTGCGAGCGGCGCAAGCCAAACATTTACCATTTCGCCATACAGCAATTACAGCATTTCAAGCGTAGTGGTTGACGGTGTAAACCAAGGAGCGATTTCAAGCTATACACTCAACAATGTGACAGCAAACCACACCATTACCGCAAGTTTCACTTACCACGGCGGTGGTGGTGGAGGTGGCGGCGGTGGTAGTAGTGACTCAACGCCTACCACTCCTACTACGCCTACTCCGACGATTCCTCCTATCGGCAATGTGACGGACTCGAAACAGGAAGTTAAGCAAGACGTTAAAATCAACATTGTTGTATCAAGCAAGGACGGCAGTAAAACAGACAGCCCTGTTGTTTCGGTAACGGTGAAAGACACGGCTGTGAGCGTTGTTATACCTCAATCAGTTGTGACCGACGCAATCAAGACAGCTATTGATTTATCCAAAAGCAGCGGAGAAAAAACCACAGTTAAGTTTGACCTGACGGCTTCGGACAGCTTTAAGACCATGAACGCCGAATTACCAAAAGCGGCAATGACAGAGCTTGTAAAGAATGTTGATAATCTTGTCATTCAAACGCAGCTTGGCGCTATCAATCTTGATAAAAAGGCGATGACCACCGTTGCCAATGCCGCAACAACATCAGTCACCATAAGCACGGTTGCGGTTGACAAGACAGCATTGCCGAAAGAAACACAATCGCTTGTGGGTGATAAGCCTGTGTATGACTTCACCATTACAAGCGGAAACAAGACAATCTCTAACTTCGGTAACGGCAGAGCAGTAATAACCTTGCCGTATATGCTTACAAAAGGCGAAAAAGCAAACAACATTGTCATTTATTACATCAATGACAAGGGTAATCTTGAAGTCGTAAAGAGCTGTAATTATGACGAAAAAACAAAGACAGTATCGTTTGCCACAACGCATTTTTCTAAGTACACGGTAGGCGTAAAAACCGCAAGCTATCTTGATGTACCGAAGGATTGGTACACAAACGCTGTTGAGTATGTGACCATCAGAGGACTGTTTAGCGGCTACAACGGCAACTTCACTCCAAACGGAACAATGACAAGAGCAATGTTTGTTCAAGTGCTTGCAAACCTTGAAAGTATATCACCGACAACCGGCATCGTTTCGCGACATGCCGATGTAGACGGAAACGCATGGTACGCTACAGCGGTTATGTGGGCAACAAACAACAAGCTTGTCGGCAATAAAGACGGTCTATTCAAACCGGACGAAGCTATCAGTCGTGAGGAAATGGCGGTTATTCTTTACAACTATATCAAGTATAAAGGCATTGACCTCAATGTTGTAAACGACAAGCCATTTGCTGACATCAACGATGTAAGCACCGAAGCCAAGACAGCGGTTGAGTTTATGAAGAAATATGGCCTTATTGAGGGAGTTGGTAACAACACTTACGCACCGAAACGCACGGCTACGAGAGCCGAGGTTGCGGCAATATTTACAAACGTCATTAAGGTACTTGCAAAATAAGCAAGAGTTATCATGACAGGGAGCATAAAACTTCCTAAATGATACAGGAAAGCCCCCTATGTTATGAAAACGACATAGGGGGCTTTTTGCTTTTATTCAGCAATCACAATTCAAACGGGGGATACATCATGAGTTGCATATTGAGATACTTCAAGAAATACATAAATATAAACATACCATTACCAATACCATTGTATAAAATAAAACTGAAAATATTGTCGAAAAAGAACAGCTTCTCCAACCACAGGGGGAGCTGTTCTTTTTATGTTCGACAAATTTCTTTGATTTCTTTCAATTAAGCCCATAAACACACAGGGCACGACAGCCCAAAATAACAAATTTTGCGGC
>CAYPQA010000106.1:0-10560 GCA_964412725.1 uncultured Eubacteriales bacterium
TTCATCTACAAAAATTTAGTTCTCCCTTATACCATCCGTTAATTCCGTTCTTCTTTACAAAATAACCATCTGGTGTTTCCATAATAACCGACAGCTTATCGCCCACATTAACGCTAAGAAGATAATCTGTATATTCATAACAACGTGCTATATCCCCATCAAGCTTAATTAAAGAGTTTGGCATTTTTAGAATTTTACCGCTCCCAATGTGTTTTACAATGGATATTTCTAAGCCTTTTTCAAGAATTTCGATATGGCAATCAGGCCACCTGATATTGATAGACTCTACGGATTCCTGTTCGGATCCTTGTTGTGCACTTTTTGCATAACCAGCTTTAAAATCATCATAACTATCGTATGAAAATTCTTCTGAATTGACATCCGGAATGATCAAAGCGTTTAATTGGCAAGTTTCTTTAATTCCGCAGCCACCATCTATAGAAATAATCCTTTGTTTCACATTTATAACAGGGTTGGATTGCGAAATCTTGTCATTATACAAGGTAACCGGCCAATGACCAACCACCACATATTTTTCAAAGCAAAGACCTTTATCCATAAATCCATCATTCTTTATAAATTCCAACCACTGAAATTCACTAAAGTCTATAGATTCATTCGTTGGCAACCCTCCATGAACAAAGATGAAATTCTGCGTTTCAATCAGTGTTGGGAGGGAACGCAAGAAGTTCAATTCCTTGCTTAAATGTTTTTCTATAGTTCTCTTTGCTTGGGAAATATCATCCGGATTTGAAATTTCAATTCCCAACTCGTAGCAAGCTTCGGAAAAAAATGTGCTACCCCACCGTTTTTCCCGAACAGAAACATAATCAAAAAATCGTCTATTGCTCTCTTCACTTGTGTCATCAAAATCTAAAATAAACCCCGCATCTACATTACCCATAAGCGGGTAAACTGTATGATTTTCAGAAAGCTCCATTATGTATCGCAAGGTTTTTAAGCTTTCCAAGCCCTTTTCGATAATATCTCCAACGATAAACAAAATATCGTCAGTTGTAAATCTTACCTTTTCCAACAAACGTTGAAGGTGATTGTAATGCCCATGGACATCACTAATCACAAGGATTCTTCTTTTTTCCGGCAATATTAATTGCTTAATGACAGTTTCCATTGTATAAACTCCTATCCAGTATAAATAATGCAAAAATCAGTTATAAGACAACAGATGTCACCATTATCAATTATAAGTTTTTAGCGTTAAACATCATAGTTATTTGTTAAAAGCAACATAACCTATTTTTGTGGGGTGATCTAAGAATATAGATTTTCTATGCTTAAACATCATAATTGCAATGGTTGTATCTCCGCCCGCACATACAATATTTAAACAGCTTAGATATAATAGTAGCTCACTTTGAATAATCAGTGATATTAAAAACAATCCAATGCCAAGAACTAGCAAAGGCATTAGAGCACCAAGTAAATATCTTGAAAAACTAAGTGGTTCTGCACAAGTACAGTACGGTGTCAAATGTTTCCATATTACACCATATGATATACTTCTCTTGTCTTTGCAAAACAGCCCCCATGTTACCCCATGTAAAAATTCATGCAAAATTATGAATCCAGAAAATAAAACCAAAAACCCAACAGACCTTGTTGAAGATGCATCATATGTGAAATTTGGGAATGTAAAGACGTATATTACGAAACATAATAAGGCGATCGGACCGGCTGTAAGTAAGGCCATAACACTAACACGTAACATCGAAATATAACACTCGCTTGCAACATACCCTTGCCTCTCGTATTCTGTCTTCGTTTTTTCAAAAATATCATTGCGCAATTCCAATTTCATAAATCTGCCTCCATAAAAATTTGATTTTATTAAGGAGTATACTGTTGCGTAATCTTTAATATAATTCCATTTTCAAATTCAATTCAGTAAGGAGTAGTACATTCTTCTCCAAAAGGTTCATGAAAAGTTTTGTAAAATTCATTATATTGAGATACAAATTCATCAAGACTTACCGATTTAGATTTAAACTCATCTTTCCAATCTATAAATTCGAAAGTTGCATTCTTTGATATTTTATAATTTTCTTTAGTTTTATCTCGATTATTTATATAGAAACCGCTCGGAAAATCATCTTGTACATTTAATCCGAGTTCTTCAATTTTGTTTTTATCCTCAGGTTTGATCCACTCTATTTCATCAAAATCCAAAGTCCCTTTGATCTTATCAATGTTTGATATATAGCCAATTGTATTTATTATTTCAGGATTTTTAGCACAGCCGGCTACGAAACTTGTCAAAAACGAAACAATGACAATAATGATGATTTTGTTATTAAATTTCATATAACCTCCAAAAAATAAACAAGCTGCCAAGCTGTAGATAGCTTGGCAGCTTGTTCAATCTTCTGTCTTTTATGATTCCTTCTTTTTAGAAAGTGAAAACCAGAATGAACCGGCAAGGAATACGGATGAATAGGTTCCGCAGACGATACCAATGATTATGGGCAGGGTGAACACCTTGATTGAGGGGACACCGAGCACATAAAGGAAGATAAGCGTTAGGAGAGTTGTAAGGGAGGTGTATAGTGAACGCCTGAGGGTCTGGCTAACACTCTTATCTATAAGCTCTTCTTGAGTAACACGCTTAAGCGAAACACGATTTTCTCTTATACGGTCAAAGATAACAATAGTGGAGTTAATGGAGTAACCAACTATGGTCAAAATGGCTGCTATAAATGCGTAGTTCATTTGAATGCGTAAGAGTGCGTATGCGGCAAGCACAACCAGAGCGTCATGAACAAGTGCGAATATTGCGCTTGCGCCCATAGCAATATCTCTGAAACGCAAAGAAACGTATACGAGCATAGCTAAACACGCAACCAAAAGCGCCAACAATGCAGAAGATTGCATCTCGCTGCTTATCGTTGCGCTAACGTCGGAAACGTTAAGCAATGCGGATTCTGTAAGCTCATATTTTTCAAGCAACTTCGCAACCAAAGCCATACGAGTTTCTTGGTCAACAGATTTCATCTTTATAGTAACTTTGTTTGAACCTAAAACTTTTTGAACCTGCGGACTTTGTTGACCTGCTACTTCATTTATAACAGAGATTATATCAGAATTTGAAAATTCCTTGCCAATATCAATTTGAATGGAAGTACCACCAACAAAATCAACATCGTAATTAAACATGCCATTTCCATTGAATGCAAAGAATGCCATAGCCGCAATACCAATGCCTATTATAGCTATTGAAACGGTAAAATAAGCTTTTCTCTTTGCAATAATGTTCCAAAGCTTGCCTTCTTTTGAGCCTACATAAAGCTTTTGGCTTGTTAAGCCTAAGCCTACAAAACTCTTTAAAACAAAACGAGTAACAACAAGAGCTGTAAACATGGATATTATGATACCGATAGAAAGCGTTTGTGCAAAACCCTTTATAGGACCTGTACCAAGCCAGAAAAGAACAGCGGCCGCAATTAGGGTTGTAACATTACCGTCAAGGATGGCCGGGAAGGCTCTTGAAAAACCAGAATCCAGAGCAAATCTCATACTGCGACCGGCCGCAACTTCCTCACGCATTCTTTCAAAGATAATGATATTCGCGTCAACGGCCATACCAACGCTTAAGATGATACCTGCGATACCGGGCAAGGTAAGCGTTATGCCGAAAAGACTTAAGAGACAAAGAATAAGACCCACATAAACCATAAGTGCGATATCCGCAGCAAGTCCAGCAACCTTGTAGAAGAAAATCATGAACAAGAAAACCAGAGCCGCACCGATAAGTCCGGCCATAAGGCTTGTTGAAAGTGCGTCTGCACCGAGCCTTGCGCCGACATTGTTCATTTCTATAACGTTAAGAGCAAAAGGAAGAGAACCCGCACGTATAAGAGCTGCAAGCTCCTCTGCATATTCGCCCGTGAATTGACCTTGGATAATACCGTTTCCACCAGTAATCTTTTGGCTAACAGTCGGTGCGCTTAAGACTTGGTCGTCAAGCTTAATGGAAATGGCTTTTCCCACATTATTTCCGGTAGCCTCTTCAAAAAGCTTTTTGCCTTCATCGGAAAACTCCAACAAAACAACAATAGAACCGGCGCCTCCGGTCTGTGAATTTTCAATCACCTTTTGAGCATTAACAACATCTTTACCTGTCAAAAGAACGTTTCCGTCCTCATCTTCAAAGTAAATCTGTGCAGTCTGGCCGATTTCTTTTATAGCGGCTTCCGCATTAGACACTCCGGGAATTTCAACACGGATACGGTTTTCGTTTTGCTTAGCAACCTCAGCCTCCGTGTAACCCTTTCTGTCGAGACGACCGCGTATCATCGAAACTGCAGAACTCATCTCATCTGCAGTAGGTGCGCCTTCCTTGTTGGCTTCATAGACAATAGAAACGCCACCTTTTAAATCCAAACCTTGCCTTATGTTTTCGTAGCTGAAAAAACCCTCACGGCCTATGCCAAAGTATGACAACAGTCCCATGACTATAATAGAGGCTATGACAGTAAAGAGTATAGCCGTACTTTTGCCTTTCATTGACGGAACCTCCTAAGTTCATTATTTGGTCGCATCTAAAATCCAAGAAAAACAGGGTTTTAGATGCGACCATTTTGTGAGTAAATGTATATAGCGCATTCAATTCGTTTTTTAGAAAGCTTGCAGCCAATTTCATATGGTGCGTTCAAGTCTGAATTTTGGTTGTATGCGTTCGCAGCACAACCGCCCGAGCAGTACATTTTTGCCCAACATTCACGGCATTCTGGTTTAGAGTTTATATTGCAAAGAAGGAATTTTTCCCTCAAGGCCGTTTTGTCTTCATAAAGCCCGTCAAATACGTTTCCAAGCTTAAAGCTTTGATCCGCAACAAACTGGTGACAGGGATAAAGGTCGCCCGTCGGAGTAACAGCTAGGTAGGACGCACCGGCTCCGCAACCCGTAACGCGCTTTTTAAGGCACAAGCCGCCTTTGAAATCCACGTTAAAGTGGAAAAAGTTAAAGCCCCTGCCTTCTTTATCATAGTCCAAAATTTTTTGTGCAAGCCGTTCATATTGAGAGAAAATTTCGGGTAAAGCCTCCTCGGTAAGTGCAAATTCAGGGTCGGAGGACACAACAGGTTCAACAGATATTTGCTTAAAACCCAAATCGGCCAAGTGCAAAACATCTTCTGAAAAGTCTAAATTCTTGCGGGTGAAGGTACCCCTCACATAGTAACCGGTTTGATCACGGCTGTCGGCCAAGTCTTTAAATTTTTGTACGATAAGGTCATAGCTACTCTTGCCGTCTTTTGTTTTGCGCACAGCGTCGTTCACGCACTTGCGCCCGTCCAAGCTTAGAACAACATTGGTCATGTTTTCGTTTAGGTAAGCCTTAATCTCATCGTTAAGCAAAAGACCGTTTGTTGTAAGTGTGAAACGGAAGTTTTTGTTGTGCGTTTTTTCAAGCGAGCGTGCATACTCCACAATACCTTTAACAACGTCAAAGTTTAGCGTAGGTTCGCCTCCAAAGAAATCAATCTCCAAGTTGCGACGCTTGCCCGAATGTTCGATAAGAAAGTCTATGGCTTTTTTTCCCACAGACAGGCTCATAAGACTGTTGTCGTCACCATAACGTCCATCTCCCGCAAAACAGTAGCCGCAAGATAGGTTACAAGCGTGTGCGATGTGTAGACACAACGCCTTGACATATGTGTTGTCAAGGCTGTCTAGTTCGACTGTGTCCAAGCTGTTATCTTTTGAAAACAAAAGACCGGATTCAGAAAGGAGGGATAGTTCATCGTAACATTCGTCAAAGTCTGCACCGTTATCGAAACACTCCGTGTAAACATTGCGTAACGTCTCTCGCTCCGCAAGTCCGCCGTCACACAATGAAAGGATATTGTAAGCTGTCTCGTCAATTAAGTGTATGGCACCGCTGTTGACGTCTTGCGCAAAGAAAAGCCCTCCGATTGAAAAACGGTGTATCATCACTTAACCTTCTCGCAAGTTTGATTTGCAACCGTGCAAGATGTCTTGCAAGCGGATTGGCAAGATGTTTGGCATTCTCCGCAACCACCGGTAACAGTAGCCTTTAACAATGTGGTGTCCAGGGTTTTAATGTGCTTCATTTTATACCTCCCGTAGAATTTTAAAATTTTGTGCATTATAACATGGTATTTTGTACTAGGCAATAGTCTATGGAAAAAGTCTATGGAAAAATACTTGGAATTAATCTCGAAATTATTTGATTTTATTAAGTTCCCATGCTATACTTGCCAAAATACAAAAGGAGGTAGAATTGTGAGTATTTTGTTTGTAGTTTTATCTGTTATTTACATTATTGGCTGTGTTGGCTTAATAGGGCTTATCCTTCTTCAAACCAAGAGATCCTCGGGCATTGGTGCTCTAGGCACAAGCGGCGGCGCAGCTCAAACCTATTGGGACAAAAACAAAGGACGTTCCGTTGATGGCCAGCTTGAAAAATATACCAAGATGGGTGCTGTGATTTTGGCTATTTTTACAATTGTCCTCTGGGTTGTTGTCTGATTAGGGAGCTTTTATGGAACTTTGGGATATCTACGATATTAACAGGAATAAAACCGGTAAAACCGTTACCCGCGGTCAGAAAACAAGCAGTGACGAGTATCATCTGATTGTGCAAGTTTGGATTATGAATGACGAGGGCAAATTTCTGGTTTCAAAGCGTTCACCTGATAAGGACGGCTGGCCGAATATGTGGGAAACCACAGGCGGCTCTGCAGTTGCAGGTGACGACAGCCTTAAGACAGCTCTCAAAGAGGTTAGTGAGGAGCTGGGCGTTAAGCTTACCGCCAAAGGTCAGGTTGTAAAAAGCTTTGTTATCCAGGATAGAGATTGTCCTTGTCTTGTTGATGCGTGGCTTTTTAAAGAAAATTTCCCCCTCTCGGATATTGTTCTCCAAGATGGTGAAACCTGTGATGTTGACTGGCTTGGGCAAGAAGAGATTTTGCGTATGATTGACGAAGGCACTTTCATTGACAGGGAATTTTATCCTTATCTTGATGAGATGTTCGCAAGATGTCGCGTTATTCAAAATGCGAAGGCTTGTATCTTTGATCTTGATGGCACACTCACAGATACAATCGAAACCCTTACGTTTTTTGGAAACAAGGCACTTGAAATGCATGGACTTCCGCCTATCGAATCATTCAGATACAAGCTTTTCGTGGGTGACGGTGCAGTCGAACTTGTAAGGCGCTTGCTTAATCATCTTCAAGAGATTGGAGCCTTGGGTGAATACGACGACGAGTTTTTCAGAGAATTGTGTCTTTGCTACAACAAGCTTTATAACGAGGATTTTCTATACAAAACCTATGTCTATGAGGGCATACCAGAGCTTTTGAAAAACCTAAAAGACAAGGGTCTTAAGCTTGCCGTGCTTTCAAATAAGATCCACGACACAACGCTTTTGGTTATGCGCAAGATGTTTCCGGAAGGTACGTTTGATGTTGTATTTGGCGCAAGGGACAATTTCCCTCTTAAGCCATCTCCTCAAGGTGCATTTGAGATTTTGAATAAGCTTTCTGTTGAAACACACGAATGCATCTACATTGGCGACACAAAAACCGACATGCAAACGGGTAAGAATGCTGGGCTGTTCACAGTCGGCGTGCTCTGGGGTTTCCGTGATTTTAAAGAGCTTTCTGAAAATAATGCAGACATTATCATCGAAAAACCTTCTGAGCTTTCGGATTATCTACTTTGTTAGAAAAACTAAATAAAAAACTCCACCTAATCAGCGTTAGCTTTACTGCTTATTAGGTGGAGTTTTTTATTTGAAGATTAGACCTCTTCCGAAACTTGTCAAAGTGCGGTAGAGTGTACCAAGGTGATGAAAAATGAAGAGTTTTGGGCTATCAGAATCAAATACTTACTATGCAATAAAATGGGTTGAAGATGTTCTTATCAAGGGTGGAACATTTTCTATGCGTAGCAAAAAGCCTTATTGGATGAAAATTCAGAATACAAAATCATTCTTCCGGATGCAACCGAGACACCTATAGAGCGTCCAAAAAGGGGCAAAAAAATTACTATTCAGAAAAGAAAAAACGTCACACGATAAAAACCTTGGTAGTTGTTGACAAGAAAACAAGAAAAGTAATCTGTGTCGCTTTTTGCACTTTTTGCAATGGCAATAAAAATGATTTCAAATTTTACAAAGAAGCTGGCATATACATTTTAGCAAGGATTAAAATAGGAGCAGATTCTGGTTTTCAAGGCATAGCCAAAATTCACTTTAACTCCATAACACCACGTAAAAAACTGAAAAGCAAGCCGCTTAGTGAGGATGACAAAAAATATAACCATGATCTTTCCGGTGAGCGAATAGGAAATGAAAATGCTATCGGATTTATAAAGCGCTTCAAGATATACCCCTTAACGCATTAAAATTTCACTTGTTTCGAGCGTTCGCAAATTTGTAGAGGCAAGTTTGCGCCATTTCGCGAAGAAAGAAGTGCAGATTTTTAGCGTTAAGAGGTATAGTTTCTGAGCGCTATAGAAATTGTAGAAAGCGTTTTGGTCTAAGATTCTCTTTACTTGCCGGTATTTGAAACAATGGCTGATTAAGCTCTTTTTTGAGCCGTTTGTTCCCGACAGTCTGGGAGAACGACAGCACATACAAAAACGGACGCTTTCATCGGGCGTCCGTTTTTGTATGTGGGGCTGTGTATATCCCTACCAAATTTATAGATTATCATATGTTAATGATATTTCCTTAAAAAATAATTATACTTGTATTAAGGGAATGAAAATAAAACCATTCATAGTGGTTTTCATTATGAAGAAGGAGTTTTTAGATGGATAACATTTACGTACAAATTAAATCTTTTGCCGGTAACAAATTTAACGTACAGATAACGGATGAACAGTTAAACCAGATGATAGATATTTGTAAAGTGAAAAAACATAAAAAAGGTGAGTTGCTTATTGCAGCGGGCGAATTTGGATATGCACCGTGTTTTTTATTAACCGGGTTAATGAGAACCTTTTATATTAACATTGATGGAAATGAAGTGACGAATTTCTTTATATTTGAAAATACATTTTATGGATCAAATTTTGTGACAAGCAATAAACCTAGTTCGTGTAACTATGAAGCGTTGGAGGACTGTGTTTCTCTTGAATTTGACGCGCGCAAAATTGCTGAATTAATTAAGGCCGAGAAAAGTTTTGCTTTACTCTATATCGCCATATTAGAAGAAACTTTAATTGAAAAGAACGAACGTGAAACAAGCTTGATTGTAAAAAGTGCCACTGAGCGCTACTTGGATTTCAAACGGCGTTATCCCAACATTGAAACACGTGTAAACCAAACGCACATTGCATCTTATTTAGGCATTACTCCAGTATCATTAAGCAGAATACGCCGAATATTAAGAATGGATAATGCTGACGAAGTATTTTAATTTGAAAGGAATGTTTCAATATGCAGTTCAATATTTTTGGAAGTCCGGAATCCCCGAAAGTCCTCTTGCTTCATGGCACAGCTATGACATGGAAAAAGTGTTTTGAGCCAGTAGTAGAGGTGTTATCAAAAAAATTCTTTCTAATTATCCCAGCTTTGAATGGGCATAATCCGAATGACAATTCTGTATTTTCCTCAGTTGAGCAAGAAACTAAGGAAATAGAAGAATACTTAGTAAACCATTATGATGGTCAATTACATGCAGCCTATGGATTTTCAATGGGTGGAACAGTTCTAATCAATTTGCTTTCTAAAGGTACGATACAAATAGATAAAGTTATTCTGGATGCCGCATTTTGTGCCCCCATGGGAATGTTTGCAGGAATTTCTGCGGATATAATGACATCACAGTTAATGAGACTAAAAAGAGGAAAAGGTTACAATCCAATTATAAAGGCGCTTGCAGGTGGAGATGAGGAATCTGATAGGGAATTGTTATACATGGATATTGATAAAACGAGCATTAAAAATGCTACGATATCCTGTTATCGTTTTACTCTTTCTAAAAAGATGGCACAGGTAAAAACAGATATATCATATTGGCATGGAAGCAAGGAACCATTTGCATCTAAATCTGCGGGAATATTATCGAAAATATTTCCCGATATTCGTATCAAAATTTTTGATAACTTTGGACATGGAGAACTAATAATTAAGCATCCTCAAAAATACATCTTAGAGTTGAATCAAATTCTTTGAATACAAATAAGGCAAAAAGCGGAAATGTGTTAATTTTTTATTTACTTCTTGACAAAATGTAAAGGTTAATACTGTAAATTGAATCACTACATTCTTGTTCAATGCTTTACCTCCGATAATATAAACTCTCTGTGTTATATATTCGGTAATAATTTCTGCGTGTTTAAAAACACGCTCAAATCTCTTGTTCGTTCAGAGCAGGAAACTTGCCTCTACAAGTTTCCAATCACTCCAAGATATTTGGAAATTATATTGCCTCATATATACATTAAAAATAAGGTTTTACGTCGGTTATGCTTATACTGCGTACCAGATGAAGTAATGTAAAAACAATCAAATTATTTTCCTTGCGAAGATCGGTTTACTCAGCATGTAAATTGCAATAGCTAATATCAT
>CAYPQA010000107.1:0-10524 GCA_964412725.1 uncultured Eubacteriales bacterium
GCTTGATGCTAAGTATACAACAATGTTCATTTAATAACAATGGCGAAGATCAAACTTGAAAAAGTAAGTTAAATTACTTTCTCCACAATGTATGTAGCATTGCACCCATAGTTTTAAATCGTGAGACAATATAGAGAAACTTACACAAATAACTGTGTTTACGCTTCATAACAATAACATTCTTTAATTTTTTGCAACCTTCACATAGCTCTAAATCTTCAGAAATAATGTATTTACTTACATGGTTATTCGTTTCGGTTATCCTATTCCAACATTCTAAACAAAATTCAGCCATTTTATCATCTCAATTCATAAAAACCAACAAACGTTGGTATATCTTATATATTAATTCCATATACTTGTTTTGTCAAGAACAATTGTGGGTGATAAAATATGAGAGAGATTTTAGTAAAACGATTGAAAGAATGTAGAAAAGAGAAAGGATTAACGCAGAGAGAGGTCGCAATATATTGCGATATTACAGAAAAGACATATCAAAATTATGAACTTATGACACGTGAGCCTAAATTGGAGATTTTGATTAAAATTGCAGATATATTTGGTGTTTCACTGGATTATCTCGTTGGAAGAACAGATAAAAAAATCCAAGCAGACAGTTTTAGCTGAATTCTTGGATTTTTTTATGTCGAGTTTTGAGATATCACATGTTTTTCTTCCTAAAAATCTTTTCTTGCATTAAGGCTCTTTGGGCAGCCTTTTCGTTCATAGATTTTGCGACATATACGGGCTTTTTTGTATATGGGTTAAGACCTGTGTAGTACATACAGGTTGAAGCTGTGCCGGGGGTTGGATAGAAATCTTGAACCTGTTGAGGGGTTTTTCGCTTTTCACGCAGATAGGCGGCAAGCTTTTTGGCTGACTGCATGGTTGAACCCGGGTGGCTGGACATTAGGTACGGAACGAGGAATTGTTTCTTGCCCAATTTTTTGTTAATTTCCTCATAACGTTTTGCAAATTTCTCATATACACCGTTTGATGGCTTGCCCATAACGGACAAGACCTCATCACATATATGCTCAGGGGCAACCTTCAACTGTCCGCTTATGTGATGCTCGCAAAGTTCCTTCAAGAATTCATCACCATTTTTGTCATGCAAAATGTAATCAAAACGTATACCACTGCGTACAAATACCTTTTTAACAAAAGGTATTTGTCTTAACTTACGCAAAAGATTCAAGTAATCACTATGGTCGGCAATAAGCTGCTTGCAGGGCGAGGGATACAGGCATTTCCTATTCTTGCAAACTCCTTCGGTTAACTGCTTTTTACAGCTTGCCTGCCTAAAGTTTGCGGTTGGCCCACCAACGTCATGTATATAGCCCTTGAAGTTAGGCAAATGGGACAATTTCTGAGCCTCTGCCAAAAGACTTTGATGGCTCCTTGATGTAACGGTGCGCCCTTGATGAAATCCGAGCGCACAGAAATTACAGCTTCCAAAACAACCTCTGTTAGAGATAAGAGAAAACTCAACCTCCGTTATAGCGGGCACACCTCCGAAAGGCTCATAATCCGGATGATATGTGCGCATATACTTTAGGCTGTAAACCTTGTCCAACTCTTTTGTAAAAAGTGGCTTTGATGGCGGGTTTTGCACAACGTATACGCTTGAAGCCTTCTTTCCTGAAAATTTTACATATTCCTCTATAAGCCCCGAGCCGCTTATATAATCAGTGTTTTGCTCCTGCAATACAAAACTTTCACAAAAAGCTTTAGCGTTTTCGGTTATCTGCTGATACGACGGCAAACGTATATAATCCAATTCCTCTACTTCCTCAACAGACTTTGATTTAACAACGGTTCCTGGAATCCGAAAGTCTGTGAGCGTTCCGTTCTGCGACAAATCTTTTGCAATATCAATTATGGCCCTTTCACCCATACCATAGACTAAAATATCTGCGGATGAATCAAGCAAAACTGAACGTCTGACCTTGTTCGACCAATAATCATAATGTGCAAGCCTTCTCAAGCTTGCCTCAAGGCCTCCTATTATTATTATGGAATCGGGGTAAGCCTCGCGTACTTTGTTTCCATAAACGTTAACGGCTCTGTCCGGCCTTAAACCCATACGTCCACCCGGCGAATAGCTATCCGAACTTCTCAATTTTTTAGCAACTGTATAGTGATTAACCATAGAATCAAGATTGCCTGACGTTATCAGAAATCCAAGCTTAGGCTTTCCAAACACAGTGAAATCATTAAGACTTTTCCAATCCGGCTGAGAGATAATAGAAACGCTGTAGCCGTTACTTTCCAAAACGCGTGAAATAACAGCCGCCCCAAACGACGGATGATCCACATAAGCATCGCCTGTTATAAGAATAAAATCAAAGCCGTCTTGCGAAAGGCAAGGCGGCTTTTTAACCAAACCCGAGTACATCGGTAAAAACATTTCATAACCTCCATTATACAGGGTGTTTCGGTAACCACCCAACCTATGCGAAAATTATTATAGAATAATTCTATGAATTAATCAATTGAAAACTTGTCATATCATATTTTGACATTGTATATTTCTAAGCATTTTACACAGTATAATTCTGTATATTTTTTTGACAACGGAAAATTTTGTGGTATAATGAGACAAAAATAGAGATGCTCATTAATGGATTTTGGAGGCTTTATGGATTACAATAGAACAGATTCAGATAAAATCAGCGTTGCAATAAAGAGCGAGCTTATGGGACAAGTTTTTGGAAAGCTTGACGAAAATATGAAAAAGATTGAAAAAAATCTCTCTGTTACAATTGTGAACAGAGGTGAGGAAATAAAAATTATCGGTGAAAAAAATAACATAAATAAAGCCGCAGAGATAATTCGTCATTTGGCCTCCATGTGCGAAAAGGGTGAAGTTTTGACCTCACAACGCATAGACTATATGATAGATATGTCTGAGGGAAAGAGTCAAACTTTGGAAAAGGATTTGAGCGAATTTTCAAATCTTAATGACAACGTGCTTTGCGTAAGCATAACAGGCAGACCTATATTCCCGAAAACTCTTGGACAAAAACAATATATTGAGGCTATCAAGAAAAATACAATTGTATTCGGTGTTGGTCCTGCCGGAACAGGCAAGACATTTTTGGCTATGGCTTTGGCTATTACAGCGTTTAAAAATAATTCCGTTAATCGTATTATTTTAACCCGCCCTGCTATTGAAGCCGGCGAGAAACTCGGTTTCCTGCCCGGTGACCTTCAACAAAAGGTTGACCCTTATCTGCGCCCTCTGTACGATGCCTTGCACGAAATTATGGGTGCGGAGAGCTTTCAAAAAAACGTTGAAAAGGGCTTAATTGAGGTTGCGCCGCTGGCCTATATGCGCGGCCGTACATTGGATAATGCGTTTATCGTTCTCGATGAAGCACAGAACACAACTCCCGAACAAATGAAGATGTTTTTAACGCGTATCGGTTTTGGCTCAAAGGCCGTTGTAACCGGTGATATTACTCAAATTGACCTTCCGCCCGACAAAACCTCAGGTCTTAAGGATGCCATGAAAGTCCTTAAGGATATTGATGATATAGCAACTGTTACGTTTACAGAACGCGATGTTGTAAGACATCCGCTTATTCAGCGCATTATCAAAGCCTATGAACGCTCAAATAAGAGGTGATACAGTGCTTAAACGTAGGTACGCTTTGCTGTTTCTTATTCTTGCTTTTGTTATAACAATGGGAACTGTTTTAAGTGGCGCATATATAAGTGAAGGATATTCCGTGTCCGTTGGAGACGTGTCCCCTAAATTAATAAAATCGCCGAGAAAGATTGAAAACAAGGTTGCAACCGAAAGGAACAGAGAAGCCGCGGAGGTTGCTGCGGCGGCCTTGGAACCGCTTTTAAAAAGGGATTCAAAGGTTAACGATGCTGTTTTGGGTCGGCTGAACGATTTCTTGGAAACCCTGTATGAGCATAGAAAGTCATACATGGATTTTTTTGTGCCTGATAACGAAACAGATTCTTCAAAAGAAAGCAAGGTTGAAACCCCCAATTTAACCATTGCATTGACAGAAGACCAAATTAAAAATCTTATGACTATGGACACGATTAATTTTAATGCATTCGCAAAGGAATTAAACGTTGTGACAGCCGGATGTCTGGAGCAAGGTATTCAGGAAATTGATGCAAAAACCTTGCTTTATTTGCGTGGAGAAATCCAAAAATACCGCACAGAATTTTTAGGAGACCCTTCGCTGGAAGAATTGGCATATAAGATTATATCCTCATTTCTTGAACCTAATTATATTGTAGATGATGAGGCTACTCAGCGCGCCCGCGTAGAACGCGCCTCTAAATATGAGACCGTCTATTATCTAAAAGACCAAACTATTGTTACCGAAGGAGACATTATAACAAAAGAGGCTTATTCAGCCTTAGAATCTCTCGGATTGGTTAACAAAAGTCTTGCTCAAAATATAATCCCTATCCTTGGCTCAATGTTGGTTATTATAATCGCATTCATAGTATGCTCGCTCTATATATACTATTTTAACCCAACCATAATCAAAAACGATAAAGAAATCTTACTTCTATTCAGTCTTTATGTTTTCTGCATAGTTGTTGTACGTTTTCTTGTGGGCTTTTCTTATCAGGTTATGCCCATACTTGTATTCACAATGCTCATCGCCATACTTTTGGACGCAAAATTGTCCATCGTCCTTAACCTTTGCATGACTATCGTCGTCATGTACATATGCAAAGGTGGCATGGATTTTTTTATTTATTACACATTAAGCGGTATATATGTAGCTATTTTGTCTAAATATTCCACTGAAAGAAACAGAATCCTTATTGTTGGTATTATAATCTCCTTGGCTAATTTTGTCTTATCAATTGGCGTTTCAATTTTATTGGATAAGGAATATTCCTCAGTAACGCTTTACAATGCCTCCCTTTCGGCTTTAAGCGGCATATTTGTTGTTGTTATAGTTATAGGGAGCCTGCCATTTTGGGAGGCAACGTTCGGCATTGTTACCGTTATAAAGCTTCTTGACTTAATAAATCCCAATAATGTTATTTTGCGCCGTATGACTATTGAAGCCACAGGTACGTACAACCACAGCCTTATTGTTGCAAACCTTGCAGAAACCGCGGCGGCTGATATCGGGGCGAATCCGGTTTTGGCTCGCGTGGGTAGCTACTTCCACGATATAGGCAAATTGCGTTACCCTCAATACTTTGCTGAAAACCAAGTCGGACATAATCCGCATGATGAAATGGAGCCGTACTCAAGTGCGCAGGTTATACAAAGCCATGTTAATTACGGCCTTGAACTTGCGGACAGCTATAAATTACCCAAGGCTATAAGGGATATTATAGAACAGCATCATGGCAACACCCTCGTTGCCTACTTCCTTTACAAATATAAGGAAAGGCATCCCGATCAGGTTGCAAGTGAGGAAGACTTCAGATATCCGCACACAATACCGCAGACAAAGGAAGCCGCTATAATCATGCTCGCAGACACGGTTGAAGCAGCTGTGCGTTCAATTGACCCGGTTAATAAAACCCAGGAAGAAATAGAAACATTTGTTAGTGTGCTTATAAAAGGCAAGTTGGACGATGGACAGCTTACGGAAAGCTCACTCACATTAAAGGATATAAAAATGATTAGCCATTCGTTTATGCGTGTATTCAGAGGTATGTATCATCATAGGGTGGCTTATCCTACAGCAAAGAAACCGGAGGGTCAATCTTGATTATTTTTGATAACAATACAGATTTTTTAATAGACGAGAGTCTTGAAAACAAGGCAAGATCAGTTATCGAAGGGCTTATGAAAAAGGACTTTGAAGTTAGTGTGAGCTTTGTTGATGAGGACGAGATAAAGGAACTTAATAGGGAATATCGTAATGTAGAAAGGATTACGGATGTGCTTTCGTTTCCACAGTTCGAGCCCGAGGAAATAGCCCGCCTTAAAGACGGTGACCTGATCGGTGATATTATAATCTGCCTTAAGCGTGCACAAGAGCAGGCAGAAGAATACGGTCATTCATTCGAGAGAGAGCTATGCTTTCTCTGCGCACACGGCACCCTACATTTACTCGGATATGACCATGAAGACGAAAGCACAGACTGTGAAATGTTTGACTTGCAAGAGGCGATTTTGTCAAAGGTAGGGATTTTAAGATGAAGCTAAACAAGGGATTTGTTGCGGCCATTGCAATATGTTGCTTGTTGCCTGTAGGGTGCAAGAAGAAAGATGCATCTACAATGGGTACTATAGGCGAAAATTTACAGACCCAGACACCGGAGCCGACTACACGCCCAAAGATAACAACAAATTTGTCCGTCTATGCAACCGAAATGCCCGAGAATACAGTTCCCAGTCTTTTTACAGGCCTGCCCATATATGAATCTTATAAGCTTATCCTCCCCAAGGCTGTTGTTATAAATAATCTTCAAAAGGCTCTGCCTCAAAGCGGAATATCTCAGGCGGATATTATTTATGAGGTTTTGGCCGAGGGTGACATAACACGTCTTATTGCAATTTTTCAGGATTTTAACTCTGCAAAAATAGGGCCTGTTCGCAGTACAAGGGAATATTTTGCGGACTTTGCAATTGACAATGGTGCTGTACTCGTGCACCACGGTGGCAGCGATGCAGGTTATTCGGTTTTGAAAACATACAAGCTTAATAACCTGGACGGCATGGCGCTTGAAGGCAAAACCTTCTGGCGTGACCAAGCAAGGGTTAAATCTTTAGGAATGGAGCATAGCTCCTATACGGACACCGAAAGACTTAATGCGGCTATGACTCAATATAAATACAATCAAACAATTAAAGATGAGCCGAGATTTGAATTCTATGAAAATAAGTCCAACGTTCAGGAAGCAGAGCCTGCTTCAACAATTACAGTTGCATATTCAGCTTCACAAAACGGTGTATTCAAGTATGACAGCGAAAAAAACGTATATTGGCGTTTCCAGGGTCGTGGACAGGACAAGCATATCGACGAAGAAAACGGTGAACAATTATCTGTAACAAACGTTATCATCCAGTTGGTTTCAATGAACGTTATTGCCGGAGATAGTGCCGGACGACGTGCAGTTGGCCTTGTCGGTCAGGGCAAGGGTTATCTTGCAACAAACGGCACCTACATTCCTATAAAATGGAAAAAGGATTCTCACAACTCACCGACTGTTTGGATGTTTGAGGACGGTAAACCGCTAACGCTTAACAAAGGCAAGACATGGATAAATGTATTTCAACAGAATGGTAAACTCACATTTACAGAAGATTAGAGAGGAGAAGCCTCTGGGAACCCTGCTTTGATTTTATCGTGTAGTTGCTGCATCGTACGAAAAAGTCAGGGGTTTTTAGAGGTGACAGAGGTATTATGAAAGAATCGTTTAAATCGGGGTTTATCTCCATAGTCGGGCGTCCGAATGTTGGTAAATCTACACTTATGAACACAATTATTGGAGAAAAGCTCTCAATAGTTTCAAACAAACCACAGACAACAAGAAACAAAATCCGCGGCATCCTAACCGGAGAGAATTACCAAGCTGTATTCTTAGACACGCCCGGGATACAGAACCCTAATTCAAGGCTCGGAGACTTTATGCTCAACACAGCACTTAACACGCTTAATGAGGTTGATCTTGTGCTTTATCTTGTCGAACCAGAGGCAAAGATTTTGGCTGGTGAACGTGCGATAATAGAACGGCTTGCCGCTGTCAAAACGCCTATATTTTTAATTATAAACAAGTCCGACAAGGCGGATGAAAACTCTATTGAAAAGGCTCTTGAAAAATTCAAGCTTGAAAGCCCGTTTGAATATGCGGACTGCCTTTCAATTTCTGCGATTGAAGGCCGAAATGTAAGCGTACTTTTGGAGAAGATTCGTGAGATTCTACCCGAAGGCCCGCAATATTTCCCTTCGGATAGTTTTACCGACATGCCCGAGCGTCATTTGGTTGCTGAGTTAATCCGTGAAAAGGCTTTAGAGCTTTTGGAAGATGAACTTCCACACGGCACGGCCGTTGAAATTGAACGTATGCGCTCCCGCGAAAACAAGGACTTGGTTGACATCAACGCTATAATATATTGCGAAAAGGACTCACATAAGGGCATGATAATCGGTAAAGACGGGAAGATGCTTAAGGAAATCGGCTCACGTGCACGGGCTGATATAACAAGTCTATTAGGAAGTCCCGTTAACTTACAGCTTTGGGTTAAGATAAAAAAGAATTGGCGTGATAATGAAATGATGCTTAGAAATCTTGGATATAACGAAAGGAACGAAATATGATAACTCCATCCGAATCTAGAACAGAAACAACGCACATGGTACTCTATGAGCATATTAACCACCTATGCACACTTCATGGTGGCGTACTTATGCAATGGGTGGATGTTATTGGGGCAGTTTGTGCGTCAAGACATTCGGGCGGTCTTGTCACAACTGCGGCCTTAGACAGCTTAGACTTTAAAAAACCCATAAAGCTTGGCGAAATGGTGACACTAACCGCCGTTGTAACTTGGGTTGGACGCACATCAATGGAAATTCGGGTTGATGTTTATAATGAAAAACCCGGCCAACTCCAGCGTTGCAAAACAAACACAGCTTTTTTGGTTTTTGTTGCACTGGATGAAAACAGAAATCCCCGTGAGGTTCCTGCGCTTACACCTGAAACGGATGCTGAAAAACAGGAATATCAGGACGCTTTGAAAAGACGTGAAATAAGGATGTCGAGGACAAAATGACTTATTCGGCCAAGGGATTAGTTTTACGCGAAATACCTTTCAAAGAAAATGACAAGCATATTGTTATATTAGCCGAAGGTATGGGCAAGCTTACACTAAACTGCCGCGGTGCAAAGAAACAAACAAGCCGTTTTATGGCCGGAACACAAGTCTTTACCTTTGCGGAATTTGAGTTTTACCATGGTCGTACAAAAAACAACAAGCTGTTTAATTCCCTTAACCACGTTAACATCTTAAATAGTTTTTATGGTCTGCGCTTAGACTTAGACGTAATCTACTATGCGTCTCGTCTTTGCCAACTGGCCGAAACCATAGATGAAGGACTTGCCTTTGACAGCATTCTGCACTTGTTGTTGAGGGCTTTTTCTGTGCTTCAATTACAGGAAGAATACCCGCTAATGCACTTGTATGCGTATCTCGTAACCTTGATTAAATTTCTTTGTTACAGCGGCTACGCCCCTTCAACAACGTATTGCGTCGAGTGCGGAAAGCCAGAAACCGGCAACATCGTTGCATTTGAAAAAAGCGGTATACTCTGCACGCCCTGTTTTGAAGAACATCGCAAAGTAAACCGCTTTTTGTATAAATCACCCGAGCAATGCGTAAGCTTGCTCTCTCTTATGAAAACCACAAGCTTCAAACGTTTACTCACAGCCCCTCCGCAAAACCTTCAGGCTATCGCTCCTCATTTAAGGAGGGTTTGCGAATTACTTATTCAGGTGCAGTTTGGAATTAAAAAATAATACGGAGGATGAATATTAATGATTGAACTACCAGAAACATATGTCCTAGCGGAGCAAATCAATTCGACACTTGTTGGCAAAACCGTTATGAACGCCACAGCAAACGCATTTCCTCACAAATTTGCTGCCTATAGCGGTGATCCCACACAGTATCAAAACAAGCTTGCGGGAAAAACTATCACCGCCGCATATCCCGGTACAGGCTACACCTGTGGGGGCAACACAGAGATTGTTTGTGGAGATATGCTGCTTGTAATTTCAACGCCGATAAAATATCACGCTCCGCGTGAAAAACTCCCAGCAAAACATCAGCTTTGGCTGGAATTTGAGGACTTCTCCTCAATGACCTGCACAGTTCAGATGTGGGGAGCTATGTTCTGCTATAAGGCGGATGAAAAAGGCTTGCCGGAAGGCTATACTGTCAATAAATCTCCCACACCTTTAAGCAATGAATTTAGTGAGCAGTATTTTGAAAATTTGTTGTCAGGCGTGAAAAAAAGCTTGTCTGCCAAAGCATTTTTAGCTACTGAACAGCGTATACCAGGGCTTGGCAATGGCGTTTTACAAGACATTTTGTTTAATGCCCAAATTCATCCCAAGACAAAAATTGTGAGCTTAAGTGCTTCGGATTTGAATAAAATGTATAATTCGATTAAAGACACGTTATTTACGATGACTTCACAGGGTGGACGAGACACAGAACGTGACTTATTTGGCTGCAATGGCGGTTACAAAACAATTTTATCTGCAAAAACATTAAACAATCCTTGCCCTGTATGCGAAGGTGACCTTGTTCGTGAAGCATATTTAGGAGGAAACATTTATTACTGCCCAAATTGTCAACCTTTAGTTTGACATGCAAGTAAATGTATTATGTCAATAACTTTTAAAAAGGACACCCTAAAACAACAAAAAAAACTTTGGAAAAGGACACTGTAAAGGAGAATAAAACCTTTGGGCGTTGCCCCAAACCCCAAGGTTTATAGCGCTTAAGCATTACTGGTTAATTAAATCAAAAGAAATTTTTGATTAAAGTGAAATAAAACAGGTTAAAAT
>CAYPQA010000108.1:0-10512 GCA_964412725.1 uncultured Eubacteriales bacterium
TTATAAATAAAGTTATTAACTTTATTTTTCTATTATAACAAATTTTTGGCAAAAATCAATAAAAACAATTGCAATTTAGTCTTATATTTCTATACAAACAAAATGTTTTGATTATAATAAACGTATTTTTGTTGTTGTTCAAAAGTTTGCCATATTGACAAGAATATACACTTTTATGTATTATTATATAAATTTATATTACGGAGGAAAAACATGATAAAGCTTAATGGTAACGTAACTGATGACTTGAAGATGTTCGGAGACAAGGATGTGTTCGAACTTTTAAAAACATACGGAAGTCCGTTGTATTTTTATAATGAGAGCATTTTGCGTAAAAATTGCAGGGAACTTAAAAATATGGTTTCTTACGAAAATTTTTCGGTACACTTTTCTGCAAAAGCAAACAGCAATCTCAGCCTTCTTAAAATCGTTCGTGAAGAGGGATTGGACATTGAAGCGGTAAGTATGGGCGAGATTTATCTGGAGCAGTTGGCAGGCTTCACAAATGAAAACATATTCTTTGTTTTTAATAATGTGTCTGACGAGGAGATGCTCTATGCGATAGAACGCGGGATAACCCTGAGCGTTGACAGTATCTCACAGCTTGAACGCTTTGGCAGACTTGTTAATTCTTGTGGTAAAAAAACAAAGCTTTCGATACGTTTTAACCCTGGCGTAGGTGCCGGACACCACGAAAAGGTTGTCACAGCAGGAAAAGCTACAAAATTTGGTGTAAATCAGGAATATATTGGCGATGTCAAAAATATACTTAATAAGTATGGTCTTTCGCTCAGCGGAATTAATCAGCATATTGGTTCATTATTCATGGATGGTTCCGACTATATGAAGAGCGTTTCCAACTTAATGTCCATTGCAGAAAATTTTGAAACGCTTGAGTTTATAGACCTTGGAGGCGGTTTTGGCATACCTTACAGGAAACAGCAAGGTGAGAAGCGTCTTGACCTTAACGCCTTAGGCAAGAATCTCACAGATTTTATGAATGAATTTGCAAACCGCTATGGCCGAAAAATCAAATTCATGGTAGAGCCGGGACGTTATGTACCTGCTGAAAGCTGCGTGCTCTTGGGTACTGTTTATGCTGTCAAAAACAATGGTGACACAAAATATATCGGAACGGATTTGGGCATGAATGTGCTTGCGCGCCCCACACTCTATGACTCACACCATGATATAGAGGTTTATGCACAGCAAGAAAGGAATGCTAAAACAGAAACTGTGACTGTTGTCGGAAACATATGTGAAAGCGGAGATATCATAGCTAAAAACAGAGCTCTTCCTGAGGTTTTTGAGGGGGATATCTTAGGGGTGCTTGATGCGGGTTCATATGGTTTTGCGATGGGTTCTATATATAACAGCAGGCCGCGTCCCGCTGAAGTGCTTTTAAGAGAAAACGGTGAATGCGTGGTTATAAGGGAGAGAGAATCTTTAGAAGATTTAATGAGAGGGATGAGAAATGATTTATGAAACCGTTGGATGAGTATAATTTATTAATTGCTCACAAGCTTATTCAATCCTTGAAAAAAAGGAATATGGAAGGATTTTACTGCGAAACTAAGCAGGATGCGGTCAAAAAGGTGAAGGAGCTTATGCCAGAAAACAGCGTTGTAGCTTGGGGCGGCTCGCAAAGCCTTGTTGAAAGCGGCGTTTTGGATATGGTCAAGAACGGCAATTACAAGACGTTGGATAGGGATTCTGTCACAGAGCCACATGAAAGAGAGCGTATCATTCATGAAGCTTTCAATGCAGACTACTATCTTATGAGTACAAACGCCATAACACTGGACGGAAAGCTTGTAAACGTGGATGGCAACGGAAACCGCATTGCAGCTCTTATCTATGGCCCAAAGCACGTTATAATCGTTGCAGGCATGAACAAGGTCAAAAAAAATGAGCAAGAGGCAAACGACAGAGTTAGAAACTATGCCGCACCTCTTAACTCTATTAGGTTAAAAAGACAAGTGCCATGTGCGTCCACCGGTCAATGCACCAAGTGCATCGGAGACGGTTGTATATGTTGTCAGGTTCTTGTAACTCGAATGTCTTCAATCAAAAATCGTATTAAGGTTATACTTGTAGGAGAAAATCTAGGGTATTAAAAACTTAAAAAAGCTGTAGTAAAGGTGGATTTAATTCTTTACTACAGCTTTTTTTTATCTTCTAAACCTTAGACCGGAGGAATTTCTTTTTCGCCTTGAGATAAGTGCAATTATTATAACTATAATGAGGATAAGCGCAATGAATAAAACCCAATAAAGAAGTGCGTCCACACTAAAAATAAAGGATATAGCCTTTTTGAAGTAATGGTCTATGTCACTTTTTAAGGTTCGCTCGGGGATATCCTCCATAGATAAAATGGGGGTTCTGAAAACCTCTTTGCCTTGATATGTTACAATCAAGCTGCCGACCTCGGCATCTTTTGCAATCGGCGCACGAAGTCTTGTTTCACCTGTGCCCAAAAGCTTTGGGTTGGTTTCTAGTAAGGATTCGTCAAGTACGACGGTTTTCTTTATTAGCGGGATTTCTTCATCGCTGTAGAACCCAATGTATTCCTTGAACGGACGTAACGCAACAGTTTCCTTGGTACCAAGCATCTGATTTGATACGCCAACCTCGTCAATAATAACTTCATCGCTGAATATTGGTTTAAACGCATAGTTTTCGTAGCCGTATTCAAATAAATTCTTGCTGTCAACCCAACGCCCTGTGTCTGAGGCGTTCATAACGACACACATGAGTTCTATGTCATTTTTAATTGCATATGACGTTACGCATGAACCCGCAGGGCCTGTGTAACCGGTTTTTATTCCAAGCGAATAGGGGTAACAGTATTCGCCGCCTGTTATAAGCAGGTTATGGGAACGCCATTTGTAATATTGGGTGTTAACTGTGTCGGAGGGTTCAACGCCCGCACCATAGCCTTCAAATCCGTCCTCGGCCACAACTCGCTTAATTAAATCATACTTTAAGCCCGCGTCACTGATAAGTGCCATGTCTCTTGCGGTAGAGTAGTGGTTGTCGTGGTGATAACCATGTGGGTTCACAAAGTTTGAATTCATTGCGCCAACACTTTGTGCCTTCTTGTTCATAAGGTCTGCAAAGAATGCTTCGGCTGTCTTGTATGACGGTGCGGGTGCGCCATTCACCTTTGCATAAACAGCAGCCGCAACAACGTTTCCAGATTCGTTTCCTGACGGGATAAGCAGAGCGCGCACAAGATTTTCAACGCTTATTTGCTCATTGGGCTTGTGCCCGGCTTTGCTCGAATCCAGAGGGATGTCGTTTACTTCCTTGCCCATTGTTATAATTTCGGACGGGTCAAAATAATCCAAGAGCAACATGGTTGTGAGGATTTTTGTCATACTTGCGGGGTACATGCGCTTGTCTGAATCTTTTTCCAGTAAAACCTTTTTAGTTGTGCGCTCCATAAGGATAAACGTTTCAGCCTCAATTGGGGGCACATCCTTCAAAGCTGCAAAGATATTAAGGTTTGATGAAACGGCTATTATAAAGGCAAAAAGCAATGCTAAAATTCTTTTATTCACCAAAATACTCCTAACTGTAGTTATCACGTTTTTTACTTAAACTGCCCTTCAATGCAGATTGAACTGCACTTCGATTTTTAATCCAGTCTGAAAAACTGTCGCAACAGCTTATCCTATAGCTGATGGATTCCCCGATTTCCATATTTGTCCTTCTGTAAAAGCTTTCGGGCATCATACCGTTTTTCAAAACATCACATACGGCCTCCGCCATAAACATCTCTGTTTCTTCACGCACAATAGTTATCTCTTCATCGGAAAAACCCTTTTCAACAAGCACATTGAAGCAATCATAATTGATATAAAGGCTTTTTATAAAGCTTACAAACTCAATAAAATTATCATATTTTGAACGTCTTGACACAAGCGAGAAGAGCATAGCAAAAAAAGCATGCCATTCAAAGTCTTTATTAATAAGCGAAAGAAGCTTGTTGCCTACAATTTGTATAAAAATATTGTCTGAAACAAATTTTTCTTCAAGATATAACGGTTCTTTGAAATAGAGATATGAGTCCCTATCCATATGTGATTTCATAAGTAAATCTGCAACCTCATAAACCCCGCCCATACGGCTTAAAACATAACGTGAAAGCAAATCTCTGGGCTTGTTAATGTCAATTGTAAAACCTATTGCGTCAAGCATTTGTGAGTTAAATGTGTTGCTGAAATATTGTTTTATCGTGTCTTCGATAAGATAGCTATAATATGTGCTTTCGTGGGCCGCGATGGTGTTAACGCGGTTGCTTAAGAGGTGGAGCATCTTGTCCAAGCTTATAAGATTAATTCTTATCGCGCTAAGCATCTCGGTTATATATTCATCGTTTGGAATATAATAATCATTTTTGTAAACTATATTATGCTCAACTTCGCACCAGAATGAGTTAACTAAGGATTTAATTTGCAACTCAAAGTTAACCTTTATGTCTCCATTTTTATAATAGCAATCAAGCTTAAATAATTCGTTTCCGTTTTTCTGGATTATAGGCTGCTGCATTTCAAGATTTACATATATACTCGGCGAATCAGGATTGTAAGAATAACCTTGCTCATTCACAAATTCAAAGTGGTTTTTTATAACGTTAAATAAAATCTCCTCGTCCTCAATAAATTCACATTCTATCATTATGCCGATAACATCCGGCATGTTATCTATTAATTCTTGCGAAGACGAATATTGCTTGTATAATTTCTTTCTTATAATCTTTTCTTTCATGCTTTCGGGAGATTTTACCCTCGAATTTATGCCTATAATATCCTTACGTTTTTCAAAGAATATACGGTATAACTGCTGGATGATGGTCATTGAAATACCGTTGTACATCTCCTTGTTTTCCGTAACTCTTTTCATTGTGTCGTCGGCAAGTTCAAAAAAATACAATTGTTCCTCCTGCATATCTAAAACACCCCACCTTTAAACAATTTCAAACCAAAATTCAGAACCCTTGCCAACCTCACTTATAATGCCGAACTGTGCATTATGTGCAGTTAAGATATTTTTCACAATGGATAGCCCGACACCTGTGCCGAAGGAGTTGAAGCCGGAACGCGAATGCTTGTGACTCTTGGTGTAGTAACGTTCCCAGACACGGTTTATGTCCTCCTTGGGGATGCCCTTGCCTGTGTCACAGACACAGAACCTTACGCCTTTATCTGTACGCTTAAGCTTAACCCTGACGCACTTGTCCTCACCCGTATAGTTTATTGCGTTGCCTATTAGATTATATATAACCTGTTCAAGCTTGCGCTCATCTCCTGTAACAAAACTTTCCTCGTCAATCTCTGTTTCAAGGATGTAGCCATCACGTTCAGTCAGGTAGCTGAAACGTAACAATATACTTTTGACAGTGTCGGATATATTAAATTTTTTAAGTTCAAGTTTTTCTGTTCCCGATTCCAGCTTAGATAAATCCAAGATATCATTAACGAGCATGGAAAGTCTGTCTGTTTCGTCTATTATAACGCTAGTATGACGATCACGCTTTTCCTTATTGTCACCGGATATGTCACGTATCATCTCCGCATAGGACTTTATTATTGTGAGCGGAGTGCGCAAGTCATGGGATACATTGGCCATCAAATCACGCCGTAACTCATCAGTTCTTGAGAGTTCTCGCGTTGCAAAGTTCAAAACGTTTGCAAGTTCGTCAACCTCACTGTAACCACCGTTTTCAAAAACCACATCTAATTTTCCTTCGCCCAAACGTCTTGCTGTGCGTGTTATATTAGAGATAGGTTCCGAAAGCCTTTTAGCGATAAAATACGAGAGTATGGATGAGAGCAGAAGGGCTAAACCCGTAACAATGACCAGTTGAGTTTGAAGTATAGACGTGTTTGTTTCGATTTGAGTTATAGGAGAGTTAATGAGAAAATAGATAGTGCGCCCGCTTGTGTCCTGAATTTTTGAGCCAAAGACAGCTATACTTACGCCTGTGTTACCTGGGGTTCTTGGAAAGGAAACATAGTTTTGCCCCGGTGGCATATTGTCAACAAATGTCTTTATACTCCTAAAGTCCAAAAGAGTTCTTATGGCTTCACCCAAATTCATTGAGCCCTCACTTGCATTCTCAATTTGTTCGCCAAAATTATTTGAGATAAGAACGATATTACCCTGTTCATCAAAAAGGCGTATCATCATACCGTAGCCATAAGATAATTGGTAAACAAGCGAACCAAAGCTGGGTTTGCCATATTCCGAGACAAGCTTGTTTCCAAGTTTAACAATTTCCTTAGCCTTCATAGTTTCGTAGTATGTCTTAAGGAAAATAATCTCCATAATCCAAAGTATGAGCATAAGGAAAACTGCAAAAAGACCCAGATACTGCCATAGCTTGTGCTTGAGGCTAATCATACGTTTACCTCATAACGATAGCCGGTTCCGAGTTCAACAATAGGGTTATGTTCCCCAAGGCTTAATTTAAGCATACGCATCTGTGCGTCAACAGTTTTTTCGTTTCCTAAAAATTCATCGCCCCATATGTTTTTTATAACCTCGTCCTTGCTTATGTCAACGTTGGGTTTCGCGGCAAGATAGAAGAGAATTTCAGCTTCCTTCGGGGTTAAATCCGGCTTGATTCCGTTTATCATAACGCTGCGATTTTCAACGTCTACAACAAGGCCGTCGTTATTCGCGTTAATTATGCTGTTGTTTTTATTTCGCTTGTTTCTGGTTATTATAACCTTAACTCTAGCCATGAGCTCTTTCGGAGAGAAGGGCTTTATAACATAATCGTCAATGCCTAATTCGAATCCGAAAAGCTTATCAAATTCGTCACTTCTCGCAGACAGCATGAGCACAGGAATGAATTTAATCTTCATTATCTCCTTGCAAGCAGAAAAACCGTCAAGTTTTGGCATCATAACGTCCATGATTATAAGGTCAAAATCTTGCTCCCTAACCAAAGAAACAGCCTCCATACCGTCTTTAGCCTCCAAAACCTCGTGTCCTTCGAACTCTGCATACTCTCTTATGACAAGTCTGATTTTGTCTTCATCGTCTACAACCAACAGTCTACTCATAACAAACACGCCTCTTTTCCGGTTTTATAAAAATATATAATTATATAAAAAATTAGCCGCCCGTGCCAAAATGGCAAGAACGGCTTGTCCCGTTTTTCACCTCTAAAACCTCTGATTTCTTCGTGTTAGGATTGTATCACCATACGCAAAACTGCAAACTATCCAGTGTTACGTATGATGCGACAACTACACGATAAAATCAAAGTGAGGTTTGTAGAGGCTTCCAGTTTAAAAATGGAGATAACTGGGATCGAACCAGTGACCCCATGCATGTCAAGCATGTACTCTAACCAGCTGAGCTATACCTCCGTGCAACGGCTACGTTGATAATATACAACAACTTTCATAAAAAGTCAAGAATTTTACAGGGAAAAATTCCATAGAAAAATTTCAGAGAAAAATTTCTCAGCATTTATTGACAAGATTTTACCTTTATGTTATAAATATGCGAAAAATTTTTTAGGAGGTATCTATGGACTTCAAGCTTAAGCAAAACAACACAACGGTTTCCGTTGAAGTCATGGCGGGTATCACGACGTTCATGACAATGGCTTACATCCTTATTGTCAATCCGGATATTCTAAGTGCGTCCGGAATGGATAGGGGTGCGGTCTTTACGGCAACCGTTCTGTCCTCCGTCATTGCCACCGTTTGCATGGCCTTATTGGCTAATTATCCGTTTGCGTTAGCACCTGGTATGGGTCTTAACGCATTCTTTGCGTTTACGGTTGCTATGACTTATGGTTGGCAAATGGCCTTGTTGGCTGTTTTCATCGAAGGCGTTATATTTATTCTTCTCTCGTTTTTTAACGTGAGAGAGGCGATATTCAATTCAATCCCAAAAAGCCTTAAACAAGCGGTCTCTGTGGGCATCGGTCTTTTCATTGCTTTTATTGGCTTTAAGAATGCAGGGATAATTGTTTCAGACCCTGCAACAAGTGTTGCTTTGGGTGACGTTAAAAATGTTCCAACCCTTTTGGCTCTCTTGGGCATTGTAATAACTATCGTTCTTGCTATAAAAAAGGTTAAGGGCTCTCTACTTTGGGGAATCTTGGCTACTTATCTCATTGGTATAATATGTCAGTTTTTAAACATATACGTGCCAAATCCCGATGCCGGCGTTTACAGTCTCATTCCTTCCGGTATTGTTTCATCTCCTCCTTCCATTTCAGAATACAATCTTATCTCTGCTTTTAAATCTCTTTCCGACATCAATATAATTGAATTGATTGTGATTGTCTTTACCTTCCTATTTGTTGACATTTTTGATACTATCGGCACGCTTATAGGCGTTTCCTCAAAAGCAGGTTTCCTTGATAAGGACGGCAAACTCCCTCGCGTTAAACAAGCATTACTTGCAGATGCTATCGGAACAACGGTTGGCGCTGTGCTTGGAACATCTACGGTCACAACCTATGTTGAGAGTGCGGCTGGTGTTGCTGACGGCGGTAGAACAGGTTTAACTTCACTTACCACAGCCGGTTGTTTCCTTTTGGCTTTGTTTTTCTCACCTCTTTTCGGCTCTATTCCATCTTTTGCAACAGCTCCCGCACTTATAATTGTTGGCTTATATATGGTAGAGTCCGTGACAAAGATTAACTTTAATGATTTCTCCGAAGGTCTGCCTGCATTCCTTACTATTATTATGATGCCGCTTACGTACAGCATCTCTGACGGAATTATATTTGGCGTTCTTTCGTTTGTGCTTATCAAGGCTATTTTGGGTAAGACTAAAGACCTTAACCCTGTTATAGTAATTATTTCCATATTCTTTATAGTAAAGTTGGTGATTAAATGAGAGCTTTAATTAGTGTTTGGGATAAAACAGGTATTTTGCCCTTTGCCAAGTCGCTTTCTGAGCTTGGCTTTGAAATTATTTCAACAGGCGGCACTTATAAGCTTCTTAAAGACGAAGGTCTTAATGTTATTTCAATTTCGGATGTAACGGGTTTTCCGGAATGCTTGGACGGGCGTGTAAAGACTCTCCATCCTGCTGTTCATGCAGGCATCTTGGCTATGCGTGAAAACGAGGAACACATGGCACAGCTTAAATCTCTGGATATCAACACAATTGATTTGGTTGCAGTTAACCTCTATCCGTTTAAACAAACGATAGAGAAACCTGACCATACGCTTGAAGATGCCATAGAAAACATTGATATAGGGGGGCCGACCATGTTGCGTTCGGCCGCAAAGAATTATCAAGACGTTACTGTTTGCGTTGACCCGTCGGATTATGAAACGGTGCTGTCAGAAATCAGAGATGGTGGACGTGTATCCGTAAAGACCAATTTCTATCTTTCAAGCAAGGTCTTTATCCATACAGCTCATTATGATGCGATGATAGCTAATTATTTAAGACAGCTTTCGGGGGTTGCTCAATTCCCTCAAACATTAACCTTGACATATGAAAAGGTTCAGGACATGCGTTACGGTGAAAACCCGCACCAAAATGCCGCATTTTATAAGGAAACAACTGATATAAGCGGCTTGCTTCCAAACCTGAAACAACTCCACGGCAAGGAGTTATCCTTCAATAATATTAACGACACCCATGGCGCTTTGGAACTTGCAAAGGAGTTTGATGAGCCTGTTGTCGTGGCTTGTAAGCATTCTAACCCATGCGGAGTTGGCGTTGGCGAAACGATATATGAGGCCTATATGAAGGCTTATACAGCCGACCCCGTATCCGTTTTCGGCGGAATTATCGTTGCAAACAGAGAAATTGATGCAAAGACTGCCGAGGAGATTAATAAGATATTTATTGAGATTGTCTTAGCACCTTCTTTTTCAGAAGATGCTTTGAAGATTTTAAGCCAAAAGAAGAACATACGCGTTTTAACCTTGGAAGATATTTCCAAGAAACAACCCAAGAATGCACTTGATATTAAAAAGGTTTCGGGCGGCATCCTTGTTCAAGATGTAGACGCAGCGATATTGCCCGAGACCGGCTATAAGGTTGTAACAGAGAAGTCACCTTCCGAAAGTGAAATCAAGGATTTAATGTTTGCATGGAAGGTTGTTAAATATGTTAAGTCTAACGGCATAGCTCTTGCTAAAAACGGGCAAATGCTTGGAGCAGGCCCCGGTCAAGTTAACCGTATTTGGGCTTGCAAGCAATCCATTGAACATGCACATGAAGCTTTGGGTTCTGAGAGTACTAAGGGCGGTGTCTTGGCCTCAGATGCATTCTTCCCGTTTTCAGACTGTGTCGAAGAGGCTCACCGTGCGGGTATCACAGCTATCATACAACCCGGCGGTTCTCTCAAGGACAAGGATTCTATTGAAGCATGCAACAAATACGGCATTTCCATGATATTCACAGATATGCGTCATTTCAGACACTAAAACCAAAGGAGGCTTTTGCCTCCTTTAATTCTGCAAAAAAATAAAAAAATGGAGGTTTTTATGAAAATTGATTCAAAAACGAAGTACA
>CAYPQA010000109.1:0-10500 GCA_964412725.1 uncultured Eubacteriales bacterium
ACAGTGTCCTTGTGTAGGGAATATTTCCATGATATAATCCCTGTTTAAACAAAGATATACAATGGAGGTATAAAATGGCAGAGAAGAAAATTGTTTTAACCTATAGCGGACTTAAAAAGCTTGAGGACGAGCTTGCGGAATTAAAGGTTGTCAAACGTAAAGAGGTTGCAGAGAAAATTAAAGAGGCCAGAGGACAAGGTGACCTGTCAGAAAATGCCGAGTATGATGCGGCTAAGGACGAACAAGCAGAAATAGAGGCAAGAATTGTTGTTATAGAAAAAATGTTGAGAAATGCCGAGGTCATTGATGAGGATGATTTAAACGGCGGAACTATAAATGTTGGTAACAAAGTTACACTGTATGACTATGAATTTGATGAAGAAATTACCTATGCTTTGGTAGGTTCTGCAGAGGCAGATCCGGCATCATTTAAGATTTCAAACGAATCTCCTCTGGGAAGTGCGCTTTTGGGTAAATCTGTTGACGATCAGGTTCTTGTGGAAGCGCCGGATGGTATTATCAAATATAGAGTTATTTCAATAAACTAAGGAGGTTTATTCAATTTATGGAAGAAAACTTGAACGTTCAACCGGATTTAATAGATATAAGTGAACAAAACCGTATAAGGCGTGAAAAGCTTGCAGGGCTGCAAAATGAAGGTAAAGACCCTTTTGTCCATGTAAAATATGATGTAACGCACCATAGCAAGAAGATACACGACGAATTTGAGAGCCTTGAAGGTCAAACCGTTTCCCTTGCAGGGCGTATTATGACAAGGCGAATCATGGGTAAGGCATCCTTCTTCGACATTCAGGATAGAGATGGACGTATTCAGGCTTATATTAAAAAAGATGTTGTTTCGGATGAACGTTATGATGAATTTAAAAAGCTTGATATAGGCGATATAGTCGGAGTTCGTGGTGAGGTTTTTCGTACGCATAAGGGTGAAATCTCGGTCAGTGTTTCCGAGTTTATACTTCTTACCAAAAGCCTTCAAGTTTTGCCTGAGAAATTTCATGGCTTAAGAGACACAGAGATACGTTATCGTCAAAGATACCTTGACCTTATTATGAATCCGGATGTTAAGGATGTATTCTTAAAGCGTTCGGCCATCATTAAGGGTATAAGGGCATTTTTGGACGGCAGAGACTTTTTAGAGGTTGAAACGCCTGTTTTGCAGACAATTCCGGGAGGTGCTGCCGCACGTCCTTTTATAACGCATCACAACGCTTTAGATATGGATATGTATTTACGTATTGCGCTTGAGTTGCCGCTTAAAAGACTTATCGTGGGCGGGTTAGAGCGCGTTTATGAGCTTGGACGTGTTTTCAGAAACGAAGGCTTGAGTATCAAGCACAATCCTGAGTTTACAATGCTTGAGTTATACCAAGCCTATACAGACTATAAAGGCATGATGGAGCTTATCGAAAGCCTTATAAAAAAGGTTTGCTTTGATGTTACGGGTAGCTATGTTGTGAATTATCAAGATACTGAAATTGATTTCGAAAAGCCGTTTGAGAAAATCAGCATGCTTGACGCAGTTAAAAAATATTCTGGCGTAGACTTCACAGATTTAGACTTAGAAGGCGCAAGACGTTTGGCAAAGGAGCATGAGATAGAGTTCAAACCATATGACGGCAAGGGAGATATATTAAACCTGTTCTTTGAGAAATATGCTGAGAAAAATCTCGTGCAACCAACTTTCCTCATAGACCATCCGAAGGAGATATCTCATCTCACAAAGAGCAAGCCTGATATGCCCGGATATACGGAGCGTTTTGAATTATTCATAGTCGGACGTGAATTTGCTAACGCATATTCAGAGCTTAACGACCCAATTGACCAACGTGAACGTTTCAAGCATCAGGAAAGCTTGCGTGAATCCGGCAATGATGAGGCTAACATGATTGATGAGGATTTCCTAACTTCATTGGAGTTTGGTATGCCCCCTACAGGCGGGCTCGGCTTAGGAATTGATCGTTTTGTTATGCTACTCACAAATTCAAGCTCAATAAGGGATGTACTATTCTTCCCCACAATGCGAAACATAAATTAAGTTTACACAAAAAAGCAGGTGTTTCTACAATACTCGTAGAAACGCCTGCTTTTTTACGCTCGTCATGGGCAACAGCTTTAATTAAATGCCTAATGTTTCAAACTCTTTGCTATGAAGCAAATTATTTGCATCCGATATATGGCCTTTGTGTTGCAGTGTAAACATGATGAGGACATCACGTTCGTCTCGAGAGTACAATTCTCTATTGCACGAGAGCTTGAGCATCTTTTGTGTTTCATCAAGAGAAAGACAAAGACCAAACGCAATGGCGATAAGTTTATCCCGTGACGGCACTTTCTCTCCTGAAAATATCTGGTAGACATAAGCCCGATCTAAAAGCGAACCGCGTACCACGTCTGCGCGGCTGATACCCTTTTGCACCAATAGAGTATTCAGATGTTCCGGTAGAGTATGCGACAGCATCTGTTCTTTATTTTTAGACAAGAAGTCTTCAATGTCAGTAGCGGCTTTGATTTCATGGTTTAATTCATCGGTTGTTTTGGGTTTCATATTGAATCTCCTTGAATGAGTAGTTATAATTATACTATATTTTCGTTAGTATGTCACCTTTAGGATGTGAAAATTATAAAGTATGAAGAAATTAAACTTCTAAAACAGAGCGGGAAAAGTATGGTACTTCTTGTGCGTGAAGTAGGTAGCGACCGCCTCTTTGTTAAAAAGATTCTGCATGGACATCATGCTGCATATGAGGAACTTAAAAGCTATTCTCATCCATATTTGCCTAAAATATTTGAAGCAATAACCAAGGGCGAAAGCACAATTATTGTAGAAGAATATATAGAGGGGCAGTCGTTGGGTAGTGGGGAGTTATCTGAAAAGCAGTTGCATAGCGCAATCAAGGAGCTGTGTTTCGTCTTGGAGTTTCTGCATGGGAATGGCATCATTCATCGCGATATCAAACCGTCCAATATTATACTCGCCAATGATGGACATATCCGTCTAATCGACTTTGATGCCGCTCGTATGCCAAAGGATGACTTGGAGCAGGATACGAGATTGCTGGGCACTCGTGGGTACGCACCTCCTGAGCAATATGGCTTTGCTCAGACTGACGAGCGGGCTGACATATATTCCTTTGGTGTGACTTTAGGGCAGCTTATAGGGAAAAAGGCTCAAAAGACGCCCTACAGACGAATTATCCGAAAGTGTACCAACCTGAATCCGGATAAACGATTCCAGTCGGTCAAAGAAATAAGAAATTCACTTCTGTTCTATCGCTGCCGTTTCGTGTTTTTTTCTATCACAATTGTTATCACTTTACTGTCATATGGGTTACTGCATAAGTTGCCGTTATTGCAGACATCATATCCCGAAGAGTTCTTGCTCTTTTATGCTAAAAATGGCCAGTACATCATACAAGGTTCAGATCACAGCTCGTCGGGGAAATCTGTTTCTATGCGTGTTGATATGACAGGCAAAGGAGATTTTGTGGACTTTATCGTGCCGGAAAGCTTAAACGATTGGGTAGAATATGGTATGAGGTATGACTTGTCGCTAAAACTTGGGCACTCAGCCGATAGAATTCAAGCAAGCTTTTGGCGTGATGGGAAAGAAGTTAGCCTCTGGCCTATGGCTATGGAAAACACATTGCGGGAAATTGCAGATGATTCGTTTATCCTGACAGAAGTAAAGCCACTCACACAGATTACTTGCGTTGATGCAGACGGCGATGGAGTAAAAGAGCTTTTCGTATCAAAGGGAAATAGGGAACATACTCTGCTCACGACAGTATGGAAACTTTCTGATATTAAACAAAAGTGTTTTGAATATGTTGGGGCTATGTGGGGAACCAGTGTAATGTATCTGTACGAAAACGGCGACATAAGGGCCATTGTGGGTGACACTCGCCTTAATCATTATAATTATTCGGATGGGGTTTTATCTGTTGTTTCAGACGTTGATTTCAAAGAGTTTAAGTCAATTCAAGCAGAATCCCGTTCAGAAGGTGTACAAGAACCACACCTTGAGCAAGAAGGCTATGACGGATTTTTGGATTCGCTTATACGAGATTATAATAATTCGCGTGAACGTTATGAAGAATATTTCCCCTAAAAAAATCAATAAATGTCTGCTGCCAGCAGACCAAAAATAACAAAATACCTCTTATAATTATAATAGGGATTTTGTGCGGTATGGCTATACCCAAAAAAATAATGAGAGGGATGTTATTAAGATGAAAAAATTATTACCATTGCTGATTTTGGTTGTTCCTATTATGCTTTCTGCTTGTTCTAAAGACGAACAGCCTAAGCAAGCGCAAGTAGGCCCAACTGTAGCAACACAACTTAATTCCACAGTCGTGGATAACACTAGTCCTGATGATTCAGCCAAAATCGAAGAAACAGGGACTCCGGAAAAATCCGGCTCAGGCCGATTCATTACAGATGACAAAAGAACTGCAAGTATTAAATACACAAGAGATTTTTCAGAAGGCAGAGCTTGGGTTCGATTAGGGTATGATGGTAGAATACTTGCGGTTATAGATAAGCAAGGGCAGCTTGTTTTGCTAATAAATTCTAATGAAACGTCTATGCCAAGATGGGGTGGCGATTTCAAGGACGGATTGGCTTATCACAAGGGAATAAAAGGTATAAATAATAACTATAATTATTTTATTGTTGACAGTGACGGAAATATTACCTTCGAAGCGGAAGATGAAACGTTTATGATTCTTGGATATGCTAATGGACGATTTTTAGCAGTCCAGCACATATCTAATTTCAGTACAAATGAATGGCAGATTGGTGCTATTGATAAAGACGGGAATATTGTTGTCCCTTTCAAGACATACCAATATGACGTGAGTGGCAATATGAAAAATCTATCTTTCAAAATGAGTTCAATGGATGATGGAACATTTGTATCCAGCGAATATCTCGGTGACAATATTTTTAAATTACAATTCTGGGCTTATAGCGTACTCTTGAACATTGAAACGCAAACCATTTTGTCAAATGAAGACTATGATCAAACAGTAAGATTGCTTACCGGATTTGAAAACGGATATGCCACAGCTTTATACACCGATCCTGAACGTATTAGGCATCCTCTTGGTAGTGGGGAACAGATAAACGCAAATTATATTTGTAAATTAGGAACAGACGGCTCCATTTATGATAAAATCAACAATAATTGGACGCAATATATTTTGGGTATGAATATGGAGTTTGACGAAGGATTGACATTCGTTCCATTTACCAGAGGCGAGGAGGGAAATGTGTATAGAGGCTTTGGTGAAGATTTTGTATATAAAACCGGCGTATACTATAATATGAACGGCGATGTTGCAATTGATTTTCCGGAGTATCGTGGAAAACTGAACTACTTTGGCAGTCCTTTTAAGAACGGTTATGCAACATTGCAAATTAAAGGTGCAGACGGATTAAACTATTTCACAGCAATTGATAGAAATGGTAATCAAATGTTTGAGCCAAGGAAGGATTACTTTAGCCTTACAATAGCTGATGACGGACAACTAATCGCAAGAGTTAAAAGCGACCGTAGTGAAATGAATTTATACCATGTGATGGACATAAATGGTGACATGTTGATGACGATTTATACCACCGCTAGTCTAAAGGATGGTATTAATATATCCGATGGAATGTTGCGAATGCCGGGCGCAGGATATCTGGGTTCCAGTGTGTATATAAATATGGAAGACGGATCTATATTAGGATCTTATGCAGTTAGTAATGACAATGGGGAACCGACAGAATTATTTATTGAGTTATATCGTGCAACACAATAACAATTAACGTCAAAAAAACAGGGAGCGGACTGATCGCTCCCTGTTTTTTAAAACTCCTTATTCGGCAAAACTTTCGCATTCTGTTTCGTGTTGAGAATGTGCTATTTGAGATGTGTTACCAACAGTGATGTTTTCTAAGCGGCATACGTTATCTGCAACGTCATTGTGCCTGCAAGTGCTTACATGGCATTTAATCATGTTCTCACTCCTCTCTCTTTAAATATAGGTTTTAGTATGTCCCGCTTTTATTTAAAATAGACGGGTGTTTGACAATTTTCTGTCATATATTTTCTTAATATGATACGCTCGTCTTTAAATTTCAGAAGATTAATTGCTTCATGACGCTTGTAAAAACCTGCGTCGAAAAAAAATTCCTCCCTTTGAGGATAGCAATAGAAACTGTCTGTCTCCATCAAAAACCAATGAACGGTCTTGTAAACAATGTTTCCGTTTGAATAGAAACTGTAGCCTGTTTTGTCAATATATTCATTTATTACAGCCTGTACATTAGCCTCTTCGTATACCTCTCGTAGTGCGGCCTCCTCAATTGTCTCGCCGGGTTCTACCGTACCCTTTGGCATAACCCAGCCGCCGCGCTCAAATCCTCCGTTACCCATATTAAAGGATTTGTAAAGCAAGAGTATTCTTTCATCACATACAACAACACCACCGCTGCTTACAGTATAAATAACTTTTTTCATCAGATACCCCTCCTGCTCAAATAAACTTTGGAGGCTCTTGAAAGTGCATTAATTTTCTTGAAGGAGACATACCAAAGGTAAGCAAGAAAGAGTATGAATACAGGGAATATGGGCATATTTGCAAGCAGAATAAAGTCATACAAACCATGAATAACAACAGGCACTATCAACGCAAGTGCGAGATAACCGTTTTGTTTTTGAAATTTTGCATAAGAAAGATAGTAGCCCATAAGCACACCAAATAATGCGTGTGCGGGAACGGAAAAAACCGAGCGAACTAGGGCTGTACTATAGCCGCCTAATTCCTCGTTGAATACGTAAAGCACATTTTCAAACATAGCAAAGCCCAACGATACAAAAACAGCATAAACAATGCCGTCAAACGGTTCGTTGAAATTTGGATTGAAGTACGACAGAGCCAACACAACAACCAGCTTGAAAATTTCTTCCGTGAATGAGGCTACAACAAAGCTTAAATAAAATGCCTCCCCATAAAAACCAACCTCAGGCATAAGTCCTGTCAATAAATGCTCAGACTTTACAATCGGGACAGTTATAATGGCACCGAAGAAAAGTCCCAGGAACAATAGCTGTAAAGGTTCCTTTTCGTATTTATCACGAAAATATATATAAAACGCCGCAATGAATATGGGCGCCAAGGCAAGAGATAAAAGATTTAAATTCATAAAATCACCACATTTCTGCAATTTGGGCATGATGTATTATGCCCAAATTGAAAAGAATATTGTGTTGAATTTTATAGGAAAATGTTATATACTTATTCTTAGTTTAAAATAATTCTTACGTCAGGTGATATTTATTTTTCCATATAAAAAAAGTATTTTGTTCTCAATGCGGCTGATTACGTTTGCTTCATATAATATTATATTTGCACTTTGCTGGCTTAACTTTTATCCAGAAACAATTTATTATTTCTTGGGTAATTTTGTTGTTTTGGGCTCAAATGCTTTTTTGCTTTTTGTGCTTATTTTGCTTTATGGCGGATTTCAAGTCGGTGTTCGACGTTTGGGTGAACTTATTTATTCATCCTCACTTGCCTTGCTTTTAGCCGATTTTTTCATGTATATTCAGCTTTCGCTTATAGCTCGTGAATTGCTTGAATTGAAGTATTTTTTGCTAATGTTTACGCTTCAAATGCTATCTGCATCCTTGTTTTGTTTTTTAAGTAACAAGATTTATTTTGCACTTCATAAGGCGCGACAGGTTGTATTGGTCTGCAATGACTATTTAGAGGCCGGAGAGATACGCAATAAGTTAAGTAGAATTAAGGAGCTTTACAGGCTTGCGGCTATTGTGGGCGAGGATCAGGGCATTGAAAAAATAAAGGAGCTTATAGAAGGGTACGATTCAATTTTTCTATACAATGTGTCACTTTCTTTACGTGCTCAGTTGTTGGCATATTGCTTTGAAAACGATAGGCGTGTTTACATTGTCCCATCTGCAACGGACATAATTTTCCACAATGCTTTTCAGACACAGATATTTGATTGTCCGGTTCTTTTATGCAAAAATAGGGGGCTTACTGTAGAACAGCTCGCCGTTAAACGCTTTATGGATATTTTGCTGTCTGCATTTGGAATTATTGTAGGTTCGCCTATTATGCTTATTGTTGCGATTATTATTCGAATACAAGACGGAGGAGCAGCATTATTGCGACAAGAGAGGGTAACGGAAGGTGGACGCAGTTTCACATTGTACAAATTCAGAAGCATGGTTATGAACGCAGAGGATGACGGAATACCTCGACTTGCTAAGAAGTATGACCCGCGTATCACAACGTTCGGGCGTTTTATCCGCTCAACGAGGCTGGACGAGCTTCCTCAGCTTTTTAACATCCTTAAAGGTGATATGTCCATAGTAGGCCCGCGTCCGGAGCGTCCGGAGCTTGTTGAGGAATATTGCCGTGAATTTCCAGAGTTTAAATATAGGCTTAAGGTTAAGGCCGGTTTGACAGGGCTTGCGCAAATTATGGGGCGATACAACACAAGCCCTCGTGACAAGCTTATGTTTGACCTTATATATATTCAAAAATATTCGTTTCTTCTGGACATAAAGCTAATACTTTTGACAGTAAAGCTTTTGCTTATGAAGGACAGCACGGAGGGAATAAGTTAAAGCTTTGGGAATTTTCAATATTAAAAATACAAAATTTATATTGCAAAAAATCCATAATTCGGATATACTTCCTAATGAATGTTTTTATAAGAAACGCTCGGGCGTAACACTTATTGAGGTAGTTATTGTTATTGCGCTTATGTCAGTTGTTTCTGCGATTGCATATGGTTTTGGAGAAAGCTTAAACTACCATACACTTAAAAATTTCGCGATTGAACTTTGCGATGATTTGCGTTTTGCCGCACAGATATCTATTATTGACGGTATACCTACAGAAGTATATTTTGAAAATTCGTCTTATACATTAAGAAATATAACAGATGACGAATATCAACACTATGTCTTTAAAACTGTCGACTATGCTGATATAAGGCTTACAAGAAACGGGTTAAACACCATTCGATACACACCAAGCGGAACTCTTGAAAGAGGTGCACAAACAGTCAATATAACTTACAAAAATAAGACGCTTGTTCTCACCGTAATCCCTGCAAGCGGAAGGGTTGCGGTTTATTCGGACTACGCAAATAAGGTTAGGATATATTAGGGAGGATTTTATGATGTCAGTAAAGAACTACATGGAGGAATTTGTTGAAGACTCTGTTGCTGCAATTCTTAAGAACACAGGCACCTGTAACTGTGAACAATGCAAATGTGACGTTATGGCCATTGCACTTAATCACCTCCCGCCCAAATATGTTGCAACGCATAAGGGCAAGGTCTATACTAAACTGTCGTCCTTGCAAAACCAATTTGGGGTTGACGTACTGTCTGAATTGACACGAGCCGCCGAGTTTGTTAAGCTACATCCAAGACACGACCAAACTGATAACTAGGAATATGCTGTGAGGTTTTATGAAAATATCTATAATTAATGGAGTTAATTTGAATTTCACCGGTGTGAGGGAAAAGTCTGTTTATGGTTCTGAAAGCTTATCGGAGATAAATGCGTTTATTTCCGATAAAGTCGCGCCTTTAAATATTGACATTGACTTTTTCCAGTCAAACCATGAAGGGGCTATTGTGGATTATATCCAGAGTCTCTACGGAAATGCGCAAGGCATTGTTATAAATCCGGGTGCTTTTACGCATTACAGCTATGCTATCAGAGATGCTCTTGCATCTTTTGATATAAAAACAATTGAAGTTCATCTATCAAATCTTCACAAACGTGAGGAATTTCGGCATGTTTCAGTAATTGCCCCTTCTTGTGCCGGCCAAATCTGCGGTCTGGGCAAATGGGGCTATGTTTATGCCATTTACGCTCTGATTGAGCTTTGTAAAATTTAACCATTATACAGGAGGAAATACTGATGATTTCAGCAAGTGAATTTAGAAACGGCGTTACCATTGAGGTGGATAATGCTATTTTTGTTATTATTGAGTTCCAGCACGTTAAGCCGGGTAAGGGTGCCGCGTTTGTACGCACAAAGCTTAAAAATCTTGTCACAGGGGGCGTCGTAGAAAGAACATTTAGACCCACTGAGAAAATGCCAAGGGCTCATATTGATAGAAAGGACCTTCAATATTTATATAGAGATGGCGACTTATACCATTTTATGGATACAGAGTCCTTTGAGCAGACTGCAATTAACGCATCTGATATTGGCGATACGCTTAAATTTGTTAAAGAAAACGAAATGGTTAAGATTTTAGAGCACAACGGAAATGTTTTTGGCATAGAGCCTCCAACATTTGTCGAGCTTGAGATTACAGACACCGAGCCCGGCTTTAAGGGTGATACAGCTACAGGCGCAACTAAACCCGCAACCGTTGAAACTGGTGCAACCGTCTACGTACCATTGTTCATAAACATAGGTGAAAAGATTAAAATC
>CAYPQA010000110.1:0-10289 GCA_964412725.1 uncultured Eubacteriales bacterium
CATGGCGCAAAAAAGACAAGTTTTTATCTATGTTTTAAGTTGGAAATAGTATTAGCCAATCCAAGCTTTCTTTTGCTAATAAAGGAGAGGTAACCTCAAAATCAATGCACTGTGTTGAAGCAGTGGATAATCAGTTGGTTTTTTCGGGAAATTACTATGAAAAAGAACCGTTTACATTCAAAAAAGATATACAGAAGCCCGCTAACCGAAACAATCCTGACATTAATAAAGAAACGGGATTTCCGATGACATTATATAACCGTCGATTATCCGATAATATAAACGCACTTGCACAAGCAGGATTTGCAGTTGAACGAGTTGTTGAGGAAACCGACAAAGAAACATTATGCAGTGAATACGAATTTAGCACACGTTATTATTCCTCTTGCAAAGCAAAAAAATTCCCACAATCTATTGTATTTAAATCAAGGAAAATGTAACCAAAGCTAATGAGTAGCAAGTTCGAGCTTGCGCCGCAAAAAACCCCAAGTTTAAAGAAACTTGAGGGCGCAAGGTTGGATAACTTGATAATCATTAGGCAAATCATATTTTTACTTTAATTCGTCACTGAAGCATTTCAAACCATGCTTAATCTCGTCAGGCAACTGATTATATTCCACACCATCAATTGCACCTTGAAGCGTATATAAATGAACTAAACAGATATTTGAAAACCGCATTTTTAAACTAATAAATGCTTCTTTGCTTCCTGTCTGAATTAGTTGTTCGGCTGAAGAAATACCCACAGATTTTAGTTTCTTTTCAATTTCTTTCCCTATATTCCGCATGGAGTTTAATTCTGCCATAATGTTTCTCCTTTCCAAAACTAACGAACTGTAAAGTTAAATGAAAAAAGAGATCGGTAACTCCTTATGAAATAATGGTTTCACCATAAAACACATCACCTCCCGAAAAGGGAGAAAGGAGAACGGGTCATGGGGAAAATTATAACAGTAAAATGTCCTAAATGCAATTCTCATTCACTTTATAAATACGGCAAGGATAAATATGGGAATCAAAAATATCAATGCCGTTGTTGCAAACATCAATTCGCTCCTGATTTTGTGACAAATGAAAAGAAGCGAAAATATCCTTCTTGCCCCAAATGTGGCAAAGGTTCTTTATTGCACCATGCTTATGAAGATTACTCAAACTATAGATGCAATTATAAAAGGTCCAATCACTCATTTTTCGTCTTTAAACCTACAGTCAAACTAGCATTCGCTCCTCTTTTTAACAACCTTTCGTTATTCTTAATGCCATCAATGGACTTTAATTCCGATGAATGGCACACCGACGAGACAGTTATTAAAATAGAGTGCAAAAAGCATTACATATTGTTCATCATTGACTCTGAAACTCGCTTTGTATTAGGGTTTCATCTATCTCCACAAAGAGATTCAATACAGGCGTTTTCATTGCTCAATGCCGTCAAACCAGTAGGTTCTCCAAAGGCTATAGTAAGCGACAGATATTCATCTTATAAAGTGCCTATTAAATCAATTTTTGATGTTACTCATATATGCGTCGAAAGTTTCAAAGATGATATTTCTAACAACCTTATTGAATCTTTCAACAAACAGTTTAAGGCGTGGTATAAGACTAAACAAGGTTTTAATTCTTTTGATTCTGCTAATAATCTTATTTCAATGTTCGTTTTTTTCTTTAACTTCATTAGACCTCATTCTGCTCTTTCAGGACTTACACCTGCTCAAGTGGCTGGTTGTGCCTACTCAAAGCATCAGCAGAATATGCTGCTTCTTGTTTCTTAATAGGCATGCTCTTTATACCTACTGGGCTCAAGCGTCCACACGCTTGCACTGGTTTGGGGCTGGTAGCTCCAAGGCCTTGCTCTTGTCTTTGGAGGTTCTGTTTATTTTCATTTTAACTTTACAGAGCCTATAAGATCATCAAAAACTACTTTCAAAATCCATGCCTAAGCTATCGACTGTGAATTTTATCTTATCTGATTCCTCGTCATAGGTGGGAGTCAAGCGGTCAACCGCGCCATTGTCCCAGTTCAAGACTACTTCCTCGCCGTCCATTTCCCATTTTCCTGCGTAATCCTCTTCGCCCCACGCGCGCACGTCGTCGTTCGACACTGCCGACATATGGAGAAATACGCCATTGGCGATGAACTCAAGGTAATCCGGAGCTTTTTTATTAGCCCTGCAACTCCACGTCTTTTTTTGTAGCTTTTGCCTTAACAATGCACTATCGCCTTCTGGTGTACCAATCATGCTTTCTCTCAGGTAATAATCACCTGAAAAGCCTGCAAATAATTCCAATGTGTTGCCGTCTGATGAAACAGTAAAGCTATAACTGTCCCCTAATTTTAAGGTTCGTAGTCGCTCGCTATCGCCCACCATATAGCTAACATCTGATTCACCAAGCGTATATTCTCCTTCGTACATCGTTAAAAACTCACCGGCATTCATTGCACTGTAAATAGCTGTTGTGCCTTCAATTTGAATTATCTTATCTGTGTCGTCTTTGGGTTTTCCTTCTGCAAGCCACGTTCCCTCGATTGAAAGTGCGGCAGAGGCGGCATCTTGCTCAGTGCCTAAAGGGTCGTATGGTTCTCCGCGATAAAACCTGACGCCGGTATCGTCTATTTCCAAAGTATCTAAATCAATAATGGTAAAGAAAACCTCGCCGAATAATTCGCTATTTAATACGAATTTGCCGTCTTTTATATAAGCGTCAAACTCCATATAATCTTCGCCTACATCGTTATAGGCAACAGCTGCGTTGTAATCACTATTAACAGAGAATATTTGAACGCCTGTTAGTTCAGGGTCGTACTCAGCTGTATACCACCAAGCGTCAAAATAATTCAGGTAATAGGTTTCACCTTCGTCCGTTTGAGCAGAGTCTTTGTCTGTGCAGCCTGTAAAAACCCCAAAACATAGTAGTAGTGCCATTGATAAAGCTATATTTCTAAGCATATTTTCCTCCTTGTTAGTTCCAATATAATTTCCGGCATGGCATACAGAAGTAACGCTAGTGAACTGACCCGCCCTTTGGGGCAGAGCAGCGGTTTAATGGCACGCCGCAAGCGGCGAGGTATTAAACCCGTTAACTCCGCGGCGTTCGCCAAATACGCAAGCAAGCTTGCTATTTTTCTAACTGCTTCGCGAGAATAAACTCCATTTTCCCGTCACGCTTATCATTCCCCTTTTGCATTCACATCAATAATAATATACAAGTTATCACTGTCAGCGTCTTGCAAAGTGCGGTTGTGATGATTACAAAGTCTTGTTCGTCATCCTCTATGAAGATAGTTACTGTGCTGCCATTTACTTCATAGGTTCCCTCGTAGATTTCCCCGTCAAGGTATTCTTGAGCTTAGAGCGTTCCATCCTTCCAGAACAATATGTTTAAATCTTCTCCTTCGGCGTTTAAAAAGTAATAACGCCCCATTGTCAGTTCGTAGCCTTCATTGCCCGGAATGGAATAAGTTTCCCCATATTCATTCACAAGGGTACAAGCATCATAAATACCAAAAATGTCAAATATTCGCCTTCATCATTATTACTACGACTTCATACTCAATGTAATATCTGTATGCCAAGGTTTCACCGTCGGAATAGTAATGCACAGTGCCCTAATCAAAGAACTTATAACCTTTCTTGTCCTCATCACCTTTAAGCATGTAGTAAAGCCCATCGTTTACAAGGATAAGCGGAACGCCGGTCAGGCTCTTCATCGTCGTATTTAGAGATGATGACAGCCGATAAATTGATAAAGCTTTCGGTTACTACATCTGATTGAGCGTGGGGAGAAACACAAAACAGCATGTCCATTCCCGCTTTTAATCCTGCAGATATGCCAAATAACATCATCTTCATCCTTGAGCGGTTCATCTAACTTATATTGCTCCGTCGGAGTAAAGATAAACAGAGCCTAGAGCAAAGGCTTTGAATGTAATATCGGACTAAACGTCCTCTGCCGTTCCTCCGCAGGCACCCATAAGCATAAGTATTGAGAGGCTTTAAACAGTTGCAAGCAAATTTTTAAGTTTCATGATTATACTCTCCTTGTCTCAATCAATAACTGTTAATTTGGCACTTCACTTGCTTCAATCCTTGTCAGACTACCATCCAATTTTTCATCATAAACAGATGTCAAGCCATCGCCATAATACGTATGCCAGCCATATTCACCAATAGTTTCAAATTTAAAAATAATCAGTGGAAGACCTGTAACCTCCCGCTGCTCACTATAATCAAAATAGCCGGTGTCGATAATGTTGCCCTCCTTGTCATAACAATTAACCTGATAAGGGTCATCTTCCGGTATTTCTATATAAGCAAATGGAGCAACTTTACTGTTGTCAATTAATTTCCACCAACCGATATAATCACTTACGCCCCCTACCTCTTCTGTTATTAACCCATCTGCGTAATTATTTCCGGAGCTGTTGTCGGGATTTTTTCTGCTTATCTCATCAGATTCTTTTTCTTCGTTGCAGCCTACAACAACAATAAACATATACGCGATAAAACAAACACAAAAAGCAAACGTTTTCATAATCTCACCACCAGTAAGTTGTTATCAACCCTCAATTAAAAATTGCTATGCAATTTTTAATTGACCCCCTTAAAAGGGGGTTGATGCTATAAGTCAGTTGAAGATATAATTGTCGCGGCAATATCAACCGGCATTTTGAACTATATTAATCGTCTTTGTTTTTTCATCCCATTGCACACTGCACCCGAGGCTTTCAGCTATAAACCGCACCGGAACCATAGTTCTTCCGTTAATTGATTTAGCGGGCACATCTAAAATCCGTTCGTCCATAACGCCGTAAATACCTGTAGAAACTTTTGCTCTGTTTGAGCCTACTTTCATAGAAATCTGCAAATCGTATGTAACCGGGTTATATATTTCAATGGTTTGCGTTGCAGAATCCCATGCAACTATATAACCTAATGCCTCGACTGTGGCTCTAAGGGGCGCAAGAGTTCGTCCACCTTCAATAACAGGCGGGCTGTCTGTTTTTACAACAGTGCCGTTGACTTTAAGAGTTATCGGCTTTGCCGCTTCGGCTGCTGCCTTAGCCTTAGCCTGCTCTTTTCTTTCTTTAGCATATTTTGCCGCAAACATTTCGTGTATTTCTGCTTGAAGTTGCAACGTTTCTGCCACATCCTTGTCAATCTGCTCAACTGACTTTCCTGCGTTTACACCATCAATAAATGTAGCGCCGTTACCCATTTTAAGCGTGCTTGTATAGAGTATAGCTGGCACTGAACCTGTTATGACAACACCAAAATCAAAGTAATTTGTTCCGGCTAAGGGTACTGATGATTCCCAAGGCGTTATTCTGGCGCGGTATACGCCTCGTTCAAGGGTTAGATTTGCTCCGTTTGCCCCTACTACTTGTTTGAATGCGTTGAAAACAAGCGGGTTTTCAGCCGGCATTTTGTAAACAGCAGCATTCAGGACAGCTTTTTGAGTAGTGTCTATACTTGTATCATATTTATATATTACAATTTTTAAGCCTGTAGGCTGGCCGTATACAAAAAAAGAGCTCTATTATACCGCAGGGCGCATTGTAAATCTTATGTCTGACGAGGCCGGGGGAGAGCTGACCGTGCAAGTCGCCTTTGACGATGCAAAGGAAACCGAATTCGTCTACGAGGGTGTATGCTACAGCCAGCTTGACGAGAACAGCGTGGGCCTTTTTGTCATCGAAGTGTCAGAAATTACTCAGTCGCAGTTGAAAAATAAGAATTATGCCTATGCACGAAAACAGTTATTTGGCGACCTTGGGGCGGACGAAGCCTTTCTTACAACCTATACACAGCGGGGTAACAAAATCTTTGCCCACCACGCAAAAGATGGTGTGCGAATCGTTTTGGCAAAGCGGCTTGCACTGGGTGAAACGATTGTTAAAAATAGTAAAATGTAATTTTTGGAGGAACTTTTTATGCAGTTTAAATTATCAATCAAAACGATGGCGGCTTTTATTGGCGTTATCCTTTCATTGGCTCTGCTGGCGGCGTGCAGTACTGCGAAAAAAACGTCAGCTGAACAGCCTGGTGTATCTCAAAGCGTGGCAACAGATAGAACAAACAAAACACAAACAGCCATCCTCTATACCAATAAGGAAACGGGCAGCGTAGATGCCGAGTGGGGCGAGCATAAATATGAGTACAACGGCGAATTAACGGTAGAAGTTTTGGCGGATGGATTATCCGATTTGACAGGGCTTGACTTCTTTGTCAGCGCCTATAGAGACGAATCGGAAATCAGCATTGATTGGGCTAAAAATTCCACGATTATTGCCGACTTAGACGATAGGGAGCAAAAGGATGAATTCCGTTTCAATGATGCCGATTCCATGCGGTGGTTTATGATGGATAGTCTTTGGCGCACAGTTACTGAAAATTTGAAGGTAGGAGAACATGAACGTTCTTGCACTTTCGCCTCTACAATCAGCAGCAACGGGAGCTCGAAGCTGCCCGGGAGGAAGCGCTAAAGCTAAGCCACGCCAAGAGCAACTTTCTTGCCAACATGAGCCACGAGATCAGAACACCAATCAATGTTATGCTCGGCATGAACGAAATGATTGCAAGGGAAAGCACCTCCAAAACATCACACAGTACAGTTCCGATATCAGCCGTGCAGGGAAAACGTTGCTGCTCATCATCAATAATATTCTTGATATGTCAAAAATCGAATCGGGCAAGCTTTCTATCACCAAAGAGGAATACAAAACCTCCTCCCTTATCACCGAGCTTTCCATGATTGGCGCAGAGCGTGCCGGGCGGTATGGGCTGTCAATCAAAACCGAGGTAGACGAAACGCTACCCAGTACCTTAATTGGAGATATGGTACACATAACGCAAATTGTGGCAAACTTTTATCCAATGCCGCAAAGTATACCAAGCAGGGCGGCGTGACTCTTACCTTTTCACAAAAGTCAGGAATCGCACCCAGAGAAATCCTTCTTTGCATATCCGTCAAGGACACCGGCATCGGTATCAAAGAGGAAAACATCGCTGCCATGTTTGATGCGTTCATCCGTGCCGATATGCCAAGCAGTCGTTACATAGAGGGCACAGGCCTCGGCCTTGCCATTGCAAAAGAGCTGACCGAGCTTTTGGGTGGGCAGATAACGGTGCAAAGCGAATGGGGGCTCGGCAGCACATTTTCCGTGGAGATACCACAAAAAATTGCCGATGCCGCGCCCATACAAAAGTCCACACAGGCAGACGAAACAGGCGTACCAAAAACCCAATTCACCGCCCCCGGTGCAAGCGTTTTGGTGGTGGATGACAACAGCGAAAACCTTGGGGTTATACGCTCTCTTTTGTCCCACACGCTGATGCGAGTGGACACCGCCTCAAGCGGGGCGCAGAGCATAGAAAAAGCAAAAACCATGCGCTATGACCTCATTCTTATGGACTACATGATGCCGGATATGGACGGCAAAGAAACCTTGCATCAGCTTCAAAAAATGCCAGGCTTTGACACGCCGGTGATTGCCCTCACCGCCAACATCATTGCCGGAACAAAAGAAAAGCTGCTTGACGCAGGCTTTATCGAATATCTCTCAAAACCCTTGATGCTCGCCGTTTGGAAACGGCGCTACTTCGCTTCTTGCCCTCTTACCTTGTGGCCCAAAGCGACAGTAAGCCTGTCAAAGCACTGTCGGCGAAAGAAATAGAAGCGTTATCACAGGAGCTTTTGTTCTATGGTATTGAGCTTGAGGACGGACTGCGTTACCTCGGCGGCGACCCTGTGCAGTTTGTCAAGCTGTCGGCGTTTTTTTCAGAGAACTATGAAGCCACCAAAGCCGAAATACTGCAAAAAGCGACGGCTGGCGATTATACCAACCTCAAATTCAGCGTTCATTCCCTCAAAAGTAAGGCAAAGGCAGTGGGTGCAAATTACCTCTCAGCCACCGCGTTACAACTATCGGTTCATATATAAGCGAGATAAGTTGAAAAAGGCGACCTTACTACAAAAATATCAAGAGAATATTTAGGTCAATTCGACCTAATAAAACAATCGGTTAACAACATAGTTTCAACCATGAATGAAACAATAAGCGGAATTTTTAACTCTTCCGATAGCGTTCGTTCAGGATCAAAACAAATAGCCGAATCCGCTATGCACCTTGCAAACGGAGTTACCAACCAAGCAAGTTCTGTAGAGGAATTAAATGCAGCCATAACCGTAATTAATGAATAGTCAAAACAAAATGTTTCTAGAACAAAAAAGGCAAACGAGCTATCCAAACGCTCTATTTTAGGAGCAGAAACAGGAAGTAAAGAAATGCAACACATGCTAAAATCAATGGAAGATATTAAAGAATCCTCTAATAATATTGCTAAAATAGTAAAAGTTATTGATGAAATTGCTTTTCAAACCAACCTACTTGCTCTCAATGCTGCAGTTGAGTCTGCACGTGCCGGTACAGCAGGCAAAGGATTTGCTGTTGTAGCAGAAGAAGTTCGCTCACTGGCAGCAAAAAGTCAAGAATCTGCCAAAAACACAGAAGTTCTTATAAATGAAATAATAACCAGAATAAACACTGGTTTTGAAACAGCAAACGGAACCTCTATAGCCCTTAACTCAATTGTCAATGACGTCAATGCCATTTCAACTTTGGTTGACGAAATTTACACTTCCAGCTCCGAACAAACAGAGGGTATTGGTCAAATAACAATTGGAATTAACCAGATTTCAGATGTAGTTCAAAGTAACTCTTCAACCTCTGAGGAAACTGCCTCTGCATCTCAACAACTAAGCAGTCAATCAGATTTGCTTGCTTCAATGGTATCTAAGTTTAAAATTGGAGATAAAATTCAGGAGGCTAATGATGAGTGAGGATTTTAAGGTACAAGCTGCCTCTTTGCTTGAAAACAGCAGTAACATAACTGATTTTTTAGAAAAAGCAATTTTCTAGTGCATGTGGATGAAAGCTTGCAGGATAAGTTTTTAACCTTTACTTGCGATAATCAGCTATATGCAATTCCTATAAACCTAGTTATTCAGATAATTGGAATGCAAGAGATTACAGAAATACCTGATTCACCGCCTTATGCAAAAGGTATTATCAACCTTCGCGGAAACATCATTCCCATTATCGACACGAGACTTCGCTTTAAAAAGCCTGAAATACCCTATACACATCGAACTTGCACTATTATTGCAAAAATAAACGACTTATCCATAGGATTTGTTGTTGACGGGGTTGAAGATGTTGAAACCATAGATTTTGATGCAATTGTAAATCACCTAAATTTTCAGGTGATTATACTAATGAATATGTTACTGGTATAGCAAATTTGGCAAAAGGCACTGTTTTGATTTTAGATATAGAAAAGATGCTGATTTCTGAAGTTCTTGAAAAAATCAAACAAGCATAGTTAGAGATGCCATTCTGGCGGCATTCCGGAAAAGTATTTGTGGACAGAAAGATCCCATCAGGACATCCTTATGGGTTATACATTATATTTGTGGACGAACCCATATTTCCATATTATTAGTGTCTGGACTGTGACTATTATACCCCTCAACACAAAACGCTTCAGTAACTAAATTATGATTGGGCAGCCAAGTTCCAAAAATATAGCCTTGTGCTTTATTCAGTGCATCAGTTATCAAAAGTTCAAAGTTTTCCGCTTCAAATTCACACACTATATATTCACCTGGTTGAAGCTCCCAATTAGCAAGACCATTTACCTTTTCATTTGTTGCTCTTGTACCTATAAATTAAGTAAAACAGCCTTCCGTCTCACCCATCATTGAAACACCAATCTCTTCCCCATTAACAGACAAAGTTTTAATATCTGCTTTTTCAGAATGAAATTTATCCCAAAGCTTGCCTAGGGTATCTACACCTGTTTCAACACCTACAGGTATTTGTGCAATTAGCGCTTGTGTCGTTTTCCCAATATAATATTCAGTTTCTAAAATCCGTTTCCTTGTGATTTCAAGTACAATACCATCGCAAATTAAATGAACGTTTTCATCAACCCTAGTGTAGCTTAGCTGTAACTGCGGTTTCCCAAAATTATTTAGCCTAACAGGGCTTAAACGATATTCCTCTGGTGTAATGCCAAAGGCATCCTTAAATGCGCGTGAAAATACCCCATGGGAGGAAAAACCAAACTCAATTGCAATGTCGATAATGCGCTTGTTTTTATGGGATAAGACCTCACTAGCTCTTGCTAAACGACGTAGTTTATAGTCATCGAATTTCAAACACTCATGAAATGGTGTAAACTGGAAATATGAGCTATCCAGTGAAATATCGAGAGAAAACAATTGAA
>CAYPQA010000111.1:0-10191 GCA_964412725.1 uncultured Eubacteriales bacterium
GATTATAGGAGGATTTTTATATTTTTATTTATTTTTTTGTCGAACTCACGTTATTATAAGTATTTATAAAAAGTATGTCAATGCCGGATCATTTAAAAAGAGCCAGGCGCTTAAAGCGTCCGGCTCTTTTTGGCAATATATAAGGCAATATAATTTCCAAATATCTTGGAGTGATTGGAAACTTGCAGAGGCAAGTTTCCTGCTCTTAACGAACAATGGATTTGGTGAAATTATTCCCAAATATATAGATTACATCATATCATATCATATCATATCATATCATATCCCAAACATTTTTCAAATCGTTTGTTGATTTAAGTACAATGTCAGGAGCTTGAGTTTTAACTTCAACGTTTATTCCAACGGAGCGCATTCCGGCCGCATGAATGGCTTCAATACCCGCTTGGGCATCCTCAAAACCAACACATTCGGATGGAATTAGGCCAAGGTTCTTGCAACAGTCAAGGAATACCTCGGGGTCAGGCTTAGTGTTCTTGATTTTTGCGGCGTCGGCAATGTAATCAAACATATTCGCAATGCCCAAAGAATCCAGAACGTTGAAAGCATTTTTACTCGCAGATGCAACCGCAAGCTTGATGCCGGCGGCCTTTGCTGTGTTCAGGAACTCCATAACACCCGGCAATACATCGGAGGGTGTTATTTTTTTGATTAATTCGACGTAACGCTGGTTCTTCTTGTTTGCATAAGCCTCTACTTCTTCGGGCTTGAACCTGTCTAATGCGTTGTTTATTTCAAGAATAATCTCAAAGGAGCGAGTACGGCTTACACCCTTGAGCCTTTCATTATCATTTTCGTCAAACTTAAAGCCAAGCTCTTGTGACAATTCCTTCCAAGCTTCAAAGTGATAGAGTGCGGTATCTGTAAGAACACCGTCCAAGTCAAAGATGAAAGCCTTTGGCTTTAAGCTTAAGGTTATCTTGTCTTTAAACACGTGTTCCTTATCTTTATGGATAAAGCGCACCTCATCTGTGCCTGTAAGGTTTTCTATAGTCATTTCGGTCTTTGTAACGTTTATGCGTAATTGTTGACCCTTCCAGTAAATCTTTGATTCAATCTCGCTGTAATTTTCGGGAAGGTTCGGGCTTATACGAAGCTTTCCTCCAACCATACGCACACCTGCGAAACCGTTTACAACACATTGCCATATACCCCCGAAGGAAGCCGCGTGTATACCATGATCACTGGTTGTCATAACAGGCCCCAAGTCGATTCGGCAAGCACGCTCAAACAACTTGTAAGCCATCTCATTCTCGTGTAAGTCACTGGCTAAAACAGAGTGTGTTGACAAGCTCAATGACGAATCGTGCAAGCATTTATCTTCATAGAAGTAGAAATTAGCGCACTTTGTTTCTTTATCAAACAAGTCTTCGAGAAGGTAGAAAAGTACCAAAACGTCCGCTTGCTTTATAACCTGCATCTGATTAATCTGCTTTCCGTTGTAGTCGTTGTATATTGTTCCGACAACGTCGCTTGCCTTGTATTTAGATAGATCAAGCGGAGGCAATGACATGAAGGTATCATTTTGCGGAACAATCTTGTTCTCATCGGCCTTTGGAAGGAAGATTTTATCAAGCTTTTCCTGCCAGCTCTTATAAACGCGGTCTAAATCCAACTTTGCGTTAAGCTTTTGGAATAGTTCATTGTTTTTCATTTTCAACTCTGTGTAATATTCCATAGCAAGACGTATATTCCAATGCGCCATATAGTTTGTGAAAGCGTCATTGTTCACGTGTTCCTTATATTCATCGGGTCCGATTACGTTGTTAATCTCATAGCGGTCTTTTTCCTTGTTATATTCAAGGCGAGATTGCCAAAACTTAGCTGTATCAAGGATAATCTCGTAACCGTATTTTTCCATGAAGTCATGGTCACCAGAAACAGTATAATAATGATAAACACCAAACGCAACGTCAGAGGTAATGTGCAATTCGATTATACCCGTCCAAATTTTTGAGGCTTCACCGGTTATGATGTCCGCGGCTCCGTACAGCGGTGTAACCTCGCCGTCCTCAATCCATGCGCTTTCCCAAGGATACATAGCTCCTTCGCAGTTGTATTCCTTAGCCTTGCGCCTTGCACCCTCTATACAGTTGTATCTGTATTCAAGCAGTGAGCGTGCGGATTTGGGGTCGCTGTAAATAAAGTGCGGGAGCATGAAGATTTCAGTGTCCCAGAACGCATGACCCTTGTAGCCTTCGCCTGAAAGTCCTTTTGCGCCGATGTTCATGCGGTTGTCATGCACAGGGGACATGACAGCAAGATGATAGATTGCAAAACGAATTGCAAGCTGGTCAAAGTCATTGCCTATTATTTTAATATCTTTCTTATCCCAAAGCTCTTGCCAAACAGATGCAGATTCCTCCAAAAGTGTCTCGAAGGATTTTTCTGAAGCTGACTTTAACTCGTCAAGTGATTTAGACTTAAGCGCGTTAATGTCAAGTCCTTCATTTTCTGCATCGCGGGTTGTATGAACGTTGGAGAATTTCGTAATTTTGAATGTTTCTCCGCGCTTAACACCAACGCTGTATTTCATATAAATCTTACGGCGGTCAATAACTATAAGCTGTTCAGGAGCCTTTTCAAGCTTGCCAAAGCCATGAACTGTGTTAATAACAAAGTCTATCTTAGATTCCGAGGTTTCGCAGAGATATTGCATGTATTTGCTATCGTAGCAACGCTTTTCGCCTTCAAGGAAGTGCTGTGAACCGCTGTTTGAAAGCTGACCGTTTATGCCTGAGGAAAGTTTTATAGACGCATCCTTGTTAATTGGTGTAATTTGAACCTCTTGAGCAATTAAGTGCTTGTGCTTGAAAGACACAATACGTTTAAACACAAAGTGCAGTTCCGTACCGTTTGGTGACGTCCAGTTAAAACTTCTTTCAAGAAGTCCGTTTTGTAGATTAAGCTTCCTTATATATTCCTTTATGGTTCCTTTTGACAAGTCAAGCGCATCACCGTCTATAACAAACGGCATAGCTATAACGTCGGGCACATTAGGCAGTTCAGTAACTTCCTCGCCAAATTTGTTGAACGTACCGGATACAAAGGTATTTCTAACGTTATTGATGTAATTCTCCTCGGTTGCGGCGCGTGCGCAAAGATAACCGTTGCCCTGACACATAATGGATTCGCATTTGCCTGTATAGTTTATATTAAAAACATCTTCTCCGAAAACCCAGTTCGAGTTATCTAAATTATATTGCATGAATACTCTCCTTCTTCCCGTTAAACATCACAGTTATTTCGTCGCCTTCGATTAAGGAAATCTCAGAAGAACCTGAATTTACCCGAACCTCAAGTAGGCTGTTTTTGTATCTAAATCGGAAACTGTAGCCGGTTAATTCTTTTGGTAGCATAGTGTTGAAAACTGGTATTTCACCGTCTGTTCTCAACCCGCCAAAACCGCTTACAATGCAAAGCCACGCGCCCGCCATGCTTGCGCAATGTATGCCGTCACAGGTGTTGCCGTGGATGTCTTCAAAATCCGTGAGGGCAGTATGGCTGAAATGCTTAAAAGCATCCTCCGTCTTGCCAATCTCACACGCAACAATCGAAAATATCGCGGCCGACAAAGATGAATCGTGAGTTGTGAGCGGCTCATAAAACTCATAATCGCGTTTCTTTTGTTCTTTTGTGAAGCTTGAACTGCACAAAAACTCAGCCAAAACCGTATCCGCCTGCTTGCAAACCCTATGACGATAGATAACAAGAGGGTGATAGTGAATTAAGAGAGGATAATTTTCTTTTGGCGTGTTTTCAAAATCCCAAGGCTTTTTATCCAAAAAGCTGTCATCTTGAAGATTAATACCGAGCTCCTTGCTGTACGGTAAGTACATATTATCTGCTGCCTTACGCCATTCAAGCATCTCGTTTTCTTTAAGGTCTATTTTTCGTGACAGGCTGACGAACCTTTCGTTGTTACGTTTCTTTATATCCTCCACACATTCGCAAGCAAAAAGAAGATTTTCTTTAGCCATAAAATTTGTGTAGAAGTTATTGTTAACAATTGCAGTATACTCGTTTGGCCCTGTGACGCAGTTTATGCAGAACTTGCCGTCCTTTTCGTCGATATAGGTGCCCAAGTCGTTCCAAAGCCTTGCGGTTTCAATGAGAATTTCGGTTCCCATTTCGTCCATAAAAGCTGTGTCACCGGTTGCACCATAATAACGACGTATTGCAAATGCAATATCCGCACAGATATGATACTGCGCGGTTCCGGCCGGAAAATAAGCCGAGCATTCCTCGCCAGCAATTGTACGCCAAGGAAACAAAGCACCTGTCTTGTGCGACATCTCCCTCGCTCTTTTTCTTGCCTTATCCAGTATACTATACCTGTATTCAAGCAACTTGCGGCCTATCTCAGGCATTGTGTGAAGGAAAAACGGAAGTATATAAATTTCGGTGTCCCAGAAATAATGTCCTTCGTATCCCTCACCTGTCAAACCCTTTGCGGCAATATTAGTTCTGCCATCTGTACCTGTAGACTGAAGAAGATGAAACATATTAAGCTTCATTGCAAGGTCAAGCTTTTCATCGCCCTCTATAGTAACCATAGAATTGTGCCAAAACACATCAAGATAGGCTCTTTGCTCCTCTATAAGAGCATCAAAGCCCTTCTGCATTCCAGTTTCTACTGCCGAGTAGCAATGTTTCAGGCTGTCTTGATTTTCCATAAAGCGGTTGTCTGTGTATGAAATATACTTCACAAACGTTATAGGATTGCCCTCATTTAAGTGAAAAGTGTACGTGGCTTCCGAACGCAATTCCGAAACAGAATTTTCAACCCTGTATTCGCAATCTGTGACAACCTTATGCTCACAACAGCAATTTACTATAAGTTTTGTATTATGCGTTTGAGATGAGAAAAACAACTTGCTGTTTTCAGCATTTTTATCAATCGGGGTTAAAATACGCCCCTTCAAGCCCGAACCAATGCGCGGGTCGTCCTCTGCGGTAAGGTTGCTCACATCACCGTCTATAAATGATGTGAGTTTAACCTCTCCTGAGAAGTTCTTGGGCAAAAGTGTAAGCCTTATAGCTGCAAGGGATTTTTCCTCAAAGCTCACAAGCCTTTCAAACGTAGCCTCAACCTGCTTTCCGGATGACAACTCAACTGTAAAGCTCCTCTTAAGCAAGCCTGTTTTTAAATCTAATTCTCGTTTGTAGGCTTTAACGTTATTCTCAAAAAGATTGACTTCTTCCCCTCCAACGGAGATTTTAATCCCCTTTGCGTTAATAACATTAAGCAGCGTCTGCCCCTTATCAGGAAAGGCATAAGCTGATTCGCCATACATAATTTTCTCGCTTTCATAAAAACCGTTAATATATGTTCCCTCTATTGGAAATTTAGGGAGAAATTTTGAGGATTTAACGCCTTCTTCAAAATTTCCCCTAAAACCTAAATAACCGTTTCCGAGTGTAAAAAGCGTTTCGTTCTTTTTGAGACAATTCTTGTCAAAGCTGTTTTCGGAATAAATAAAGTTATTCAATTGTAAGTCCCCTAATTAATATTTTTGGAGTAATCCTAACCTTTTACGCTGCCCGATGTTATAGACATCTGAACCTGTTCTTGAGTAAACACGTAGATTACTATGCCTGGAATTATTATTAGCGTCAAAGCTGCAAACATACGTGTATAGTCGTAAGAAAAGGCCTCGTTAAAGAATGCAAGCGCATAAGGAAGAGTTCTGTTCTTAGTTGAGGAGGTTAGTAAAGCTGCAAAGTAGTATTCGTTCCAGTTTCCAAGGAACATAAGTATACCCGATGTTGCAAGTCCGGATTTTGCAAGAGGAAGATGCATCTGCCAGAAGGTTCTGAAAAATCCACAGCCGTCTATGGTTGCGGCCTCAGACATCTCTTTCGGAATTGTGTTAAAAGCCGAGCGCAAAACAAACATACTCATTGCAAGACCTCCGGACAGATATACAAGAATAAGTCCCTGTTTTGTGTCATAAAGGTTAAGGAATGTTATTGTAGAGAATATGGGTTGGGTTCTTGTGTGACCCGGAACAAGCATTGTTAAGGTGAAAAGTGTGAAAAATAAGCTTTTTCCAGGGAAATTGTACTTTGAGATAACATAAGCACCCATAGAATAGATAAGTAAAGAAATAACCGTTGAAACACTGGCTATGACTAGTGAGTTAAAGCCGTACATAATGAAGTTGTTGCTGTTTAAGACGGTCATGTATGGCTTAAAGTTTAAAGCCGTGGGTAAAGAGAACGGGTTTGTGAGAATCTCCGCATTAGTCTTAAATGAAGACATAACAACCCAAAGAAGAGGAAACAGACATACAATAACAACAAATGCAAGTACAACAAAGAAGAATGTGTTTAATCCAATCTTTTTTATTTTATCCATGCCGACCCTCCTAATAAATCGTGTTATCCATTTGGAATAACTTATTTACACCAGCCATAATTACTACGCCTAAAACGAACATAAAAACCGCCGTTGCATTAGCCATACCGAAGTTGTGGTCTGTGATGTTTTTAACAAGAATAAGAGGTAAGCTCATTGTGTCATCGCCGGGGCCTCCGCGTGAGGTAAGAGCGATGGATTCATACATAGATATTCTGGAAGTGATTGCCATAATAACGCTTGTTCCCAAGGAGAAACGGCAAAGCGGAAGATTAATCCAAAGATTAATTTGCCAACCGTTTGCGCCGTCAATTTGAGCGGCTTCATTTATGTCTTTAGGTATGGCCATTAAGTCCGCCAAAACAACCATAGTTATGATGACGGCATAGAAAATCCAAGTGAAGGTTATAGCCCAGAATGCAGCCGGACTGGAATAAAACCAGTCAACACTGAAAGATGGGTTAAACTTCCTTATAATATTATTCAGTAAGCCGAAGTCGTTATTGAATATAAACCTGTAAATCATAGCCCAAGCCGCACTTGAAATAACCATGGGTATCATAAAAATGGTTCTTACGATTTTCCAACCGGGAGGTGTATGGTAGAAAATAAAGGCTACCAAGGCACCAAACCCGACATGGATTGTTGTGGAAAGAAGTGACCAGAGAAAAATGTTTTTAATAGAGATTGTAAAGCTTGACATCTTAAAAAGTCTTATAAAATTGTCAAAGCCATTAAATTGTGGATTAGTGTAGCCGTTCCACTTCGTAACGCTTGTTATGAAAACAAGGATAATTGGCCAAAGATAAAAAAGAACAAAGAAGAAAAGTGTAGGCAGCAGAAACAGATAAATCCAAGGTAGATGACGCCTTTCCATCTTTGTTAATGATTTGTATGAATTCATTCTATACCTCCTTATCGTTAAAAATTCGGTTTCGGAGAATCCGAAACCGAAAGGAATTTAGGGGATATTGCAAATACATTTACAAAATTAGTTTGCACTCTCTGCGGCTTTCTTTGTAAGCTCTGCGCAAAATTGCTCTGCTGTTAATGAGTTGTCAATGAGCTTTGGAAGAAGCTTGCCGAACTCAGTGTTTGCGATTGAACCAGGAATTGCGTCTCCAAACGCAGGTGCAATTATAGTATCCTTACGTACAGCGCCTACATACTCGTCAAGAAGTCTGTTTTCTGCACGTTTCTTTAAAAATTCTTCGGAAGGCTTGATGTTAGGAGCGGTACCGCCCTCAACAAGCATATATTGTTCAAGCTCTTCTTTGGAGTTCATGAAAGCAATGAATGCCCAAGCTGCTTCAGCTTGATCTGCGGGGGTTGAATCTGGAATCCACCAACCGTAGCCTAAAACATTAGCCAAGCCTACGTTGCCAGGAAGAACGTCACCATGAACGGTTGCGCCGTCAAAACCGTTAGACCACTTATCGCTTGCTTCTGGCAAGAAATCACCAACCATCCAGCTTCCGTTACATATCAAAGCGGAATTCTTTGACATGAACGAGTTAGCAGCGTCTGCATAAGCTGCGCCGATAGTATTAGATGATGAATAGTTTTGTAATAACTGCTGTAATTCCTTAACAGACTCTACAATAATAGGGTTGTTAAAATCTGTAACCTTTTTGATTATACCGCCTTTAAGTAACTCGGCACCGCCGGGCTTAACAGCTATAAGAGATGAAAGCGTAAGCATTGATGTCCAAGCATTCTCACCTGTCATGAAAGCAATCTTGTTATTGCCAAGCTCCTTAGCAACTTCATCCCAGGTCATCTCAGCAAATGACTTGGATGGCTTAAACATATCGCCGTTGTAGAAAACCGTCATAGGTCTTACAACGGGGTATGAAAGTGAAAATAGCCTGCCGTTCTTTGTGTTGTGCTCAAGATAGTCTTCAAAGAAATAAGACTTAAGTTCCGAATCCTTATCCAGCCATTGTGAAAGATCCTTAAATTTATTGCCTGGGATAATTACTTCTTCAAGCCAGGTATTTTCTCCGCCTTCAATCAAAGCGGGAAGTTTATTCTGTTGTCCAAGCTGTTTAATCTTTTCCACATACATATCCTGCGGAATTTCTTCAAGCTTTACCTTATACTTGCCCTCATACTTCTTGTTGAAGCGTTCAACTTGAGGCATAAAGAATTTTGCACCAACATTTTCACCAACCTTATAATGTGGAACAACAACCTCAATTACCTTGTTTTGAGAACCTGATTGGGTCGAATTGCCACTGCCACTGTCTGAACCGCTACCATTACATGCTGATAAAGGCAGACACAGAGCCAGAGCCAGAGAAACTGAACGTAAAAGCTTTTTCATACTTACTTCCTCCTCTTTGTATGTTTTGTATAACTATTATGAATTTTTCTTGGGAAAATGTATTGCATTATTCTAAGAAAATTATTATTATATTAATGATTTAGATTTTATACTGAATAAAGGGGGCATTTGTATGCAAAATTTATATAAAAACTCCAATATATTTTTTAATATAAGTGAGATTCCTATAGCGGTGTTTCTAGACAATAAGTTAATTTTAAGACTACCCGCAGACTATAAGAGCGTTTCTGAGATTCTGCAACGAGAGTTTACAAAGCAGGATATATGTCAAAAAAATGTTGACGAAGTGGATGTGCCTTTCTTCGTTACAAATGAGTATATGGAGAGTTTTGTTGTCTACAATCCCTCGAAAAACCTTAGCATAATAGCCGGCCCCGTCATAACGTCGCCCATTTATGAAGGAACGATACATAACATAATGGACGCAAATGAAATTTGCACAAAATATAAAACCGCCTTGTCTCTTTATTATGAAAAAACTATTTCGCTTATTAGCTCCCAAAAATATTATTACATAGGCGCCTTATTGGAGAAATTATTTTTTGGATTTGAGATTCTGGAAGACTCCCAATTTGAGGAAAGTGAGGAGGATATAAACAAGATAATTAAGCTTACATATGAGAACAGGGAAAAAGACTTTATACATTCACCGTTTTTTCTTGAGCAAAGACTAATGAAGGAAATAAAAAACGGGAACTTCTCACAGGCCGCAAACATACTAGCAGAGATTCAAACACTCAAACGTGCAACCCTCTCCACAAATCCTTTGCGTTCCTTGAAAAATTCCCTAATCTGCTCATGTACTTTATTCACAAGAGCTTCCATCGAAGCCGGACTCTTGCCAGAAATTGCGTTCAATGTTAGTGACGCATTCATATTAAATATTGATAAAGCTGAATCTATAAAGGAAGCGGAACAAATTGAACTAAAAATGATTATGCGCTTTATAAACCTAATTAACGAATCCAACACCCTGAAATATTCACTGGTTGTAGCAAAAGCCATAGAATATATAAATATTCACATAACTGAAAAAATAAGGCTTTCCGACATAGCAAGCTATTGTTACGTCCATCCAAACTACCTGTCTTCTATTTTTAAAAGAGAAGTTGGTGAAAATGTCTCAGAATTTATCCTAAGAAAAAAAGTTGAGGATTCAGTTTATCTAATCCTTCACTCAGAGTATTCTATAGTAGAGATTGCAAACATATATAATTTTTGTAGCCAAAGCTACTACACCCACGTCTTTAAAAAAATTAAGGGAGTTACACCAAATGTCTATCTTGCAGGCCAGATTGAATAATGGCAAAACAAAAAATCCAATACACGGTCAAAGTATAAAAAATAATTTAACGGCAAATATAAGCTGTATATTGGTTGACCAATATTAAAATTATTTTATTTTAAAAAATACTAAATTTTTTCACTTGACTTGACGATATATTCTATGGAATTTAGGTATGTT
>CAYPQA010000112.1:0-10173 GCA_964412725.1 uncultured Eubacteriales bacterium
ATCATTCAAATAAGCAACGTTACTTAACCTAAATTTTGGAATAGGTACTTCTTCATTTTCTGCCTTTAATAGAAACTTTAAAGTATTTAGTTTAGTGTATTGACAAAGTTCTTGTCTACCAACAGAAAATCCTGAGAGTCCCTTAATCTCTTCAATGGATTCTTCCAAGTTGTTTAAAAACTTTTCGAATCTTTCAACATCATCACTTTTTCTGATATCATCCGACGAAACATACCATTTACAAAATTCATGTATGCCTAAATTTTTTGTTCTTTCACTTTTACCTGTAGAAATTTCATAAGATGTTGGTGTTTGCTTTGAATCGTCTTTATTATTTATATTTTGCTTACTCTGTATGCTGTCAATTCTGGTTTTTATGGTTTCTGTCAATGGGTTAGAAATTCCAAGCGTATTTTTGTATATTTCAAATGCTTTTTTGTAGTTCTCAAGTGCCTTTGTAAATTCTTCTTGAACACTATATATTAACGCAATGTTAACATAGTTAGAGGCAGTTTCGGAATGTTCAGTACCTAATACCGTTTCTCTTATAGCTAAAGCTTTGTAATAAAATTCAAGAGCCTTATCGTATTCGCACTGTACTTGATAAACCACTGCAAGGTTGTTATATGTTGTTGCGGTAGAAGGATGGTAAACCCCCAATACCTTTTCTCTTATAGCTAAAGCTTTGTAATAAAACCAAAGAGCCTCGTCGTATTGGCCTTGATCTTGATACACTCCAGCTAAGTTGTTATAAGTAGTAGCTAAAGAAGGGTGTTCCTCTCCCAATACATTTTCGCTAATAGTGGAAGCTTTGTAATAGAGCTCCAAAGCCTTATCATATTCACCTTGGGAGTGATATACCCAAGCCAAATTGTTATAGGTTGTTGCCGTATCGGGATGTTGAGTTCCAAATACTCTTTCTTTTATAGCCAAAGCCTTGTCATAAAACTCAAGAGCCGTATAATAATCCCCTTGGGCTTCATACACCCCTGCAAGATTGTTATAGGTTGTTGCGGTATTGGGATGTTCCGTTCCCAATACTCTTTCTACTATAGATAAAGCTTTGTAATAAAGCTCAAGAGCCTTTTCGTAATCACCTTGGGCTTCATACACCATTGCAAGGTTGTTATAAGTGGTTGCGGTATGGGGATGCTCCGTTCCAAATACTCTTTCTGCTATAGCTAAAGCCTTGTAACAATACTCAAGAGCCTTTCCATAATCCCCTTGGTCTAGATACGCCAATGCAAGGTCGTTATAGGTTGTTGCGGTACTGGGATGTTCCGTTCCCAATACCCTTTCTCTTATAGCTAAAGCCTTGTCATAAAACTCAAGAGCCTTAGCATAATCCTCTTGGGCTTGATACACCCCTGCAAGGCTGTTATAGGTTGGTGCGGTATCAGGATGATCCGTTCCAAATACTTTTTCTATTATAGCTAAAGCCCTGTAATTAAACTCAAGAGCCTTAGCATAATCCTCTTGGGCTTGATACACCCCTGCAATGTTGCTATAGATTGTTGCTGTATCGGGATGTTCCGTCCCAAATACTCTTTCTGCTATAGCTAAAGCCTTGTCATAAAACTCAAGAGACTTATCATAATCCCCTTGGGCTTTATACACCATTGCAAGGTTGTTATAGGTTATTGCCGTATTTGGATGTTTCGTTCCAAATACTCTTTCTCTAATATCTAAAACCTTGTAATGAAACTTAAGAGCCTTATCATAATCCCCTTGGGCGTAAAAGGCGTTTCCTACAAAACTACAAGCCGAGGCAACCAATTCAAGATTTGCGTTATCGTATACGGATAAAATAGCTTCTGCAATCAGCAACTTTGCTTTTGAGATGGCATATACTTCCGTAATGATAAAGTATTTGTCGCTTACCAAATAATTAACAAACTCATCAAAAACGCTTGATTCGGCTAGGTTTAGGTTAATGGATTCCTTAACCATAGGGTGCATAGAATAACCTTCTGATGATTGAGCAAGCCAACCAAGAGCAACCAAGTCGCTAAGGTCGTTAATATCACATCCTATCCATTCATAAACCTTAGCCGGAATAAGGATATTTGGCATATGTGAAAAATTACACAAAATGCGAACTTGCTCCTTCGATAGGTTGGAAATATCAAAAAGTGTTTTCAAATGTTCAGCTATTGTCTGGGATTGGTCTGTATGATCCGTTTTAACTTTCAGGTTGGGGAAACCGAAACCTTTTTTAATTAAGTTATCCGAAAAATCTTTCAAGTCTAAATCAGGTCGGTTTGCTCCCTTTGCCAATAATTCCACCGAAAGCGTATGGCAACTCACCAGTTTTATCAAATTGCGAACTGCGACTTCCTCTTTTCTTTTTTTGTCTTTGTCATAGAAGGAATAAAAAATGTCAACACATTGATCCTCGTTCAAAAAACCGATTCCATAGGATTCATAGCCGCTAATACGAGGCAACCGTGAAGTAAGAATTACTGTTGCATCCATATCCACCAACTTTTTCAGAGCATTATCTTCTGATGTTCCATTCGTAACGTTATCGACAAATAGTAGGATATTTTTTTCTTGATTATGCAAAAAGCTCATAATCATATCTAAACGGTTTCTTTCGTCACCTGGATATATGTTGCACGACGAAAGCAAGCTTGATGAAAAGTTATCGTTGTATGTAATCCATCCAACATAACTAAAATCTTTCTTTAATCTATGGTATAACGCTCTTGCGACGGTGGTTTTGCCAATGCCTGCTATGCTGCTAATCAATACAAGCTTATTTGTCGTCTTAATTTTTTCGCATATTTCGTCAACGTCATTGTTCCAGTATCTGTATATATCTTCATCAACTTTTATTGGCGGATTGGTTATGTATTTACTAATATTATGTGAATGTTCGTGGATAGTTGTTTTGTGTATCGCTTCAATAATAGCAGATGTACTATCTTCGATTTTGTAACCTATTCGGTTTTTTAAATCGTCCGAAATAATTTTTCCAATTAAAATGGTACGAGTGTCTGCCAAGCTTAAATAAAATTCCGTTGCGATATAAAACAAATTATCCATTAATTTACGAACAGTGATTTCGCTTTCTTTTTCTACCTTAGAATTGGAATAAGCAAGTGCCTTTTGAATTATTGTTTCCTTTATTATTTCTTTTTTATCTGTTTTAACCTCACGTAGATACCTCTGCATATCGTCGATTAGATTGACTTTAATGTACTTACACATGCCATCATAATCGAATCTCTTGTCAAAGTTAAAGTACTCAGAATCAAACCTCATTTGTACAAAATCGGTTATTTCTTTCGTGAGTGTTGCTTTGTCTTTCGAATTGCCGATATAACGTTTTGCGACATCTAAACAAATGTCGCTGAAATATTGCTTTACTAATTCTACCGTAGCACCAATAACAAAACCCATTATAAATCCTCCTATAATCAATTTTCGAGCTTCATCACAATGAAGTTCATGGATATTTCGTTCGTCTATAGTAAATCATTTCTATACAATATTCCCTTTATGTCTAAACTTCATATCTTTCCCTAATAAGCATTTTACCTTCCCAATCACTATTCGGATTTATACCTATAAGCTTGGCAATAGTCGGGGCAATGTCAATAATGTTCGCATCCTTGAAAATTTCGTAAACCCCGTTTGAATAAAGCATAATAGGAATTGTCATGTCCTCAGGGATATCGTATCCGTGCGTACGATTATGACCTCCATGATCGGCTGTAACAATGATATTATATTTATCCTTTGCAATATCAAAAACCCTTTCAATACATTTCCAAGCAGTATCAACTGCACTGAGATACTCGCTGGTCATCCAACCATACTTATGGCCGGTTTCGTCTGTTTCACCAAGATAAAGAAACAAAAAATCCGGAGCCGCACTCTCAATGTATTTCAATGCTTGTTCGGTAATCTTAATGTCTGTATATGAGTTAAACTTCTGCGAAATAAAGCAACTAAAGCTTAAACAACTGGGTTTCCCCAAATCTCTTAATTCCTCCCAGTTGTAAAATGTGGCTGCTGTCTTATCGGATTTTTTCAGTTCTTCAAGCAAACCATCAACAGGGCGCACTTGTGGCACATATGTATTAGTTAAAATTCCATGCCTTTGGGGAGAGACGCTATGAAACAACGACATATGGCAAGGCAATGTCACAGAAGGCATGACAGTCTTTGCACTTAAATTGCAACTGGCTTTTTCCATGAATTTACCGATGAATTCGTTTCCGCACTTATCCAAGCTGTCTGGTCTCATTCCGTCAACCAAAATCAGTATTACCTTTTCCATAAAATAACCCCCATATTATAATATAAAGATATAAAAATAACCGCCCTGTATAAAATAATAATAGGCGGTTATTTAAGTTCTAAAATTTTAACCTCGAATTACATTAACATTATCCTTAATGTAAGAAAACGCTGAAACAACAGTGAAAAAGGTCGTAATAGCAATCAAAGCCAAGGTAATGTAATCAAACATCTGACCGTTTAATTCAAGAAGAATAAACAGAATCAAAATCATCTGAAATATAGTTTTAAGCTTTCCTGTTTGACCGGCCGCAATAACAACATTTTTTTCAACGGCTATCATTCTGAAACCCGTAACAATAAACTCTCGTGCAACGACAAGTATCACAAACCACGAGGGTAACTTTGAGAGTTCAATAAAAGCGATAAGCGCGGAATTTACCAAAAGCTTGTCGGCCAAAGGATCCATAAGCTTTCCGAAATTGGTGACTAAATTATACTTGCGTGCGATATAACCGTCCAACGCGTCAGATGCGGAGGCCACAGCAAAAATCACAAACGAGACATAATGCGAATATTCCCCAAAGCAATTGGTCAACAAAACAACCAAAAAAACCGGAATTAGAACAATGCGAAACATTGTAATCTTATTGGGCAGATTCACTCACACAAACCCCTTCCAAATCATACTCCGACGCATTCGTAATCTTAACATCAACAAAGTCTCCGGAGTTAAGCGTAATCTCTGAATCGAAGAAAACCATGCCGTCAACCTCGTAAGCATCCGCACTTGTGCGTCCACAATAAACCCCATCCTCGGGCAGATATCCGTCGGTTATCACCCTAAAAGTCTTCCCAACTTTTTCTTGATTTATGCCTAAACTGATGTCTTGCTGTAATTTCATCAAAGCGTCTCTCCGGCTTTCCTTAACGGACTTGTTAACTTGTCCCTTCATCTTGGCCGCATCCGTGCCCGCTTCCTTAGAATAAGCAAAGACACCAAGCCTGTCAAAACGACACTCCTCAACAAATTTATAAAGTTCGTCAAAAATCTCATCGGTTTCCCCGGGCAAGCCAGTGATAAGCGTTGTACGCAAGGCAATATCGGGAACCCTTTTTCGTAGATTTTGAATAATATCAACTAATCGTTGTCTGCTGCCCCCGCGACGCATAGCCTTGAGAATTTCATCGTTGCAATGTTGAACGGGCATATCGAGGTACTTAACAAGCTTTGGATTGCTCGCAATTTCATCTATAAATTCCTCCGAAATATGCTCAGGATATGCGTACATAACCCTTATCCATTCAATGCCTGAAATCTCGGACAAACCCCTAATAAGCTTTGCAAGTGACGTGTCTGTCTTTAAATCAGAGCCATAAAGCGAGGTATCCTGTGCAACAAGAATAAGCTCACGAACACCACCTTGCGCCAAAGACTTCGCCTCTTCAATAAGACTGTCCGGCTCACGGCTTTTGTAAGGCCCTCTTATGGAGGGGATTGTGCAGTATGCGCAAAAATTGTCGCACCCATCTGCAATTTTGAGATAAGCAAAATGCCCTGTACTAACCTGTCGTGGTTGCGAATCTCTGCGTCCGGATTCTTCTTCCAATCTCGTCTTAAACTCATCCGTCGTCAAAACCTCATCAACCTCAGGCATATCTCGTAAAATATCGTCCTTGTAACGGCTGACCATGCAACCTGTAACAATAAGCTTTTGATTTTCCGTTTTTAATTCAACAATTCGCAGTATATTATCAATGCTTTCCTTAGTCGCATCAGAAATAAACCCGCAGGTGTTAACAACAAATAAATCTGCTTCTTCTTCGGAATAGGTTACATTATGTCCACTTTGAGCCAAAAGCCCAAGCATAACCTCACTGTCAACCAAATTTTTGTCACAACCAAGGGAAACAAAAAATACCTTCATAAAAATCTCCTATTTAAGATAAGTCACGGGGTTTGTTGTAGCACCGTTAACTCTTACTTCAAAATGCAAGTGAGGGCCGGTTGAGTAACCCGTGCTTCCGGCCTTGGCTATAGTTTCACCGCGCTTAACCTTTTGCCCTACAACAACCAAAAGCTTTGAATTGTGCGCATACATAGTACTAAGCCCGCTGCCATGATCAACAACAACAACATTTCCAAAACCGCTCTTAACCCCTGCAAAAATAACTACGCCTGCCTCAGCGGAAACAATACTTGTACCGGTTGGAGCGCCTATGTCAATGCCTGTATGAAACTCTTTCTTCTTGCTTATAGGGTTAACGCGGTTGCCATATTCGCTTGTAATGTTCATCTTTGACGGTACAGGCCATGCGAGCTTGCCTCCTGTATAAACAAAATTTGTTGAAGCCTTTGCCGCCTCTTCTCTCTGCCTTTGTTTTATTAATTCTTCCAGTTCTTTATTTGATTTATCTAAGTCATTAATCTGCTGCTTATACTTCTGCTCATCTGCTGTGAGTTTATCAACAAGTCTCTTCTTCTCATCAAGATATTCCTGAAGGGTTTGAAGCTTTTGTTGCTGCTGGATAGCAAGAATCTGAACATCTTTCTTATGTTGTTCTGTTTCGTTAAACTTTTGTTCAATAAGCTCCTCATTTTTTTGAAAATTCGTAAGCATATTGTAGTCGTAGTTTATAATCTTGTTAATGTATTCCAAACGGTTAAGGAAATCTCCGACACTGTTTGCATTAAGCAAAGCTTGGATATATCCCATTTTACCGTTAACATACATAAATTTGACGCGTTCTTTGAGCGTTATGTAGCTTTCCTCTCTTTTATCCTCGGCTGCCTTTAATTCTTCCTCGGTAATCTTAAGCAGCTTCATGGTGTTTTCAAGATCCAGATTAATTTTTTCAAATTCTTCATTAGCTACGCTAAGCTGTTGGTCAAACTCATCAACGGCAACCAGTGCCGCACTCTTTTCATTTTTTGTCTGCTCCAAAAGTTTAGAGGTTTCGTTGGTTGTAGATTTTATCTCAGCTTGCTTTTTTTTCAAATCGGCAGAGCTTGCAAATGTAGAATTAACTGCAAGAAAAGTCACAGAAAATATAGTTACAAACTTTAAAACTAATCCTTTCATTAGATGTCTTACCTCCAAAAATTATACTTGAAGATACTTACGTATTGAAAAAATACTTCCGACTGCACCAATTAAAATACCTAATAAAATCATTATGGGCATGGCCAACGTAAAAATCTCTATATCGGAACGGAAATTTACAATCTGAAAAAGTGTAAAATTACGGTCAAGATAGCTAAGCATAGAGCTATAACCAAACCATGACAAAACAACGGGTACAGCAGCACCGAAAGCGCCGATTAGCACTCCTTCAATAATAAAAGGCCATCTTATGAACCAGTTTGTAGCGCCAACGAATTTCATGATAGAAATTTCAGTACGTCTGCTGTTTACAGTAATTTTAATTGTGTTTGTAATGACGATAATTGATACCAATCCTAAAACAACAAAATTCAAAGCACTTATAATTCTAATGGAATTATTAATTTTTGTAAGAAGCTCCGCCTCCTTTTGGGCATGGCGTACGCTCTCAACACCTTCAAGTTTATCAACGTTTTCAACAATATCCGCTTGAAAAGATGAACTTTCAAGGTCAATCGTAAATGAACGAGGCAACGGATTGTCGTTTTCAAATCCCCCCAAAATAGCTGAAGTGTCACCAAGTTCGCTACTAAACTGCTTCAAAGCTTCATCCGAGGATACATATTTGATAGACTTGACGTGTTCCAGATTTTCAATATAGTTAAACAATTCATTAACTCTTTGCGTGGAGGCTTCGGAACTTATAATAACCGTAACGCCAATAGTTCTTTCAATTTGAGACAAAAAGAAATCTATGTTAGATGCAATGCAAAAAGAAATAGTCAAAATAAGCACACAAGACGCAACTGTAACAAAAGATGCGAAGGACATAAGCCTGTTTCTAATAAGGCTTAAGATAGCCTCTTTAAAAAAATAACGAATGGTACTAATCTTCTTCATAGCTGTAGGTTCCTCTCTCTTTGTCGCTCAGAATAACGCCTTTGTTAAGTGTAATAACACGTTTTTGCATCTGGTCGACAATGTCCTTTGCATGGGTTGCAATAACTATGGTTGTACCGCGTTCATTAATTTCCTCAAGCAAAGACATAATACCCCACGCATTCTCGGGGTCCAAGTTACCTGTCGGCTCGTCGGCCAAAAGGAGCGGCGGATTATTTACAATAGCACGCGCCAAAGCAACACGCTGTTGTTCTCCGCCGGAGAGCTGGGTAGGGAAAGAGCGTGCTTTTCTCTGTAAATCCACCATAGATAAAACTGCGGGAACGTTACGGCGGATATCCTTGCCCGAGGCTTCAACAATCTGCATTGCAAATGCAACATTGTCATAAACAGTCTTATTTTTAAGAAGCTTATAGTCTTGAAAAACAACGCCGATTTTTCTTCTGTAATAAGGCATTTGTTTAGCGGATATGTTCGCGAGATTGAGATTATTTACAGTTATGGTGCCTTCAGAGGGTTCAAGCTCTTTGAGCAGAAGCCGCATAATCGTAGACTTGCCGGAACCGCTTGCACCAACGATAAAAACAAACTCTCCCTTTGCAATACTTATATTTGCATGTAAGACGCCCTTTGCGCCCGTATCATATATTTTCGAAACATTATCAAGCTCTATCAAAAGGCATACTTTCCTTTCTGAGTTCTAAAACATGAACTTTTCTTTATAAGCCATATAACTGCTTACCATCATGGTTATTTTGAAAATAATAGCGTCCTCAAATTTGCGCAAATCAAGACCGGTAAGCTTTTGAAGCTTATCAAGCCTGTAAACAAGCGTGTTTCTATGAATATAGAGTTGCCTTGAGGTTTCGGAAACGTTAAGATGGTTTTCAAAGAATTTACTAACTGTTGTAAGCGTCTCCTCGTCAAACTGGTCAATTGTAACACCATGCAAAACCTCATTAACAAACATCTTACAAAGAGGTGTGGGAAGTTGATAGATTAAACGTCCTATGCCCAGTTCTTCATAATTCACGACATTCTTTTCAATTTCAAAAATCTTTCCCACTTCCAAAGCCATCTTGGCTTCCTTAAAAGAAGACGAAACATTTTTCAAATCCGAAACAACCGTTCCAATACCTATGCTAACCTTTCTTAAAGCCTCGGAGGTCAAAGTGTCTATGATGCCCTCTGCAATCTGGTTAACCTCGGACTTTTCTTCCTTTGATTTAAGCTCCTTAATAAGTATTATACTGCGTTCATCAATAACAGTAACAAAATCCTTTCCCTTAGACGGAAACATGTTACGCACAATCTCAACGGTATTCATTTCCTTGTCAATCTCCGTTTCGATAAGGAAAACAATACGCCTTACATTATTTTCAAGATTAAGCTTTTTTGCCCTGCTGTAAATATCAACCAAAAGCAAATTGTCCAGCAAAAGATTTTTTATAAAATTATCTTTATCATAACGCTCCTTGTATGCAACAAGTAAGCATTGAATCTGAAACGCAGTAATTTTTCCGATACGGTAGGCTTCATCATCCTCGCCCTTTATAACAACGAGGTATTCTGCAACGCCATTGTCAAAGACTTTAAAATAGTTGCTACCATGAATCATTTGGCTTTCGGCCGGAGAATTTATGATATTTTCAACGCCTTCAAATTGGCGGCCGATTTTATCCGGCTCCGTAGCGGCAACATACTTACCTTCTCTTTCCACAATACTGATATCTCTACGTGTAATATTCTTAAGACCCTCAACCGTACTTTGAAGTATTTGGTTAGAAATCATGTGTAAACCGCTCCTTTTCGACAAGAACAAAACTTTGGGAATATTCTATATCAATATTACAAAATTTTTGAAAGAAATTCTTTAATTCTTTCATTTGCTTGCCATTATGCGAAACTTACTGAACTTCTT
>CAYPQA010000113.1:0-10130 GCA_964412725.1 uncultured Eubacteriales bacterium
GAACACACCGTTGTTTTCGGCTGTTGCGGTGATTGATGCGGCTCCGCTTGCAGAGGTTGGGTTATAGGGTTTAGCGATGCCTTGTTCATATATGGTTTTTGCCAATCCGATGATAGGTTCATCAACCCAATGCGACCAATCATCGCTGTTGAATATTATACCCTTTGTATTCGGAAATTTATCAGGGTACTGAAACACATAGTGCTGTATAGCAATTTGCGTAGCCATGTACTCATCAGCATTTGACCAACCGTGTTTTACGGTAGGATAACCTGCCATCATAATGCCGAGCAGTGTTTTGTCTTTATCATCGAGCTTATCATCAGGCACAAGAGAAAATGTCTGCGCTTGACCGCTTGGAGAAACACCTCTCGCAAAAGGAGTTATACAGTAGCCTGCCGTTCCCGATACGTCTTTTACAACCGCAAAGGGGTAGGTTAATCTGTGTGTTGTCGCACCTGTTTCGTCACCCTTGAAAGACACGCCGAGCCGTTCTTCACCTTCTCGTACCAAGGTAACATATTCATTGCTTGATATACCATCAGCGGCGTAAACTGTTACATTACCGCCTAATCCGCTTATATTAAACACTGCCGTAAGCATAACAAACAGCATTAAGGCGGAAACCTGCCTTTTAATTTTGGGTATCATAGAATATCCTCCATTCTGTTTTTGGCATAGAAAAAAGGCACACTCTCGTATGCCTTTTTCGATATGCTTTATTTGGTTTTACTTTCTCAAAAGAGAATTAGTTAATGAACATCAAACTCCAGTATCCAAGCCCTTTTCCATCTGTGGCAAGACCTATGCCGACTTCTGTGTATTTGGCATTCAAGATGATTTTCTTGTGTCCGTCAGAGTTCATCCAGTTATACATCACGCCTGATGGTGCTGTGCCGCCTTGCCGTCCGATACATTCGCCCGAGCCTTTTTTCTCAATGCCGAATTTCTTAATCATATCGGCGGGAGAGCCGTAGTTTGGTGATTCGTGGGCAAGGTATTTGAGGTCAACCATTTCTTGTGCTTTAGTTCTTGCCACCTTGCAGAGTTCCAAGTTGACTGTTACAGGGGGTAAGCCCGCTTTTTCCCTTTCTTCGTTGACGAGCTTTATAACTCCGAGTTCATCTTCAAGTAGGGTGTAGTCGCTTGATGTTGCTTGTTCAGCCGCTTTACTTTCTGCGTTTTCCACGCTGTATTTTAGGTTAAGAGTGGAAGCCAAGTCTTGAAGCTGAACATATTGCTTGCCGTCTATTACATAGGACGCTGACTTGATTTCCTTGCCGTTTACTGTGATTTTTGCTGAGGTAAGTGTTGCCATAATTCCTACTGCGGCAAAGGTTGCTGTACTTCCAAAGATTACTGCTCCGAGAATGAAACCGATAACGAAGTTGAATTTGTTTTTCATGGTGGTAAACCTCCTTGATTTTTGGTTGTTTTTTAGATTTTAGGGAGTTTACCGTTTGATTTTTAAGTTATATTTTCCCTAATTATACTATACCACCAATCGTACAGAATGTCAAGCACTTTTTTGAAAATTTTTCAAAAACTTTCAAATTATTTTTGCCTTGCTTGAACACACCAACGCATATTGGGAACGTCTTGAACACACGTTATCATGGTTATAATGTTCTCGTTAGTCCAACCAAGGTTTGAATAATCTGTGTCGGTAATCTTTTGCTTATAGAACACCTCATAAGTGCGTGTGCCGTACTTCGTTGTATAGATTATCTCGTCACCGTTTTTGAGGTCTTTTATACCGCCGATTGCTACGGGTACGCCCCTGTTATGACCGGCGATTGCAACATTGCCGTCCCAAACGGAGGTAAACTCAAAATGCCCAACGCCGACCTTCATGTTTTCTAAGGTTTCTCCCTCATACACTTTGACGGTAAGGTTAAGTTTAGGAATTTTCAAAGTGCCGATTGAGCCGTCATCATAATACATAGGCTGTGTGCTGACAATATCAGCCGAAGTGGACGCTAATGATGTTGGAGGTAACAAACCGCCGTAGTCCGAACCGGTTATAGGCGAAACACTGCCGCCAAGTGTATTATAGTCGCTTGCCGAGCCTGTGCCGTATGCCCCTGCCGCTGTGTTCCCTGTATAACCTGCATAGGGTGGTGTATTGTCGTGGTATAGGCTTGTAGGGTCCGTGGGGATATTGCCCGAAAACACACCATAAGATGGCGGATAATATGCTGCGTCCTTGTTACGGCGAACATTTTCCGTCATAGGGTCTGACTTAACGAGATTATCTGTACTTGTGGGTTTGCCAAGTACATCACCGTAATTCGCACCGCTTGAAAACTCGTAATTGTAGGCGAATGCCGGAACAGTCATACAACCTATCATTACTGCGGTAGTGATAGTTGTGCTAAACAGTTTTTTCATCTTCATGTGTAATAACCTCCTTTGGTTTCTTGATTTTTTGAAGATAAAAATATGCCAAGCCACCGCCGATACCGGCTCCCGACAATAACACAATTATCATAGACAGAGGATTAAATGACTTTTCCTCCGGTTCTGCTTTTGTTATGGGTTCGGTTGTAGTTTCGGGTTCAAGCGTTGGCTCAGTTTCGGTTGGGGATTCCGTTTCGGACGGTGTTTCCGTTTTCGTTGGAACAGGCGTACCTGTCGGCTCAAAAGTTTTTTCATTCGTTGCTGGTAATTTTGATTCTGTAGCTGCGGAATTGTTAGGCTTATTAAATGTAGGCGTAACAATCTGAACACCGATAAAATATGCCGTGTATATGGTCTTGCCGGTAAGGATTTTAGAAACCGTACCCTTATACTCGGCTGTTGTTGTGTAACCTGTAACAACCGTTTTTGATGCACTTGCCGTGTATTTGGCAACGGCGGTATAACTTGCAGCAATCTCAGAATAATCCACCGCCTCTGCACTTTGGGTACGCCATTCCACAGAAGTAAGGGTAAGTGTCCTACCGTTGTCAGTTATGGTTTTCGGCACAAGGGAAGTATCATTGCTTGAAAGATGAGGATATTCCCTTGTGGCACTTACGGTGTAGCTACTCTTTTTTGTTCCGGCCGTTTCAACCTTGATACTCGCAATATCAAGAGTGAGTACACCTATATAACCGTCATCAGATTGATACTCCATAGCAGGGGCAAGCAGCTTTATAATTGCGTCCATATCCTTTGTTTCTGTACCAATCTCTTTGGTTTCTGTATGCTCACGCACATCAGCCGAAGCCGTTTCCTTTTTGGTAATGTCAGTGAGTTCATACAGCCAACCATTACGGGTAAAACTTTCCCTTGAAATGTCCTCCGGCTTTTCTCCAGCTCCAAGCTCATAGGTTTTGATGACTTCACGCCGTCCATTGTCCTGAGTTTCCCATACGCTGATAGGGTAGAGGTAATTCGTAGGTTTCGGCACTGGCGTAGTAGACGCTGGCTTTGTTTCCTTTTGGGGTATTACAACGGTAATCGACGCACCGGAGGAATCGTTATTATCGGAAGCATAGACACTTAGCGGGGTTATAGAAAAGAGCAAGATGCACGAAAAAATCAATATTATCCGTTTCATTCGTCATCACTCCCATCATCCAGGTCGGATTCCTCCGTCTTGTCAGAGTAACCATATTCGTCCTCGTCCTCATCTTCTCCCTCACCGTCGTCCATATTAAGGTTATTTTTCTTACCACGAACAATTTTAAAATAATATCCAACGCCACCGACAACAACCACCGCTATCCCCATAAAGATATACATACTGTTATTGCCGCTTGCAGGCGTTTTTGTAGGTGGTATAGTTTCCGGCTCTGATGTCCCGTTTGGCGGCTGTTTAGTCTGTTCCTCTGTGCTTTCCGTCTGCCCCGGAGTTTGTATCGCACTTGTACTGCTACTACTTATGGTCTTGCCGTTCTTTTTAGCAAGTGCCATCAAATCTTCCTCCGTTACGGCGTTTAGAAGATAGACGTTATCTGAGTTACGCTGACGGTCAACAATCAAGTAAAAAACGCTTCCGTCCTCTGTGTCGATTGTAAAAAACTCCTTGCCGTCACCATCGGTGGCGTTGTCCATAACCGTGCCTGTGCCATTGGGTGTAAAAGATTTATTTTCATCTAAAACAGATGAGGTTGAGGATTGTGGCGGCACGTTTGGCTGTGGTATAACCGTAATGTTTTCCGATTCATTTTTCGACTCCGTTGGCGGCACATAATACGGGTTTTTAATCTCAATTATTCCTGACTTGTTGCCGTTTAGGTCAACAGCTTGGATTGAGATATATTCCTTGTTTTCAGCATCTTTGACATAATCGGATAACCGCAAAGCGAGTGCTGAATTAGTTCCTTCTGCGTCGGTTACGTTTATCCGTAATAATTCACCGTCAACCCAAACCGCTCCGACAGTCAGCGTTTCTTCACCACTGCCGTCCGAAGCGAATACAGGGAAACAAAAAACGCCCATACAGAGTATGAGCGTTAGAAAAGTGAACAATTTAATTTTCAATAAGCGCATCAGGCTTTTCCTCCTTTCTCTCTTGCGCTGTGACAACTCGCTCATTTTGCGAATCGTCCTCATCATCGTTTTCAATCTCTCGCCGTGAACGCATCAAAGTAGCAAAATCGTCCTCAGTAATAACCTCTTTGCGGAACATTGCGACTATTTCCTCATTTTCAAGTGCTGTTAGTTCTTGCCTTTGTACCCGAAGTTTTTCTTTGATTTCAAAAAATTTTGCTTCTGTTCGGGCAATGTCTGCTTTTTTACGTTCGATTTTAGGGTTGGTAACCATTAAAAACTACCTCTTTTCTCAGTTGATTCATGCTTATCGTAAGTTCACGATAAGCGCCCAAAAGCATAAAAGTGATTCTGCCAATAGGCAGTGTCAATCCGTGTATACTGGACAGGACTGCCGGCATGAATCATAGTAGGGTGTCCGTCTATTACACCAACATATATTCCGATATGGGTAACAGTATTCGGCGTTGAATAGGTGGAATGGAAGAAAACAAGGTCGCCCGGCTGGGCTTCACTTGCGGGTATAGGGGTGCATTGATTGTAAATTCCCTGTGCTGTTGTGCGTGGCATATTTTTAACACCGGATTGAGTGAGAACATAACAAACGTAAGAACTGCAATCAAAGCTGTTTGGACCGTTAGAACCGAATATATATGGTTTTCCAAGGTGTCGCTCGGCTTCTGCAATCAATGCGGCAAAGCTGCCGTCACCCATTGCCGCCCCCGGTATTCCATAATTCGCCAATAGATTAAAACTACCTGTGTCCACGAAATAAATAGGATTGATGTACTGTCCGTTTTTTAATATTTCCAAGTGCAGGTGCGCTCCGGTGGATGCTCCTGTGTTGCCGACAGTAGCGATAATATCGCCCATCTTCACTGTTTGCCCCACACTTACAAACAAGTTGTTGCAATGAGCATATTTTGTTACAAGCCCTTTTTCATTCTCAATCACAACAACATTTCCGTAATTACCGTTATATCCGGCATTAGTCACCGTGCCGTCCTGCGTGGAACGTATTTCCGTTCCTAACGGAAGTCCAATGTCAATGCCTCGATGTAGGTCTTTCGCTCCTGTTATTGGGTGGACACGCCAACCGTAATAACTCGTTACATAAGGGAGCCAGCCAACATCAAAGGGATTTCCGGCATATTGCCTGCTACCCTTCGTCTGCATAAGTATGGCGTAATGCTGTTGTTGGTCGGCGGTCATTTTAGGAATAATTACTTCTCCAAACGGACGAGATGTAAGTGTTATCGTGAGGATTTTCCACTCATACGGCTCATAATCGCCGTCCTCGTTTGCGTCCGTTGGGTCAGCGTAACGTATTTCTGTTGTTTCGTTGGAAGTAAGTGAATACTGCTCGTCAAACAATGCTCTTAAATCCGCTGATATAGCATCATAAGGGAAATATTGATAAACTGCCGTTAAATAAGCCATAAGCTCGTAGGGATTATGACTTATATCGCCAATGTCATAACGGTACTCATTATAACCGGGGTGGCTGCTTTCGATATTAAGGAGCTGATACTGTAAATCCGTTTCCCATTCGGAATAAGAGAGTTCAGATTTTTCTATATCCGCATCCTCCGCAAGATATGAAGCACTGAGTATTGCACCTAAACCGCCGTTTCCTATACCAGAACCTAAACCGATTAGCGACATAAGCATGAACAGCAAAAGGGCAAGCAGCACGATAACTGCCGCCGCTATCGGGTGTCGGCGTATTGCACCCGCTAAGACCCTTACGGCTTTTGCTGTAAGCGAACTTGCTTTTTGAGCAGTTTGAGCGGCTTTTTTAGCTTCACGCACCGCTTTCGCATAGTCCTTCTTGATTTTACGTTTTTGCATCATACGCGAAAGAATATTGCTTGACAGCTTCGGATTTTCGGCAAGCGTTTTTTGATAAGTCAATTTGATGGTCTTTTTTGCCGCCTGTTTTTCTAACTTCGTAACCTTGCGATATGGTGTGGTTTTGTGAAAGCGGAGTGCGGAACGAACGCCGCCCTCTACAACCATTTCGGCACGGTGTGCGGCTTTTACACTGACATTTTCATGTTCCACTTGAAACAGCTTACGATGGGCGTTGGCTATAGCTACGTTTACGCCTGCCTTGACAGGTCGCAAAGGTAATGCCCCTTTTAAGTGCTGTGCCTGTGATTTAACCTCCTTTTCAAAGTATATCCGACGCTTTGCCTTGCCCTTTTGCTCGTCAAACACACGCTCAGAACGGAGTTTTTTCTTAGAGGGAAGTTTGCTCTTTGCTTTTTCGAGTTTTTCCCCGACAAGTTCCGCTTGACGTTCGGCTTTGGCAAGCTTACGGCTTTTTGGTTTTTCGGGTGCCGCTTCATCCGCTGAGAATTGTAGCTTGCCGGCCTTATCGTGTTTAAGTGTTGAATCCGGCGTGATGTCAGATACCGGCTTATTAACAGACGGTACATCATTTTGCAGTGGCGTTGCTTTATCAGCAGATTCGGGTTCCTTTTGATTAACGGCATTGGGCTGTTTAGGTGTGTTTAACGACACAACAGAAAAATGTTGTTCTGGTGTCGCAATAACCCTTTGTTCGGAGTTAATCGGCGGTTTGTTTTGCGCGATAGGTGATATATGGTGTTCAGTCGTTACATCGTTTACTTGTATACTCAGCAAGTCCGATTTGGGCTTTTCAATCTTTGGCTTATCATCTTCCGGCACGGATTCGCTATGTTTAAGCGTAGTATTACGCTTCATTCGGAATTTTTTATCCTGCACCGAAACAGATGAATTAACTGATTGAGCCGTTTCTATCGGTTCATGTTGTAAGACAGTAGGTTTATCGTGCCTATACAGACTTTCGGACCTATTCCCAACTTGGGAATAGGTGTCTGTTAAATCCGATTTAGGTGACTCTTGCTGTGTTAGGGGCGGTTCTGTTCCCTGAACAGGCTCGTTTTGGCGAGGTGTGATTTTCTGTTGTGTTTGGATTTTCCTTTTGCCAACCTGTTGTTTAGGAGAACTACGCCGTAAATTTGGCATATCGGCTTTGGGTTGCTCTGTAACCGCCGTTTTGTGTTTTAGCATTGATGCCGACTTTGGCGGTTGATGCTTGAAAGCTGGTGTTTCTGATTCATGCTGAAATACGGTGTTTTCACGCATATTGAGCTTGCTGTTGTCAACCGATTGTCTTAGTGCATTATGGGGTATATCCGGCGAGAGATTGTTTGGAGGTTTGTTGCTGACTTGCTGTGTTTTCGTATCAACTGCACCGGTAAGCTGACCGGAATCACTTCGCTCCTTGCTCTTAGACAATTTTTGATTTTGTGTATGCGAAGAAACGTTAGTTTGTGCCTCATTTGGTCTAACATCAGAAGATTGCCGTGCAGAGTGTTTTTTGCGTTTGCCGCCTTTACTTTCTGACCTATTCCAAACTTGGGAATAGGCTGGTCGTTCGGCTTTCGCCGAACTGCCAGCCCAAGCTTCCCTTGTCGTTTCCTCCGGCATATTACCATGTAAATCAAACTCCGCATCACGCTTGCTGACCAGTTTATCCAAGCCTGTAGTTTCGTTGCGTATAATAAGACCGTCACGCGACATCTTCTGCGTTACCTTATCCCGTGCCTTTAATCGTTTACGGCTCATGACCCAATCTCCTGCGCTTTCGGTGTACGGGAAGGTTTAGGTTTTTCAAGCTCATTTTGCTTGATTTCTTCCTTTTTGGCATCAAGCCGCTCCATTAACGTAGGCTTTTTAGGTTTTGCCGCACGTTCACTTCGCTTCGTTTCTGCACTTTGCTCCAATTTGTCGAGTGCGGAAATCATCTTATCGACTTGCTTACGAATGCCAAGTAAACAGGCTTTTTCGGCTTTATATGGCACACTGACCGCCTTTACCAATTTACCAGATTCCTTAACTGCATCAACGGGTGGCTTGCCAACCATAACACGCACCATATTTTTTATGGCACGACCGGCTGTATGGTATTCCTTAGAAAAACTTTCAATTTTCACAATCGCCCTGTCGCAAGTATCTACACTTTTGACGGTGTTGTTCTTAATCGCTTGCAATCCATCCTTGATGTGAAAAAATGAAGCTAATTTATCAAGAGCCGCCGCTCCTTTTTCCTTAAACGCAGAAACAGCGTTTTTGCAACCCTCAATAATGTTCGACTTCAACTCCGCAATCTGTGCCTTAACTTCCGCAACCTTAGTTTCAAGTGCCTTGATAGTCTTTTGAAGTGCAGTTTTAATAGGGTGGTCTTGGGCATCTTTCATCGTATCAAGCTGTGACTTCATTTCCACAATTTTATTCTCAGCTTGTTTAACGAAATCCTCCATACCGCTGACATGGTTAATCAGAGCGGAAAGTCCCGATGTGTCTTTGCCGTTTTCCTTTAATATGGCGAACAGTTCCTTGACGTGTTCGTTTTGTGCAAGTGGAACGGACGTTGTATTGCCCCCGGTAGTATCGTGTGGCACACTGGTGTGTTCTTTCATAACGTGATTTCTTCCCTTCCTTTATAAACTCATTTTTCATTCGCCTCCTGCATTTCTGATAATTTTGTTGTTAAGAGTGAATAGATTTCCCCGCCATTATCTTTCGGGAATCTATCAACAAACGGGATTATGACATTACCATAAAATAGCAAGCCTTCACCGGCGTTGGCGTGGGTGACGTAAGATAGCTGATGAGGTGAAATCCCAAGCTGTTTGGCAAGTATTTGCCTATCGCCTGCCGCTTGGTTGAGCATATATATAAAGTCACTGTTTTCAAAAATGTTTTCCACCTCACGAGAAGTAAGAAAATCCTTGACATTTTGCGTAAGTCCGCTCGGTATGCCGCCCCATTTACGAAAGCGTTTCCATATTTCAACCGTGTACGCCGCCGTTTGTTCTTCCTTTAACAAAAGGTGCATTTCATCGACATAAAACCAAGTCGTTTTTTTAGCGGCACGATTGACGGTAACACGATTCCATACAGCGTCCTGCAATATGAGCATGGCAATTTTCTTTAAGCCCTTACCAAGTTCCTTGATGTCATAGCATACAAGACGGTTTTCAATATCAACATTTGTCCTGTGATTAAACACATTCAAGCTACCTGTAACGTAGATTTCAAGAGCAGTTGCAATACGCTGTGCTTCGGGTTCATCTTGCTTTCGCAGTAAATCGTAAAGGTCTTGCAAAATCGGCATTTTCTCAGGCAAGGGATTGGCGAGAAAATCACGGTAGACAAGACGTACACAGCGGTCAATAATAGTTTTCTCAACAGGCTCAAGCCCTGACTTACCGCCGATAATGAGTTCACAAAGCGACAAAATGAAGTCGCTTTTGAGGGTTAAGGGGTCATCTTCGTCCGAATAGTTTGAGTTTATATCCATCGGGTTGATATACTGTGATGAAATAGGTGACAGCTTGATAACTTGCCCTCCAAGTCTGTTTACAAGCGGAAAATACTCGGCTTCGGGGTCTGATATGATAATATCATCGTTGGTTACAAGGAATACGTTTACAATTTCACGCTTAGCACTGAACGATTTACCGGAACCGGGTGTACCGAGAAATAAGCCATTTGGGTTCTTTAATTCCTTACGGCTCGCCATAATAAGGTTGTTTGAAAGTGCGTTTAACCCGTAATACAAGGCTTCACCACGTTGAAAAAGTTCACAAGTCGTA
>CAYPQA010000114.1:0-9933 GCA_964412725.1 uncultured Eubacteriales bacterium
GAGGTTATAATGAACGAATTGACAAATGCCATTGAGGCTATAATGCTTGAAAAACATGTGAGTCTTATTTTGAGCAAGCAGAGAAATAAGGCGGATGATTGTAAGAAGGTTTGTGTGCAAAGATGTGCGGACTATTTTCAAATTGAAAAATATGTAGGGAAACAGGTCTTTCATGAAAACGTAGACGGCAAGGACGTTCCGGAGTTTGTTAACCGCTTGATGCCGGAGCAATTCTTGCAACTTAATGCATTCACAGCCTTGAATGAGTTTACAGTCTTTGTATCAAAGGATGGAAAGGTTAAGGTTTTGAAGGGAAAGGCGCAGAACGTTGTGCAAGCAAGGGAATCTCATAACAGAGAGAAGAATTATATCCTCATGGAAGGGCAGATTATAGAGCCTTTGATTGATATGGGCGTGTTTACAAAGGATGGGCGTATTGTTAAGTCTATGAACGATAAATACCGTCAGATAAACCGCTTTATAGAAATTGTTGACGATGCTGTGTCAAAGCAGACTTTCGATAGCTTGAAGGTTATTGACTTTGGCTGTGGTAAGGGGTATCTCACGTTTTTATTGTATTACTATCTTGTGCATGTCAAGAATATTAAGGCGCAGATTATCGGCGTTGACTTGAAGGAAGATGTGATGGAACAGTGCAACCTTACGGCTCAAAAATATGGATATGAGGGCCTTAAGTTTATGTGCGGTGATATAAAAACCTTTGAGCCGGAATTTTCGCCGGATATGGTTGTATCCTTGCATGCTTGCGATATTGCAACGGATTATGTTCTGTATAATGCGATACGCTGGAAATCCAAGATGATATTCTCAATGCCCTGTTGCCAACATGAGATTAACGGACAGATACAGAGCGAGGAATTGCCCATAATCACAAACTACGGGATTATAAAAGAAAATATATCGTCACTTTTCACCGATGCTATACGCAGTAACCTTTTGGTGCATTGCGGCTACAAGGTGCAGGTTTTGGACATCGTGAACCCACTGAACACACCAAAGAATATCCTCATACGTGCTCTGAAGTCGCATATTGATGAAAGCACAAAAAGAAAAGCGTTGGATGAAGTCGAGAGGCTTTGTAAAACCTTTAACTTACAACCAACGCTTTTAAAACTTCTATAATATTCCACAGAATATATGGAAATTATTTCTTCATAAGCTTGTCCAAATCAGAGACAAAGACCAAAACCTGTGCAACAACCTCGTAAAGCTCTGGCGGTATCTGGTCGCCTATGTCAATCTTTGTCAATTCCTCAACAAGCTTTTCATCCTTGTGAATAGGTATGTTATTTTCGGCACCCTTTTCCAATATACGTTCTGCAACCCCGCCGCGCCCCTTCGCAACAATCTTGGGCGCACTTTCGCCGGGGTTGTATTTTATTGCAACTGCGGCTTGTTTATGTTTATCCATAATCATATCCTCATATCAAAAGTATAGCGTTTCTGTGTCTTTTGAGCTGCGCTTGTATGAAAGCTAAGAGAGGTTATGCTGAATCCGCAGCCGGAAATTGCATTGTAAAGAGACTGACGCTTTTCGTTGAAAAGCTTTGCTGTTGTGTCTGTGTCGCAGAGAACGCTAAGACTAACGCTCTTGTCAACTGTTGTTATGGTTGCTTCAATGCGCCCTAACGCGGGCAGTTCAAGCGTTACAAGAATCTGGTTAGCATCTCCTGGCTTTTTACCGCGTTTGAATACATAAAGCTCTGTGTGTGCGGTTTCTTTGGTTTGTTCGTTCACAATTAGCGGAAACTGTAAGTAATGTTTCATATCGCCCATAAACGAAATTGCACGATTAACGTCAGACCAAGCACCATCCTTGTTGGTTGCATAGTGGGAAAGCTCATTCAGATAATTAAGTACAGTCTTTACAAAATCCTTTCCCGATAAAAGGCTTGAGATACGCACGCCCAAGAGTTCCTTCGGTATATCTGCGCCTTTGGAGAGCTTAACCATACTGTCAATAATCTTTTTAATAGGTATATTATCGCCGTCCGACCTCTCGGGCTTTATTAAAATCTGACCTTTAATATGTCCCTTTACAACAAAAACAGCCTTCTCACCTATGCGCGCATCCGGCATAGTCAAGCTCTTGGCTGTAAGAAATTCGCCGCTATCAAGTCTCAGGCTTACGCTGCCCTTCTGCATATCGATGACAGTTGCGATAAACTTGTCGTTCTGAGAAAGTTCACTTAAAAGTTTAATTTCCGTAAAAAACTCCTCCTATGAATAGGGCAGACACCGTGAATTTCTATGGCCTCAATATGTTGTTTGGTTGGATAGCCCTTGTGCTTTTCAAATCCGTATTGCGGATATTCTTTCGCATATTCTGCCATAAGATTGTCTCTTGTAACCTTTGCAAGAATGCTTGCGGCCGCAATGCTTATACTTTTTGCGTCACCCTTTATTATGCCTTTTTGAGGTAGAATTATGTCCGGAATTGTTACTGCGTCAACAAGTAAAAAGTCCGGACGTCCGCCCTTTGCCTTTAAATCGGACAACGCAAGGCGCATAGCTTCGTATGTGGCTTGCAATATATTGAAACGGTCTATGTATTCGGGTTCAACGCGACCGATGCCATAAACTATGCCTGCTTTATTTATAGCCTCATACACAGCTTCACGTTTTTTTTCGCTGACTTTTTTTGAATCGTTAATATTATCTATCTCAATTTTATCTGGCAAGACCACAGCCGCGGCCATAACAGGGCCCGCAAGCGGCCCTCGTCCAACCTCGTCTATACCGCATATCTGTTTATATCCCTGTTCAAGAGCCTCTTTTTCAAAATCATTTGGTGCATTCATTTTGTCTCGTCTCTCCCTTCGGGAGGCAAGCCCTTCAAAATTTCCTCTTTAAGCGTAATAGCCCTGTCTTTAAGCTTTGGTGAAATATTCCTTGATAAGATAAGTTTTGAAAGCCATTTTAACGCAACATCATTGTTGCCCCCGATTTTGTTAAATGCCGCAACAAGATATTGAATAATGTTTTCGTCAAAGCCGCATATGGGAGCCTTTTCTTGTGAAAAGGCCTCTTCAAAGCCCTTTGCCGCGGATGCAAGGAACATCTTTTCACGCGATTCATCGCCCTGTGCACGATAGAGCCAGCCTATTTTCATACACAAATAAGCCCGCTCACTGTTTTTCGCTTTTTTAACAACCGCGTTTAACAGGGCAAGCTTATATCTTTCGATAGCGTCGGGAACGCTGTATATGTCTCCGTACTTCTTCGGTTTAAATTTTGGTGTTATATTCTCTTTTATGAGCCTTGCAGAAACCTCGGAAATTTTGTCAAAGTAGATGCTTGTAGCTGTGTAACCGCAATGCGGACATATGTAAACATCGTATATTGACGGGTCTTCAGGCGAATAGTGCGCCTTTAAATCAAAATCCGAGGAAAGAAGTTTGAGCTTACTCTTTTTTAAAAGCCTTACGGTAAATTCCTTATCACATACCGCGCAGGTCATCTTTGAATCATAAAGGTTGTCTACAAGCTCGGGCTCCGGCTTTTTGTCAGGTTTTTTAAGGTCTTCGGGCTTAACCTCATCGAAAACCTTAACATCCTGCAAGTTCTTAAAGCCGAAAAGCTCCAAGCCCTCAAATATACTTAAAAGTCCCATTGTTTCCTCCCCAACACCGTTACGGTTTTAACCCAAAAATCTATTTATATCCTCTGCGCTTATTCCGGGATGCAAAGCCATATTAAGCGCATTGGCTATTATAACGGCTAAACGTTCAAGACAGGCATCAATTTCCTTGGGAGTTACAAACAGATTGCCGCTGTAAGGGCTTAAAGCTTCAGTTATCAATCCGTATTTCTCCTCGGCCGAGAGATCGGACAGCATAGAATAAAACTCGCTGCCCTTCTCACAAGCCGATAGCATCTGCTCTAAAAAACTGTCAAGCGTATCGTTTACAAGCGTTGCCGCATCAACCACGGTTGGCACGCCTATTGCAAGAACAGGCACGCCAAGTGATTCTTTGTTCATAACTGCCCTTTTGTTGCCTATGCCGGCACCGGGGCTAACCCCTGTGTCCGACATCTGTATAGTTGCGTTGATACGGCTTGTGCGCCTTGCGGCAAGCGCATCAACAGCTATAACTAAGTCCGGTTTAACGTGAGATACAACACCTTTAATGGTTTCGAGCGTCTCAATACCCGTTATACCCATAACACCGGGCGCAATAGCACAGACAGAGCGTACCTTCCCGTTTAAATCCTGCGGGATAGACTCCTTGATGTGCCTTGTGACCAGTGTCTTTGAAACCACCTTAGGACCCAGTGCATCCGGAGTGACCATCTCGTTTCCGAGACCCACAACCAAGATAACTGCATCATCGGATAATTTCGTAAGCCTGTGAATACATTTAACAAGGATTTTGGAAATCTCCTCGTGAGCCTCTCTATGGTTTTCCTTCATAAGCGGGGATTCAAGCGTTACGTAATGCCCCTTCGGCTTGCCTATAGATTTTGCACCATCATCGCTTTCAACGTTTACCCATGTAACCTTTGTTCCAAAGTTACATTCTGCGGTTTCTATGCCAACGCCGTCATCGTTTTTACATATCTCCTTGGCTTCAATAGCCAAGTCCGTCATCACACTATAGTTTTTCTTATTTTCATTATTCATCGGTATGCGCCTCATTATGACAAAATTTTATGTATTAATTAGTCCAAAGCTTATCAACAGTGCCCTGTCGATTTTCTCCATAATCTCATCGTCCAATCGGCATATTTTCTCACGCAACCGTTTTTTGTCTATTGTTCTTATTTGTTCTAAAAGCACTACAGAGTCTTTAACAAGCGTCAACTGACGCGAATTAATTTCTATATGAGTAGGTAACTTTGCTTTGTTTATCTGGGAGGTTATAGCCGCACAGATAACCGTTGGGCTGTATCTGTTGCCCACATCATTCTGTATTATAAGAACGGGACGAACGCCTCCCTGTTCGGAGCCGATAACCGGACTTAAGTCCGCATAAAAAATATCTCCGCGTTTTACTAACACAATCTCACTTCCCTAATATTATTTGCACCTCTTTCTGTAATAAGTTTTTCCCAAAAATAAGCTTTTATACATAAACTCTTGGCACACGCTTGCCTATACCGCATAAAATTTCATATGAAATTGTGTCCGAAAGCATAGCGAGGTCATCTGCTGTAATTTTTTCGCCTTTACTTTGACCAATCAAAACTACCTCGTCGCCGTACTTTGCATCTATATCCGAAACGTCAACCATCATCTGATCCATACAAACAAGTCCTAAAATGCGCGCAAACTGCCCGTCTATAAGAACTCTGCCCCTATTGCTGAAAGCCCTTGAATATCCGTCTGCATAACCTATGGGGAGCGTCGCAACTTTAAGCCTTTTATCAGCTTTAAAAGTGCGCGCATATCCGACGGTTTCTCCCGGATAAATCTCCTTCAACTGGCTTATAACCGTTTTTAAAGAAAGGGCGGGTTTTAAAAAATCCCCGCCATAGCCGTATAAACATAGCCCCGGACGCACCATATCCATGTCCAACTCCCTGTAACGGAGTGTGGCCGGACTGTTACTAAAGTGCTTGGTTTCGACAAAAAGGCCGTTTTTTTCAAGAGTTCTCAAGCAGTTCTCAAAGCGTTCAAATTGCGCAAACGTAAACGCGCGCTCCTCCGCGTCCGCGAAGTGCGAAAAAATGCCCGTTATTTCAAGACCCGAAAGGCGTGCTGTTTTTAAAATTGCATCCGTATCGGAGGCCGGAAAGCCTAATCTGTTCATGCCTGTTTCTACCTTAATATGTACTCTTGCCTTTGTTGACATATGAAGTGCTTTTTCTGATAGTATACAGGCCGTTTCATAGTCATAAACGGTCTTTGTAAGGCCTGCAGAAATGATGTCCCCGAAATGGGATTCCGGAGCGTAGCCTAAAAGCAAAATAGGCTTTTTTATTCCGCCCTCTCGAAGCGAGATGCCCTCGTCAAAGGTTGCAACGCCGAACATGTCCGCGCCTGCGTCGCAAAGCGCCGACGATACCGGCAAAGCGCCATGACCATAGCCGTCGGCCTTTACAACTGCGCAAATCTTAGTTTTCGGCGTAAGCGACGCTTTTATGCTTTTTAGGTTATGGTTTATGTAATTTAGATTTATTTCCGCCCAAACTCTTTGGTACAACCCATCACCGCCTAAATTTTAAAAAGAGTGTCATCTAAGAGTATATTATACTCAAATGACTTAAACGTTACAACTATCCTTTCGACGCCGTCAGGGTCATATACAACAAGCTTCACAGGCTTAAGCGTTGCATTATCAAGCCAAAGCTTTTCTGTGCGAAGGTAAGGGTGATCCCCCGGGATAACGGCTTCAAGCACAGTGCAATCACCGTTGTCAAACTTACCTACGCTTATGGAAACCTCGCTTGATTTGTTATAGTTTTTGAGGAAACTTGTTACAAAGATTTCACTGCGTTCCAAGGATTCTTTTGTACCCACAATAACTTTTCCGGAGATTTTGGGATTAAACTGGGTTATGGTTTTTCCGTCGGATAATGTTACACTCCCCGAAGCCGACGGAGGATTTACAACCTCTACACGATATTCGCCCGTAGCCTTACAATATTGCAAGGTGTCGTAAATCGTGCTGCCCTTATTAGAAATATACTCCACAGTTGCTTCGCTTTTGTAAGTTTGCATTGTTGTAAGCTTTTCCTGGATTTTTTCGTAAGACCCCTTCTGAACAATCTTCTGAGCCGTTCCCGAACAACCTACCAATGCAAGTGCGCACATCAAAATTAGCCCTTTTTTAAACATAGTTCCTCCTTGTTATAATAATAGCTTTGTACATTATATGAACAAGGTTAGGGCTTAATTCGATTATATACTGTTTAACGTTAAAAATTTGCACTTCTTTCTTTGCGAGAGAACACAAACTTGCCTCTGCAAGTTTGCAAACGCTCAAAACAAGTGTAATCTTTATACGTTCAACAGTATATCACACTTATTTAAAATAAATCAATAATTATTCGCAAATTCTGAAGATATTTGCACCCATATTTCGCAGTTTTTCGTCAAAATTCACGTATCCTCTGTCAATATGATATATATCTCCAATTTCCGTGCGACCGTTTGCGCATAAAGCCGCGATAACCAAGGCTGCGCCCGCGCGTAAATCCGTTGCCTTGACCTGAGAGCCGCTTAACTTACTCACGCCCTCAATAACCGCGCTACGGCTGTCTATCTTCACATTAGCGCCCATACGGTTAAGCTCACCCACATGCATGAAGCGGTTCTCGAACACGGTTTCAGTTACAACACCCGTGCCTTGCGAAAGGCAGAGAAGGCTCATGAACTGCGCTTGCATATCTGTGGGGAATCCCGGATAAGGTAATGTCTTTACATCCACAGCCTGCGGCACTGTCTTCGTTGCATTTATTTTTATACAACTGTTTTCAGTTTCTACCTCAACGCCGGTTTCCCTAAGCTTTGCAATAATCGGCTTCAAGTGGTCAACAACCACGTTTGTGACATTAACACAGCCGCGCGAAAGGGCTGCCGCAATCATAAACGTTCCGGCTTCAATCCTATCTGGTATAATCGTATGCTCTGTGCCCATAAGTTCTTTAACACCGTTAATTTTGACTGTATCCGTGCCAGCTCCCCTTATCTGCGCACCCGCAGAATTCAGAAAATTTACAAGGTCTACAATCTCCGGCTCAACCGCACAGTTTTCGATTATCGTTTGCCCTTCTGCAAGCACAGCCGCCATTATTATATTCTCCGTTGCACCCACGCTCGGGAAGTCCAGATAAATTTTACCGCCTTTAAGAGCGTCAGCCTTTGCGACCACATAGCCGTTTTCGTGCGATATAGTTGCACCCAGCGCTGTAAGTCCCTTCAAATGCAAGTCTACAGGCCTTGAACCAATAGGGCAGCCGCCGGGCATAGGGATTTTCGCTCTTTTATTCCTTGAAAGCAAAGGCCCTGCCAATAAAAACGACGCTCGCATTTTCTGAGCAGACTCATAATTAACTTCTTTATCTAAAACCGTCTGCGCATCCACAGTCACAGTTTGCTTTTTCAAATCCCAACCTACATCTATGCCAAGGTTTTTCAAAATATCTGTCATAACGCAAACGTCACTCAAAGCCGGAACGTCATAAATCACATTCTTACCAGGCATAAGTATTGTTGCAGCCAAAATAGGCAAAACAGAGTTCTTTGAACCACCGATTTTTACACAGCCCTTAAGCGGCCCGCTCTCTTCAACGATAAATTTATCCATAAAGTCCAACCCCTTCATGTCTTGTTTTGGGTTAGTATTTCCATGCAAAAAGAGGTGTATACATTGTCGCCTCTAAAAACCCCTGACTTTATCGTGTTAGCGTTGCCGCACCATAGGCAAAACCGCAAACTACGCGGCGTTGCATTTGGTTTGCAACTACACGATAAATTCAAAGCGGGGGTTCTAGAGGCTTCATATATACACCTCTTGGTTTAATATCCTATTGCAAATCCTGAATGCTCATCCTTACGATCTCTTTGTTTTTCCTTGCTGATTGCTGTCCGAATAAATAGATTATCAGCAATATAATGGTTGGAATGTTTAAGAACAAAAATCTGAACATTAAGTCGTACGCATTGGAAATGCCACGCATAGTGCCATTCACGTCAACAATTACACGAGAAAATTCGTTTACTCCCGCAGAGCGAAACACATAAAGCAATGAAAAAAAGAAACTCAAGCCCGGCAAAACAAGCCCATAAAACTTAACCGGACGCGTTGACAGAAAAACCTGTAGTGCAGCAATTGCAAGTGTGGCTAAAATAAACGCAGTAATCCTCAACATATTAATCGATCCCCTTTTTTGTTTTTTTATACTCGGAAATAAGAATCTTGGCTGTATCGAAATCCAATTTCTCGTTCACAGCAAGCCGTTTAACAAGAGATATAAACGGCTCGTTATGTGTCTCCTCCGCAATTTGAATTTTCTGAATCAAACGGTCAAGCCGTAACCTCACCGTAGGATAAGTAACCCCATAAAAACTTGCAACCTCTTTCAGAGAGCCTGAAGAAAGCAGAAATCTTTTTATAAAACCCACATCCTCATCGTCGAGGTTTGCAAGCCAATCCGGGATAACTTCAACAGACATAACACCACCCCCATCACTTTAATTTTATTGCGATTATTCAAAACAATTGTTTTAATAATATTAAGTATAAACCTTAATATTGTTAAAGTCAATACTTAAAATTAATAAAATAAAATTAATGCTCATGCAAATGATGTTTTTAGAGTAGGTCTATAGTTTATTTTTTCAAAATGCTTTATAATGTGGTAAATTTCTATGTGAGGGTGATTTAATGAAAATTGTACTTCAAAGGGTTAGCTCCGCCTCAGTATCGGTGGATGGGGAGGTGGTGGGCAGTATAGCGCACGGGTATGTTGCCCTGCTTGGCGTTTCAAATACGGACAGCACCGCTCAGGCGGACAAGCTCGCAGACAAAATCGCAAAACTCCGTATCTTTCCCGATGAAAATGACAAGATTAATCTATCTATAGCCGATGTAGGCGGTGAACTCCTCATCATATCGCAGTTCACGCTTTACGCAGACTGCAAAAAGGGCAACCGTCCAAGCTTTGTCAACGCGGGCAATCCACAGCTCGCCGAGGAACTGTACGAGTACTTTTTAAAGATATGTGACGGAAGGTTCAAGAAGGTTGCGCATGGCGTTTTCGGTGCAGATATGAAGGTTTCATTGGTCAATGATGGGCCGTTTACTGTTATTTTGGAAGAGGTATAGGGTTTATTTCAACATTACCGAAATGTATAACGTGAGTTTGACAGTGATAAATACGCAAAATCTGGCAAAAAGACAAAAAAAGTACACTACCATAATTAAATAATGTAGATTACAAATAGGAAATATGTATTATTTACTA
>CAYPQA010000115.1:0-9887 GCA_964412725.1 uncultured Eubacteriales bacterium
AGCTCCAATATTTTTTAGCAACTATTGTTTCAAGCTCATCAATTGTGAGCCTAAGCTGGGTCGTTGCCATAAAAACAGAGTTACGATAGTATTTAGCAAGCTCCAAGCTGTCCGCTATGGTCTTTACGTCCAATACAACCGATTCAAGCTCCTCTAATTTTTTATAAAGCGATGAAGTTAAGACCGAAAGTTTTTTAACAAGATTTTCCTCCAGGTTAGTTTCAATACCGCAAGATTTTTTACCTAGAAGTAAAGCCACAAGCTCGTTTTGATAACTGATAGATGAAGGTAATATTTCTTTTTTAACAATGTCAATTATCGTAAGTGCTTCAATATGAATAGTTTTACAATAACCCTCGAGTAAAATCTCATAACGTGAATGTACTTCTGTTTCTGTGAAAACGTGGTGCTTTGTAAACATTTCAATATTCTTTGACAAAACAAATGTAGGCAGAGCATCCACAGTCGTCTTTAAGTTTAGTAAGCCCCTCTTTTCTGCTTCCAAAACCCATTCGTCTGAATAGTTATTCCCGTTGAATATAATCCTTTTGTGCTTTTTAATAGTTGATTTAATAAGAACGGCAAGGTCGGCTTTGAAATCACTGCCTTTTTCAAGAGTATCGGCAAATTCACTTAAAACCTCTGCCACAATAGAATTTAATACGATATTCGGGCCTGCAATGGAAAAGGTAGACCCAACCATACGAAACTCAAACTTGTTGCCTGTAAACGCAAATGGTGAAGTGCGGTTACGGTCGGTTGTATCTTTTGGAAAATGGGGCAATACCGTTGCTCCTATTTCCATTTGGAGTTTTTCTTTTCCATTGTAAGCGGTATCAGTTTCTATGGCTTCCAAAATTTCTGTAAGCTCATCGCCCAAGAACATAGACACAATTGCGGGAGGTGCTTCGTTCGCACCGAGCCTATGGTCGTTTCCGGCACTTGCCACAGAAACTCTAAGCAAATCCTGATAATCGTCCACTGCCTTGATAACAGCGGTAAGAAACAATAGAAACTGTGCATTTTCAAACGGTGTGTCACCGGGTTCGAGTAGGTTTACTCCTGTGTCTGTGGAAATTGACCAGTTATTATGCTTGCCGCTTCCGTTTACTCCAGCAAATGGCTTTTCGTGCAAAAGGCAAGCTAAGCCGTGTTTATTGGCGATGCTCTTCATAAGCTCCATTGTAAGCTGGTTGTGGTCGGTCGAGATGTTGGTCGTGGTGAAAATCGGTGCTAATTCGTGTTGCGCTGGCGCAACTTCATTATGCTTTGTTTTTGCCAAGATACCAAGTTTCCAGAGTTCTTCTTCAAGTTCTCTCATAAATGCCGAAACCCTTGGCTTTAAGCTGCCAAAATAATGGTCATCAAGCTCCTGTCCTTTCGGTGGTCTTGCACCAAATAACGTTCTGCCGCAATTTACAAGGTCGGGACGTTTTAAATAAACTTCCTTGTCGATAAGGAAGTATTCCTGCTCGGGGCCTACTGTTGTGATAACGCGTTTTGCGGTTGTATTGCCAAACAGTTTCAAGATACGCATTGCTTGCTTGTCAATGGCCTCCATCGAACGAAGAAGAGGGGTTTTTTTATCAAGAGCTTCGCCGCTGTAAGAGCAAAACGCAGTTGGTATGCAAAGTGTGCCGTCCTTTATAAAAGCGTAAGAGGTCGTATCCCAGACTGTATAACCCCTTGCTTCAAAGGTAGCACGAAGTCCGCCCGAAGGAAAACTCGAGGCGTCAGGCTCACCGCGAACAAGCTCTTTTCCTGAGAATTCCATTATAATCTTACCATCGCGGTCAGGTGAAATAAAGCTGTCGTGTTTTTCGGCTGTAATACCTGTCATTGGTTGAAACCAATGTGTAAAGTGGGTAGCCCCGTTTTCTGTAGCCCAATCCTTCATTGCACTGGCTACAACATTGGCTATATCAATCTCCAAATGTTTTCCCTGTGCCATTGTCCTTTTAAGTGCCTTATAAGTATCTTTAGGCAATCTCGCCTTCATAACTGAATCACTGAAAACTTGACTGCCGAACATATTAGGAATGTCCTTCATCTTATGCCTCCTTGTATTATAGCAGCTCTATTCCTGCGGCTTCACAGCCGGATATTGTTTCACTATCCCACACAGATACCTGTACTTCTCCGATATGTGCTTTTTCTAAAAGCAACATACAGAGTCTTGACTGGCCTATTCCACCGCCCATTGTAAGCGGAAGTTGTCCGGAAAGTAACATCTTGTGGAAAGGAAATTCGCGGCGGTTATCACACTTAGCTTTTGTAAGTTGTTCATCAAGGGATTTTTCGTCAACGCGAATACCCATTGAGGATACTTCAAACGCGCATTCCAGTACATCGCTCCAAAATACTATATCACCGTTCAACGCCCAATCATCATAATCCGGTGCTCTGCCGTCGTGCTTCACGCCCGATTTCAAAACATCACCGATTTTCATAATGAATGCGGTTTTGTGCTCTTTCAAATATGTGTTTTCCCTTTCCTTTGGAGAAAGAGTTGGGTACATATCTTCAAGCTCTTGAGTTGTAACAAAAGATACCTCTCTTGAAAGAGAGCGTTTTAATTGTGGATATATACGCGTAACAGCTTCCTGCGTGTCACAAATTGCACACACAATGCTTTCAACGGTTTCTTTCAAGGTTTTTTCGCTGCGTGACTGTCTATCAATAACCTTCTCCCAATCCCATTGGTCAACATAGATGGAATGAAGATTATCAATTTCTTCATCACGGCGTACCGCATTCATATCCGTATAAAGTCCCTCGCCTACGGGAAATCCGTACTTATGTAAGGCCATGCGTTTCCACTTTGCAAGTGAGTGAACGATTTGAGCATTTGTCTTTGTTTCCATAATATCAAACTCAACTGCGCGTTCAACGCCGTTAAGGTCATCATTTAACCCCGTCTGTGGCTCAACAAAAAGAGGTGCTGAAACTCTTTTTAAATTAAGAGCGTTTGAAAGATTATCCTCGAACGTCCTCTTTACAGTACCAATAGCTCTTTGGGTGTCGTAAACCGATAAAACGCTTTTATAACCAACGGGTTTTGATAATTTACTCATATTTAACTCCCTTCTTGATAAAAAAATAAGGCACTGCGGACAAGAGTCCACAGCGCCTTTGCTGTTTATATTTACACCGTATCACATCATAATTCATTTGTCAAGTGCTTTTTAAAAATATTTTGACACTCTCTTGACAAACGATATATTGTCTCGTATAATCAAAACCGTGAACAAAGGCGTTCATCAGATAATGCATAAAACAGTTAAACCGGGTTTTGATGTGGTTAACCGAATTGGTGCCCATATTAATAGCCGGTGGCAAACTGTCCTATACCTTATCTGATGAACGCTTTTTTTAATGAGTTTTTACAGGAGGATATGCGTGATGAAAGAAGGTCAAGTCAGAATACCATCCGGTTGTGCAATATCAGGCATTTTTAATAAAACAGGAAAGCGCTTCAGCGGAGAGGACATTATTCAATCCATTGCCATAATGCATGACCGTTCAAACGGTCTGGGCGGTGGGTTTGCAGCTTACGGGATTTATCCTGAGTATAAGGATTACTATGCTTTTCATATATTCTACGAAAACACCTCGTCTAAAAAGGAATGCGAGGAATTTTTGGAAAGGCATTTCGATATTATAAATCTTTCAAAAATACCCACAAGAAAAATCAAAGAAATAACCGACGAACCACTAATTTGGAGATATTTTCTTACACCGCTTCCAACAAAGCTTGCAGGCAGTCAGCTTGATGAAAGGGAATTTGTTGTAAAATGCGTGTTTCGTGTGAACACAAGAATAAATGGTGCTTATGTCTTTTCAAGCGGTAAAAACATGGGCGTGTTTAAAGCGGTTGGATTCCCGGAAGATGTAGGGAGATTTTATCGCTTGGAAGATTACGAGGGATATTGCTTCACCGCACACGGTCGTTATCCTACAAATACACCGGGCTGGTGGGGCGGTGCTCACCCGTTTGCGTTGCTTGATTATTCGGTTGTACATAACGGAGAAATATCCTCATACGATGCGAACAGACGTGCGATGGAAATGTACGGATATAAATGTACGCTTCAAACTGATACCGAGGTTATAACCTATATCATAGACTACTTGCACCGAAGAAAAGGTCTAAGATTTGAAGAAATTGCGTCTGTAATTGCAGCGCCATTTTGGCAAACTATAGGGCGTATGACCCCTGAAAAGAAAGCTATACATGAATATCTGCGCAATGTGTTTTCGGCACAGCTTATTACGGGGCCATTTTCAATACTTGTTGGATTCAATGGCGGTATAATGGCACTCAATGATAGGCTCAAGCTACGCAGTATGGTGGTCGGAGAAAAGGACGATACAGTCTATATCGCAAGTGAGGAATCTGCTATACGGATTGTAGAACGTGACTTGGATAAGGTATGGTCACCAAAGGGTGGCGAGCCTGTTATCATAGAGCTTGCGGGATTGGAGGTAGAATAGAATGGCTATAAATTTTTTATATCCCGATTATGAGGTTGTGCGCAATTATGATCGTTGCATAGCTTGCAGAGTTTGCGAAAGGCAATGTGCAAATGAGGTACACGAATATTTAGAAGAATCTCCTGACGGACAGACACGAGGAAAGCTCGTCTGTGATGATGCTAAATGTGTGAATTGTCATCGTTGTGTTTCGCTCTGCCCAACAAGAGCATTAAAGATTGTAAAAAGCGATAATACTTATAAAGAAAACGCTAATTGGTCTGGAAAAACAATTAATGAAGTTTACAGACAGGCGAATAGCGGCGGTGTATTACTTTCATCAATGGGTAATCCTGAAAATTTCCCTGTCTACTTTGATAAAATACTGCTCAATGCTTCACAGGTCACGAACCCATCTATTGACCCTTTGCGTGAACCTATGGAAACAAAGGTGTTTTTGGGAGCAAAGCCGCAGAGTATAGGCCGTGACAGTAATGGTAAGATTAAACCAAACCTACCACCGCACCTCACGCTTTCAATGCCTGTAATGTTTTCGGCAATGAGTTACGGCTCTATAAGTTATAACGCTCATGAGAGTTTGGCTCGTGCGGCAGAGGAACTGGGTATACTTTACAACACAGGCGAGGGTGGCTTGCACGAGGATTTTTATAAGTATGGTAAAAACACCATTGTGCAAGTGGCTTCGGGAAGATTTGGCGTTCATAAGGATTATCTTGAAAGCGGTGCCGCAATTGAAATAAAAATGGGCCAGGGTGCTAAGCCTGGCATTGGCGGGCACTTACCCGGAACTAAGATTGTGGGTGACATTTCAAGAACAAGAATGATACCGGAAGGCTCGGATGCAATTTCACCGGCCCCTCATCATGATATTTATTCGATTGAGGACTTAAGGCAGCTTGTTTATTCATTAAAGGAAGCCACAGATTATAAAAAACCAGTTATTGTAAAGATAGCCGCTGTGCATAATATAACGGCAATTGCAAGTGGAATCGCAAGGAGCGGCGCAGACATCATTTCCATTGACGGTTTTAGAGGGGGTACAGGGGCCGCACCTACAAGGATAAGAGACAACGTTGGCATTCCTATAGAGCTTGCTCTTGCGAGCGTAGACAAACGCCTTCGCGACGAGGGCATAAGAGATAACGTAGGCTTGGTTGTAGGCGGCAGTATCCGTTCTAGCGCTGATATTGTAAAGGCAATCGCACTTGGAGCAGACTGTGTTTACATAGGAACGGCCGCACTTTTAGCACTTGGTTGTCATCTTTGCAGAAGTTGTCACGGTGGAAAATGTAATTGGGGCATAGCTACACAAGTGCCTGAGCTTACAAAGCGACTTAACCCCGACATCGGCTATAAAAGGCTCGTAAATCTACTTACTGCTTGGGAACATGAGATAAAGGAAATGATGGGCGGTATGGGTATTAATTCTATTGAGAGTTTAAAGGGCAACCGCCTCATGCTTCGTGGTGTTGGGCTGAATGAAAAGGAGCTTGAAATTTTAGGCATAAAACATGCGGGAGAATAGGCTATGAATGATATTTTATATGAGGGCAAATCTAAATTTGTTTGCCGCGGTGAAGATGATAACAGTTACATTATTAAATATAAGGATACGGCAACAGCGTTTAACGGCGAAAAGAAAGAAGAGCTTTCAGGGAAAGGGCAACTTAACGCAGAAATAACAAATATTATTTACTCCTATCTTGCTAAGAACGGTATAAAAACGCATCTTATCAGAGTGATTGACCAGAACAGCATACTTGTTAAAAAGGCTGAAATTTTAATGGTTGAGGTTATTGTTAGAAATATTGCTGCCGGAAGTTTTTCAAAAAAATACGGGATTTCTGAAGGAACTGCCCTTAATAATACTGTAATAGAATTTAGTCTAAAGAGCGATGCGCTTGGGGATCCCATGATAAATGATAGCCAGATAACTGCTATTGGAATTGCTACAAAATCAGAGCTTGCAGAAATGTCGGAGTCCGCGCTTAAAATAAACACCCTACTGTGCAATTTATTTGAAAGTGTGGGTATAACACTTGTTGACTTCAAGCTTGAATTTGGCCGCAGTGACGAGGGTATTATACTTTGCGATGAGATATCGCCGGATTCCTGCCGTTTGTGGGATAAGGAAACAAACAAAAAACTTGACAAAGACCGTTTTAGGCGTGACCTTGGAAACGTGCTTGACGGTTACAGAGATGTCTTGGGGAGATTAAAAAATGTCTGATAGATACGAAAATCCTTTATGCAAACGATATGCAAGCCCCGATATGCAGTTTATATTCTCGGACGATAACAAGTTTACCACTTGGCGTAGGCTCTGGATTGCTCTTGCGGAAAGCCAAAGGGAATTGGGTCTTGATATAACCGACGCGCAACTTAATGAAATGACTAGTAATGTAAGCAATATCAATTATGAAATTGCAAACCGACATGAAGCTGAGGTAAGGCACGATGTAATGGCTCATGTGCTGGCATACGGCGAACAATGCCCTGTTGCAAAGCCAATCATTCACCTTGGAGCTACCTCCTGCTATGTGGGCGATAATACCGACATAATCCTTATGAGGTCGGCATTGCTTTTGGTTAAAAAATTGCTTGTAAATGCAATAAACAAGCTTTGGACTTTTGCGGATAAATATAAATCCCTGCCCTGCCTTGCCTATACGCACTTTCAAGCCGCACAACCCACAACGGTAGGCAAGCGCGCCTGTCTTTGGTTACAGGACTTGCTCTTAGACCTTGAACAACTGGATTTTACACTCGATAGTCTAAAACTTCTTGGCTGTAAAGGCACGACAGGAACCGGTGCAAGTTTTCTTTCACTGTTTAGCGGCGACCATAACAAGGTAAAGGAGCTTGAAAAGAAGATTGCGGAAAAAATGGGGTTTGATAAGGTTTATTCTGTGTCTGGTCAAACCTACTCAAGAAAAGTTGATTACTACATTTTATCTGTGCTTTCAGGCATTGCACAGAGTGCATATAAATTTTCAAACGATATACGGTTGCTATCCCACCTCAAGGAATTTGACGAACCTTTTGAAGATAAGCAGATAGGCTCATCGGCTATGGCCTATAAAAGAAACCCAATGAGAAGTGAGAGAATAGCTTCACTTTCAAGATATGTCACAGCAACCGCTATAAATCCCGCGCTTACCGCATCCGCACAATGGTTCGAGAGAACGCTTGATGATTCTGCAAACAAAAGAATATCTGTACCTGAGGCATTTCTTGCCGTTGATGCGATACTATCGCTTTATATTAATATTATTGGCGGAGTTTGTGTTTATCCTAAAATAATAGAAAAGCACCTTGCTGAGGAGTTACCATTTATGGCAACCGAAAACATCCTAATGCACTGTGTTAAAAAGGGCGGTGACAGGCAGGAGCTTCACGAAAGAATTCGCCAACACTCGGTAAGTGCCGCAAAAGAGATAAAGCAAAATGGCGGGGATAATGATTTAATTACACGAATTTTAAATGACAAGGCGTTTAATATATCGGAAAAAGAAATGGAAACAATCCTAAATGCAGAAAACTTTTGCGGCATAGCAAAAGAACAAACTGAGGAATTTTTGAGCGAAGTAAAATCTGTGCTTGACACGAATAGCGATTTATTAGGGGTAAACGTTAGTATTAAAGTTTAAACTTCACACAGTGAAAGGGGTAGTTGTTATGCTTACCGCAATAGTTGGTATTAACTGGGGTGACGAGGGGAAAGGCCGTATGGTGGATTTGCTTTCATCTGAGTATGATATTATTTGCCGCTATCAGGGCGGCAATAATGCAGGTCATACGGTTATTAATGAAAAGGGTAAATTTATACTCAATTTATTACCTTCGGGTATTTTGCGCGATACTACCGTCTGTGTTTGCGGTAACGGTATGGTCATTGATATAGAGCATTTATACAGTGAGATAAAAACACTCGAAGGCAAGGGCATAAGGATAACGCCTCAAAACCTTAAAATAAGCGACAAAGCAACGATATGCATGCCATATCATAAATTACAGGATAATCTAGAAGAAGATAGGCTTGGCGATAAGAAATACGGTTCAACCAGACGAGGAATTGCTCCTGTTTATGCTGATAAGTATATGAAAAAAAGTATTCGTATGGGTGACTTACTTTCACCGGAAACACTTGAAGAAAAGGTGTCCGATATTCTTGAATGGAAAAACATCACCATAAGCGGATATAACAGCCATGGATTGCAGCAAGGAAAGATTTTAACTGAAACCATCGTGCAATGGCTCATTGAGTACGGCAGGCCCTTGATTCCGTTTATAATGGATACAACTGAATATCTGCTCGGAGCTATGAAAGAAAACAAAGATATAATGTTTGAAGCTCAGCTTGGTGCTTTGAGGGATATAGATTTTGGGATTTATCCTTACACATCATCTTCCTCTACAATAGCGGCTTATGCGCCTATCGGCGCAGGAATACCCGGTGTCAGACTTGATAAAACCGTTGGGATTATGAAAGCATATTCAAGCTGTGTTGGTGAGGGTCCTTTTACAGCAGAGCTTTTTGGAGATGAAGGAGCAAATCTCAGAGAAGCCGGTTCAGAATATGGTGCCGCAACAGGCAGACCACGTAGAGTTGGCGGCTTTGATGTTGTGGCTTCAACATATGGTGTAAAAATGCAGGGAGCAGATGAATTGGCTTTGACAAAGCTTGATGTGTTGTCATACCTTGATAAAATACCTGTTTGTGTAGCATATGATATAGACGGCGAACAAAGCAAAATATTTCCTACCGGAGATAGATTGCTTCGCGCAAAGCCAATATATGAATACCTTGACGGCTTTAATGAAGATATTTCAATGTGCAGACGCGCAGAAGATTTACCAAAAGCTGCACTAAATTATATACGCTTTATCGAAAATGCTGTGGGGTGTCCGATTAAGTATGTATCTGTAGGCGCACAGAGGGAGGATTATTTAACACTATGAAGAAGGTATATGTAAATGAAAAGTGGTGCCTTGGATGTCACCTTTGCGAATACCACTGTGCTTTTGCAGGAACAGATGATAAGGATATGGCAAGAGCCTTAAAGGACATAAAAATCAACCCAAAGATTAAGATAGAAGAGCATAACGGCATTAGCTTTGCTGTTTCTTGCCGTCACTGTAAGGAGCCGCTTTGTGTTAAAGGCTGTATAACAGGCGCATTAAATGTAAACGACGGGGTTATTACGATAAACAAGGACAGGTGCATAAACTGCTATACTTGTATATTAAGCTGCCCTTATGGAGCGGTTTCGCCATCGGATGAGGGCGTTGTGCAAAAGTGTGAGCTTTGCATTAAGACTAACGCCGGAACACCAAGATGTGTTGAGGGTTGCCCTAACGGTGCAATCGTATTTGAGGAAAGGGGGTAAATA
>CAYPQA010000116.1:0-9656 GCA_964412725.1 uncultured Eubacteriales bacterium
TTACCAATTACTATTTATAACTAACTTATAACAATTTATTGTTGTTTATATATAACTTACAATGTATAATGTATCTATGAATTTTTAACTAGAAGAAAGATACAGGAGGTGGGTGTTATGAGTTAATTATACTTTTTTAAAATAATCATATTTAAAAAAATGTAGGGAGGTATTTTATGATTAAGATGAAAAAATCTATTAGCTTGTTTCTTGTTCTTGCAATTGTCTTTACAGTATTTAAAATCAATTTGTTTAGTCCGTCAAATGTAAGCGCGGATGAATTTTTGGAAACAGAAAGCGTTTTTAGTCTTGAATTTACCACTCCATCGGCTTTAACAGGAACTGTTCCGGCAGCTACACTGATGCCGGATTCGTTTACGGAATATGTTGCAGACGGAACTATACCGCTACATTTGAAAGGAGATATTTCTGATGCCGGCTGGAGTTATAGTCAAAATTATGTTTTTAAAAGGATAAGCAATGAACTTTATGTTATTTCCATTGTAAAAGACCCAGGTTCATATGAGTTTAAGCTGTCTGATGACCCTGTCGGTTGGAACGGCACTGTAAATGCCGGAGAATCGGGTAACGGCATAGGAAACGGTGGGGGGAACTTAACTCTAAGCTTAAGCAAACCATCCAAGGTTAATATTTATTACAACACAGTTACAGGCAAGGGCGCAGCCTATATTATTGATCAAGACGGCAGTGTGAACAGTCCAGCAAGCTGTAACTTTGCAAATGCTTATTACACCCCAAACGACAATGTATATGTGCTTGCGGGAACTCATCAACCAGGCTCCGGATGGAATCCATCTGATGAAAATTTCAAGATGACACCTTCCAACAACGACCCGTACAAAACTGTCCAGACCTTTGAATTTGATGAGCTTGCAACGGGAACATATTCAATGAAAGCGACTGACGGAAGTGACTGGATAGGTGTTAATGGTAACAACCTTGAAATTGCCTTAACTGGAAAATCCAAGGTAACCGTTAAACTGGATAAGGCTACCAAAAACTTAAGCGCAGTTATTACCCCTATAACCGATACACTGGAATATCTCAATTCCAATCCGGATTTAACGGCTATTCCTATCGGTACAACTCAGATAACACTGAATTTCAGCGAGTCAATGACTTTAGCAGACAGTGTAACAAATTTAAAAGACCACATACAATTCAAAAAAGGCAATGATACACAATCATATCTTACTGCATCATTAAGTCCGGACAAAAGAAGCATCATTATTGCCTTTAATACGGATACTTTTCATACAAACAGTACCGAATATACACTTGAAATGCCGGCCGACATCCTTGTTGGTGATGGCACAACCACCAAAAATAAGACTATTAGCTTGACATTAAAGACTCAAAAAGCATTAACCGTAGACACCTTCTATTCAGCCAATATACCAGGTAGCCTGAATTGGACTGTAAGGGGTAGTTTAGACGGAAGTTGGGGTTACTATTCGAGGAACTCTCTATCTGTACTTGATTCTGGATTTTACGGAATTTCGTATATAAAGGACGCGGGTTCTTATGAATTTAAGCTTTCGGATGGTGATAGCTGGGGAACGCAGTTTGGTGCGGGCGATAATTCGTCAAACTACGACAATATCAGCCTTACACTGAACAAGCGTTCCAAGGTAAATATCTATTTTAAGGATAGCAATGTACCTAACGATAGGAAGATGTATGTCTATGTGGAGGGTGAAGACGGCAAGTTTAACGCTGATGCCGCAACAATACCAAGTGATAGTAAAATCCTTTGGTATACACCCGACTATACTAAGGATATAACCCTAACCGAGGGAACATTGAAAACCTACCTGCAAGGCGCAGACACTAAAGATGCAGTGCGGTTCGTGGACTATAACCTTGATGATAAGTTTTATTCACTAACAAGGCTTTTGCCCGCAGGGTCTTATACGGCTACAGCCGGAGAATATGGAATAGTTTCTGTCAATCTTCAAAAACAAGCTTTGACAACGCTTTATATTGATTTTAACGAAACAACTCCAACGTTAAAATACAAGTTTAACTTGAAAGAGCCAAAGTTTACCGCAATTGTTGAATCCGATTTTATCAAGCAAGGCAAAACTATGCAAGCTTCGTCAAGTTTTGTTGATGAGTTTGGTTCAGAGGCAACACCAACGGTGAACTGGTCCTTGAAAACTCCGGTAAGCGGTGTTTCGATATCAAGTACAGGGCTTATCTCAGTTGCGTCCGACGTTGCAGCCGGAACGTCATTCACCGTTGTTGCTAATGTGAATTATACAAATGGGGCTGCCCCTGTTTACAACAAGGAATATTCTAGCGAAAAGACCATTACGGTAGCCGATACACTCACAGAATTCAAGATAAACTACCTACGATATGATGGCAACTATAAGGACTGGAACCTCTGGGTTTGGAAGGATGGCCAAGGTGGAGCAAGCCATGCTTTCAGTTCCGTTGTTAACGGCTGGAATAAGGCAACCGTAAGCTTTACAGAGGAACTTAATGCGATTAATTTTATAATAAGAAAAGGCGAATGGGCAGGTAAAGACGGCGAAACAAGACGTTTTGACCTTTCCAAAGGCACTGAAGTTTGGCTTGTTCAGGATGATGATGGTGTTTATTACAGCTTGCAGGAGGCAATTGCACCTAGATTGGTATTTGCTGTAATGGATACAGCCTCACAGGTGAGGTTTAAGGTAAGCGGCAATCCGTCAGGTGTTAATTTCAGCAACTTCAGCGTCTATCAAGACGGCGTGAAGCTTAACGGAAGCGCAAGTGCGGGTACAGGCTTTGGTGAGGGCGTTATAAGCTTGGGTTCAAGCATAAACCCAACTGCATTGCTTGAGGTTAGGCACAATTCCGGCTCATATGCCCCAAAGACCATTATTTTGCGCAATGTTTTAAATAACTATTATTACCCAGGAAATGATCTGGGCTATACACAAATGGGTGCAACCTCATCGTTTAAGGTCTGGGCACCCACAGCCAAAAAGGTCTCCGTTGCGTTGTACAACACAGCCGGAAATTATGACGCAAAGGGCTTGGTGACCAACCATAGTTCACCGGATACGCTTTTGGATATGACAAGGGATTCAAGTACAGGTGTTTGGTCTGCAACCTCCACAAGCAACCTTAGCGGAAAGTATTACATGTATAAGGTAGAGTTTGCGGACGGAAAGGTTAACTACGCTGTAGACCCATACGCAAGAGCGGTTTCAGCAAATGGACAACGCACGGCTATCGTAGACTTGGTATCCACAAATCCTTCAAACTGGAAACCCAATGAAAAGCCCCAAAATGTAACCACAGATACAGACCATATACTTTACGAGCTGCATATAAGGGACTTTTCCATAGACCCAACCGCAAGCTTTGCGAACAAGGGCAAGTATCTTGCGTTTACGGAAACGGGCTTGACCTACGGTGGTCAAAAAATCGGTATCGACCACTTAAGGGAATTGGGCATAACAACGGTTCATTTGCTGCCAACCTATGATTTCAAGACGGTGAACGAGCTTAGGGTAGATGACCCGAATTCCACAGACCCGAAAATGAACTGGGGCTATGACCCGCAAAATTACAACGTTCCCGAAGGCTCTTATTCTACAGACCCAACGAACCCTTCAAAGAGAATAACCGAATTTAAACAGATGGTTCAGGCTCTCCACGATGCGGGCATAAGGGTTGTTATGGACGTTGTTTATAACCATACGTTTGAGATAGAGGAAGGGCCTTTTAATAAAATCGTTCCTGGCTACTATTACAGAACCATAGATTCCAACCTTAACTTTGCAAACGGCAGCGGCTGTGGAAATGAGGTTGCTACAGAGCGTGAGATGGTCAGAAAATATATTCTGGACTCCGTGAAATATTGGGCGAGGGAGTATAATATTGACGGTTTCCGCTTTGACCTGTACGGGCTTATAGATGAACTCACGGCAAGTCAGATTGCAAGCCAGCTTAAGAGCGAAGTAGACCCGTCTATCATCATCTATGGCGAGCCTTGGCAAGCCGGAGGTTCACCGCTTGAAAACGGTGTAGGCAAAGGCTCTCAAAAGAACCAAGGCTATGCTGTGTTTAACGACAATATCCGCGGTGCGATAAAGGGCGACAGTGACAGCACAGGAAAGGGCTTTGCAACCGGTGCAACCGGGAAGGAAGACGACATAGTAAAGGGCATTTTCGGTGCAACCGGAGATTTCACAAACTCTCCGACGGAAAGCATTAACTATGTAACCGCGCATGACAACCTGAACCTTTACGATAAGGTTATTGTGTCGCAAGGTCTGAATGATTCTTTGAATATGCTTTGGCATAAGATGCAAGATGGCGCAATGATTGACGGAAGTTCGGTGGACGCGGCTGTAAGCAATGCAACCCCATACAGTCATATTACTCAGACTGATGCATTGGACAATAGTATTGTACGTCGTGCAAACCTTACAACAGCTATGATTATGACAATGCAGGGTGTACCTTTCTTCCAAGCCGGAGACGAATTTCTGCGTACCAAGTTTGGCGACCACAACAGCTACAAAAGCCCCGATTCAATAAATATGATAAGGTGGAAAAACGTTGCGGATTTCCAAGCCGTTAATGATTACTACAGGGGGCTTATACAATTACGCAAGGAGCATCCCGCATTCAGAATAGATGACAAGTCTAAGCTTGGAAGCGTTCAAATTTTGAAACAACAAGGTAACGTCGTTGCGTTTATGATTAAGGACTACGCAAACGGCGACAGTTGGAGAAACATCGTAGTAATTTATAACGGTAATGACGGAAGTACTAACTTTACACTTCCAACAAATCAAGACGGCCAACCTTGGAATATAGTAGTCCACGACAAGCTGGCGGGTACGCAAAAGCTTGGAACTCAAATTTCAGGCGGTGCAAGCATTAATGTAAGCGGACTTTCCGCCATGGTTTTGTATGACATTGATAGAGGTGCATACGTACAAGAACCCACAACCATTACGCTTGACAAGGACAATATAACGCTTGAACCGGGCAAAACCGCAAATATAAAGGTTACAGTTAAAGACCAATTCGGAGCTTTAATTTTAAACCCAACCATCGAAAGCGTCTCATCAAATTCGACCGTTGCGACGTTTGAAAACGGAAAGGTTACAGCACATGATAAGGGCAAGGCTCAAATAACAATTAAGAGCGGAACCTTAGAGAGCGCAAAGGCGACTTTGACGGTTAACGTTTTAAACCTGTCTGTCTCAATCTCGCCCTCTGCCGCAAATTCAAGGCAAAACCCCGTTATTACTGTAACCTCCTCGGATATAACAATAAAATCCATCACAGCAAACCTGTCCGCTGTGGGAGGTAGTCAAAGCTTCCCTGTGAGCAAGGAAAGCGGTAAGGCCGCGTTCGGTATAAGGGATTATATATCCGCGGGAGCAAAGACCATTCCCGTTACGGTTGTTGACAGCAATAATAATACCTACTATCTCACAACTGAAGTTACGGTCACGGAAACCCCCGAAACCGGATTTGACTGGGACGAGGCAAGAATCTACTTTATGCTTACAGACCGTTTCTATGACGGCAATCAGGCAAATAACGGTGCACTTGTGGATAAATCCAACCCCGGCGCATATCACGGCGGCGACTTTGCAGGCGTAACCGCAAAGCTGGATTATCTTAAGGGTTTAGGCATTAACACAATATGGATAACGCCCATAGTTGATAATGTTCAAGAAGATTTCGGAACACAGCAGAACGGCAGTTACTACAGCTACCACGGCTATTGGGCTAACGATTTTACAAGGCTTAATCCCTATCTAGGCACAAGAGCGGAGCTTGAAACCTTGATAGACGAGGCTGCAGACAGGGGCATCAAAATCATGGTTGACGTGGTTTTAAACCATGCGGGCTACGGAACGGAGAATAATCCTAACTTCCAAGGCATGTTTAGAGATAGCTCCGGTAACGATGATGAAACCGCCAGCCTTGCGGGTCTGCCCGACTTCAAGACAGAGGATCAGGCTGTGCGTTCTCAGCTTATAAATTGGCAGGCTGCATGGGCGAGCTTAAAGACAGCGAAGGGCAACTCTATAGCCTATTTCAGACTGGACACAGCAAAGCATGTAGACCATGAGACATTGCGTCAATTTAAGGCGGTTCTTGCAAGTGTAAATGCAGAGCATAAGATTATAGCTGAGATATGGGCGGATGATAGTAAAATAAACACCTATCTCAACAATGGAGAGATGGATTCATCACTTGATTTCTCGTTTAAGAGTATTGCTAAAGATTTCCTCAACGGAAAACTTGAAGATGCAGAGAAGTCATTGGAGGCCAGAAATTCAAGCCTTTCAAACGTTGCCACAAGGGGTCAGTTTTTGAGCAGTCATGACGAGAATGGTTTCTTGTACGCTCTGGAAAATGACCAGGACAAGATGAAATTGGCTGCAACCTTGCAAATTACAGCCAAAGGTCAGCCCGTTATCTACTATGGCGAAGAAATAGGTATGTCAGGTGCCAATAGCTGGCCGCAATATGACAACCGTAAGGACTTCGACTGGGCTCAGGCTACAAGCTCAAATAACTTTTTCACCCATTATAGTAAGCTTTTGAACATTCGTAGCGATTACAGCAAGCTGTTCTCAAAGGGTTCAAGAGCAAAGCTTGAGGGAAGTGACAGCGAGAAGTTTATGGTGTTTGCCCGAGCCTACAAGAATCAAGTAGCCATAATTGCCACAAACCTTGACAACCAGGCAATAAGCAAAACTATCAACACAAGCTCACTTGCAGCTCTACCTGAAGGCTTTAGCATTACCGATTTATTTAATTCCACAAAATATACCGTTAATGCGAACTCCGAGATAACTCTGAGTATCCCGTCATTACAAGACGGCGGAACAGCAATCCTCGTGTTCAATATTCCGCAACAACCCGATGACGGCGATAATGGGGACAATGGGGACAACGATGGGGATAACGGCAACACACAACCCAACCCAACCCCACAACCGCCAAACACATCCGACAACAACACGGGCCTTGGCAGTAACAATTCAGGCAGCAATAACGACACCAACAATAATACCGCAAGCAAAAACCCCGCCGGTAGTATTGCTGTTGGGGAAATTATTGTAGCAAACAAGCAGGCTTCAATAACCGTGAGCATAACCCCTGTAAGTGCGGGGAAAGGCGCTAAAGCCACATTGACATCCGAAACAATAACAACATTGATAAAAGCATTACTATCCGAAAAAACCGACGTTTCAGACCGCTCAATCGAATTCAACATAACGCCGGTTAAAAACGTATCAAAGGTTGACCTAATTATCCCCAAGGATTCGATAAAAGATATGGTGGATAATAAGGTTACCGTTAAGATCGTAACTCCTTTCGCCACAATCTCTCTTGATGAAATTGCACTCAAGGCAGTAGATGCGCAGGCTGAGAAGGATATAGAAATTTCTACGAGTGTTGTAGACCTTAACTCGCTCCCGAGACAGACTCAAAACACAGTCAAAGGCAAGCCGGTTTACGAGTTTACAATCACAAGCGGGGACAAAATAATTTCAGATTTCAGGGAGGGCAAGGCAACCGTAACAATACCTTACAGCCCACAAAAATTTGAAAGACCCGAGAGTATTGTTATCTACTATCTTGACGAAACCGGACATATAAAGCTTGTGAACTATTGTTCTTACAACACCCAATCGGGCCGTATGCATTTCACAATTAACCATTTCTCCAAGTATGCTTTGGGCTACTCTTACAAGAGCTTTGTTGATGTCAACCCAAATGATTGGTTTGAAAGCAATGTAACCTTTGTGACTGCAAGAAGTCTTTTCAGCGGTGTTGGGGAAAGCAAATTCGCTCCCGAAGGCAGTATGACAAGAGCTATGTTTGCGGCTGTGCTTTCACGCTTGGACGATACAGACCTTTCTGCATACAAGACCACCTCATTCAGCGATGTTGACATCGAAAGCTGGTACGGCAAGGCTGTTTCTTGGGCATCCGATAAAGGCATTGTTGCAGGAACCGGCGAAGGCAAGTTTGACCCGGACAAGGCCATAAGCCGCGAAGAAATGGCAGTTATGCTTTACAGGTATATGGGCTACAAGGGCATAAGCCTTAACGCTCAAAACGACAATTCATCATTCACAGACGACGGCTCAATAAGCCCTTGGGCAAAAACGGCTGTCTATGAAATGAAGAGATATGGCATTATAAACGGTATGGGCGAAAACCTATTCATGCCGAAGGAAACTTCCAACAGGGCACAGGTTTCTACTGTGTTTGCTAAGTTTATTGACCACTTTGTGAAGAAATAAAAAAAGCCCACAAGAGCAACCGTACCCTTTACGGTAGGCCTCTTGTGGGCTTTAACATTAAGAGTGCGTCCATAGTCCTTCAACTCCGCCGGCAAGAATCCAAAACGATTACCTGTTTACTATTAGGGTTTATTAATGATATAATGAATAAACATTTGGCGTGGATATTATGATAAAGGAATAAAAGAAAAGTTCTTGAGAATACGCAAAGGGGTTAATACTATGACAAACGTAAAAAACAAGTGGGCACTTATCACAGGAGCAAGCAGGGGAATTGGTTATCTCGCTGCGAAATTTATGGCAAGTCAAGGCTGCAATTTAGTGCTTCACAGTAGGAAGTTAGAGCACACAGAAATAATTTTATCCGAGGTTGTTGCCTTGGGAGTTGAGGCATATGCTGTCGAAGCAGAATTAGATGATGCCAATCAAGTGGGTAATATGCTTAGCGAGATTGATAAAAAAGGCACTCAGATTGACATTGTCCTGAACAATGCGGGAGTGCAAGTCGCTTACAGAAATGACTACTTAAAAACGCCTGTCAAAGACTTTACTCAAAGTTTTATGATCAACATGATAGCTCCGGCAATGATATGCTACCACTTCCTACCCAAGATGATTGAAAGAAATTTTGGACGAATATTGAATACAACAAGTGGTATTAAGCTTGAACCTCAACAAGCAGGATATTCGGCGAGTAAAGCAGCTCTTGATAAATTCACCATAGACCTTGGTTCTAAGGTTAATGGCACTAATGTTATGATAAACTTAACGGATCCGGATTGGTGTCGTACAGACTTAGGCGGGAAATATGCTCCAAATGAACCGGAAAGTGCTATTCCGGGAGTTGTTGTGGGGGTATTTGTAAATGACAAAAAAAGCGGGCGTTATCTAAATGCGCAGAATTTTAAAGGAATGACGTTAGAGCAAGCTGTAAAATACGCAGAAGAGAATTTCAATAGTCCTTACCCAAGCTAAAAGAAACTGCATTACATTGCGCTAACCAGACCGACGAACACCGTCAAGTCAGCAACACGGTAGTTTAAAAATCTAAATCCAAAAGCAAAGGCGGCTCATGAGAAATCGTGGGTCGCTTTTTTGCGCACAAAGTTGAACTCTAGGAAAATTTAGCCGACGTAACTACGTAGACAATAATAAAAACTCATATGAAAATATATGAAATTATGTATTGATATATGAATATTAATGTGATAATATGAAGCAAAGGAGGGTGCAATATGGATTTTGAGAAACTTTACACAGTTGAGGATGTTGCAGGATTTACAAACCTCACAACGAGAACCATAAGGAATTACTTAAAGAATAAGAAACTTAGCGGTAAAAAAATAGGGG
>CAYPQA010000117.1:0-9592 GCA_964412725.1 uncultured Eubacteriales bacterium
TTTGTATGCAGTTCTAACTTGGTTTTTGGCAACATTATTGCCGAGTATATAGTTATTTTTATTGACGATTTATCCGCCGCTTAATCCCTTCTACACTTATACCTTAACGTGTAGAAATAAGGATAGCCTTCGCTCCGTCGTCCCAGCCCAAGCCAAGGTTAAGAAGTTCGGCGACATCACGCATGTTTACATAAAGCTCATCTTTTATAACGTATGCTGTTATTTTGCCTTGAGTTTTGGTATCAACCTTAATCTCATATTCAACTTCAGTAGCCAATCTTGCACCGCTTTCAGATTTTTGTTCAGGCCGTCCGGCTTTGTACGGGCGGTCTTTTTCTATATAAAGCGAGTTCACTTCCTTGTAGAAGTTGAAAGCGGAGTTTGTGCCGTTAAGTGCATACGCAATGTCAGCAAGACGTATGCGGTTAACACCGTCTTTCTTGTAAACCTTTGCAAAAATCCCACGGCCGTTTAAATAAACCCTGTCGGTTGAGGGCGAAATATAGGTTTGATTGGAGGCTGCATTTGCGGAGATGCTTTGCAAAACCTCGCCCCAAACCGTACTGTAATTGGATAAAGCCACATAGGGATAATTCAGGAAAAGCATAGTGTCTATAGACTTGCCTTTTGTGAAATCGCTCAAGTTAAACGTGTTGCTATTTCCATGGAAATATCTAGGCTCAACTGCATAGATATGTTCAAAGGCCTGTGTCAAAAACGGCAAAAACGCATGCCCATAAGAATCTCGCACAACCATTATACTGCGCCCGTTACGGTTGCTTGAATGTATATAACCAATGGGCATATCACCGCCAAGAAAGACGTTATAAAAATTCGTATCTTCATCATAATCGGTATAAACGAGCTGCCTCTCAGACGGGTCAGATAAATCCGCTTGCCTGTATGATATCGTCTTTCCTGAAACAGGCGGTATAAAATAACGAACCTCATCGATCTGAGTTTCAATAGCATTGCTCAACCGTAACTGATATTTGTAAAGACTGCCTTTGTAATTTTCATAAGTGCCAGAAGTCCATTGATGTATGTCCGAGCAGGGTAATCCTAACGTGTTCGCAAGTGCCTTGTAGGCATAGTACGCGCCAAGCATAGTCCAGTGGTGGTCTGTGTTAAAGTATAGATATTCAGACTTGTTTTTCTCAAATATGTCATTCAAAGGCAGCACCACAGGCCCGTTCAGATGCCGTTCAAGCTGTTGTATCGCAAAACGCTGACTGTTTTTAAGGTTACGGTAACGGTCGGGCAGATATAATTCCTCCGACGATGGCGGTAACATAACAATGGTCTGTATCTCTCCGCATTCTTTATAGAGTTTATTCAAAGCTTCGGCATACGAAAGCATACTTGATTCATCGTAAATAAATTTCTCAGTTATACGTCCATCAAAAAACAATATACCGTTCTTGTCCAAAACCTCAGATTGGGATTTAAGCCCTGTGAAGAAGTAAAAATTAGAAAAAAGGTCGGAGACATTAATAAGTTGTTCTCTAAATAGAAAAGCGTCATTGAAAAAATTCTCAAAAGCCTCTGTAAATAACCCTGAAAAATAATTTTCAAAGTTTATTATTGGCATAGGGTATGTCATACGGCTTTCTTCTTCGATGAAGGTTTCGCTTTGTAAGGCCATACTTAAATAACCAAAAAAACATATGGGTATTATGAATATACATATGATTATATATTTTTTCACGTTTAACATCCTCTGGTACCTCTAAAAATTCAAAGCGGATTTTTTAAAGGTTTTCTCTAAAATCTGAAATATAAAAACGGATTGTAACTGTCGCTCGCAAGCATAGCTGTGCAGATGAATAACGAAAGAACTGCGAATGTAATTGCAATTGGAGTTCTAGCACGTTCATTTATATATGGCTTAACAAGCTTTAAAACCGGCGTTGAAGCTAAAATTGCAATGGGAATGAAAATAATGTTGTTTTTTAGTGAGGCGAAAACCGCATAGCTAGCGTCGGAAGAAAAGGTAATAAGAGCCAAAAGCGCCTGAGACAGCTCTGAAAATTCTGTGAAATAAAAAATGCACCATCCAATAAGCGTGACAAAAATCATATAAATGTAACCCACAAACCGCGGAGCCGCATTTAATAAGCGTAATAGCACAAACTTTTCAAATATCAAAAGCACCGCATAATACAGCCCCCAAAGTGCAAAATTAAAGCTTGCGCCGTGCCAAAGTCCGGTCAAAAACCATACAACAGCTATATTTCGGATTTGCCCATACCTGTTGCCGCCAAGAGGGATATAGACATAATCCCTAAAGAATTGCCCAAGAGAAATATGCCAACGACGCCAAAACTCTGTAACAGAGCGTGAGATGTACGGATAATTGAAATTCTCAGGATAAGAGAACCCAAACATCTTTCCAAGCCCGATGGCCATATCCGAATAACCTGAGAAATCAAAGTAAATCTGCAAAGAAAACATAAAAATACCATACCAAACTGTGGCTGCTGATGGTGTATATGTACCAAAATCTAAAAAGGTTGAGGCAACATAACCCGCGTGGTTAGCTATCAAAACTTTTTTGCAAAGTCCGACTAAAAAACGGATAATACCGCGTGAAATCTTTTCAAAGGAATGTTCACGATGTGATAGTTGTTCGGCAAGGTCTGTATATCGCAGGATAGGCCCCGCGATAAGCTGTGGAAACAACGATACGAATAAGAGAAAATCCAAAAATGAACGCTGTACCTTTGCTTTTTTGAGGTAAACGTCTATAGAATATGAGAGGGTTTGAAAGGTATAAAAAGAAATGCCTATGGGTAAGGCAATGTTTGGAATTGGTAGGATAGGCTTCAAGAGCACAAGATATTTAAAAACAGCCAAAAGACCCAAGTTAATTGCCAACGAAAGCGCGAGAAAGAACTTGGGTAAAAGTGTTTGGTTTCTGTATCTATGAATAAGCTTGCCTATTGTGAAGTCAGTTAACGCGCTTATAACGAGCAAAACAACCCAAACAGGCTCGCCCCAGGAATAAAAAAGCAGGGACAAAACTGTAAGGATTATGTTCTTGCTCTTTAAACTACCGCAAGAAAAGTAAGCAATTAAAGCAACCGGTAAAAACAAGTATAGAAAGGTCAAAGACGAAAAAACCAAGCAAGAACACCGCTTTCGTAGAGGTCTATTGAAAATATAGGGGACATTCTATCATAATTCTTGGAATAATTCAAGGAATTATACCTTATCCTCTACAGCTTGAAATTGTCCTCTCATAAAAAATACTTGTTAATTTGCCCAGAATCATTTGAAATACCTTGAATTCCCCTGATCATAAATATTACACCCTTTGTTTTTATACATTGAGTTCCACTTTTTTATATTCCACAGGTTGTTTAATTTGTTTAATAATTAACACCAAGCTGAACACTGCAATTAGGTTAAATAGTGGAAAGATGATCATTTCAATAATGCTTGTCTGCGCACCATTTATTACCATTAAAATTATCATTGCGGTTATAGCTGTCAGCAATGAAATTCCTTTTATAATCATTATTGAAGAAAGGAGGTAACCAAGCGTTTTTTTCTTTAGAGTATATATTCCTGCTAAAAATGAAACGGGAACAATCAATCCAAGATCAAGCGCTTGAATAACCAGTGTGTTGTAATGTTCAAGACCAAAAGGTGCAGATTTACTTAATAAAGGGGGTATAATTCTTCCCAACCACATAAGACCAACGAATACAGCCAAAAAAAGCATAAATCCACCTATAAATCTTGAATTAAAACTGTCTTTAAAACAATCCTTGATGTAATGCTTTGCAATTAAGATTATGCATAAGATAAACGCACACAGGCTGCTTGACATCAAAATCACGTAAAACAAAAATAGATAGTTATACATTGCCAAAAAAACGTATGACAAGTACGTGTATAAAAAATAACCTAATGTACCCGTTAGCAAAAATAAACCTCTAAGTGTTTTTCGCGATAGAATTAAAGAAACTACCAAGAGGGGAACTCCTAAAAGCATTGTCACTATATCTTGCGCAATGGCCTGAGAAGCTACAGAAACAGAATTATTTCTATACACTCCATTACCATATATTTCTATAATTTCGTTATTAATTGTTGTAAATTCTCGTCTCCCTTCGCCCGATTTTGAAAAAATCCCCACAATAGCACATATAGATGAAACAATAGCTATTAAAATAACAAGTCTAGAAATTGTCATTCTCAAAAAAATCCCGCCTTAAATAAAATTGTTTTTGCACGTTTGTTGTGCTATTCCCCCCATCAAAATTTCTACAAAGCTATTTGCAAGTTGGTTAAAATCATCCATTAAGTATAACTTGCTTTCAATAGAATTCATAACGAATCCAAGTAAAGCACTAATAATCATCCAAGAAGTATTGCGAATATTGGGTTTGAATAAATTTTTCTCAATTCCGGATGAAAGTAATTGGTCAAGCATTTCTATACCTGGGTTAGTGGGAATAGTGGCTGAGCTTTCACTTGAAAATACAGCATTTATACCGCTGTATATAACAGCCTTTGCCATTTCGGCCTCATCTGTAAGACTTTTAATAAATACAACCAAGATTTCTCTGATTTGGTTATCCAATGAATCAGAAAACTTTTCATTCAAAATGGCCGTTGCATTTACTACAGTTTTTTTGTAAAGCTCATCAGCTATGTCAGTAATGATTTGAGCTTTGTCCTTGTAATAAAGATAGATAGTGGTAGGTGAATATTCAATTTTGTTTGCAATTTTTCTGATTGATAAACTTTCGTACCCATCCTGATTGATAATTTCAACAGCAGCATCCATAATTTTCTTTCTCATGTCTGCCTTTTCATTATCACGGCGTTCCTTAATACCTATAAAATCACCTCCTTCTTATTAACAGTGTTAAGTATATTAACGATGCAATTATAAAGCTGTCTTAATGTTTTGTCAATAGCATAAAAAAGCAGACCAAGTCTACAAATTTCTGTAAACTCGATCTGCTTTTTGATATTTTTCAAAACTTTAATTTGCTTGGTATGCTTCAGCCGTTGCAAGTTTCACACATACACAGAAAACTTCTATAGCCTTTTTAAGTTCATCAAGCGATGGGAATGATGGAGCGATACGAATGTTACTGTCGTCGGGGTCATTACCGTAAGGGTAAGTTGCACCCGCAGTAGTGAGTGTAAGACCGGCCTCCTTGCAGTAGGAGACGATTTTCTTCGCACAGCCCTTTGTCGCAAAGAATGACACAAAATATCCTCCGCGCGGCCTGTTGTAAGTGCATATACCAAGCTCACCTAATTCTCTGTCCAACGTATCAAGAACAAGCTCGAACTTAGGACGTAGAATTGAGGCATGCTTTCTCATATGTTCTTTTACGTTATCAAAATCCTTAAAAAACCTAACATGCTTCAATTGGTTAAGCTTATCGGGGCCAATTGTTTGAACAGACATGCGCTTTTTGATATATTCCACATTAGACTTAGATGAAGCCATAGCCGCAACGGCAGCACCGGAAAAGCTGATTTTAGAAAACGAAGTGAATATGTAGACCATATTTGGGTTGCCGGCATTTTCACATTCACGAAGGATGTTAAGCGTGCGGTCTTGTTTTTCTGGTTCATCATAGAGATGATGTATAGTGTAGGCATCATCCCAATATATCCTGAAATCATTTGCTGCAGGTTTCAACGCAGCTAAACGCTTAACGGTTTCATCGGAATATGAAATGCCGTCCGGATTTGAATATTTCGGTGTGCACCACATGCCTTTAATCATAGGGTCGCTTGAAACAAGGCGTTCAACCTCATCCATATCTGGGCCTGTAGGCAGCATACGAACGCTTATCATGTCAATCAAGAAGTATTCACAAATAGCAAAATGCCTGTCATATCCGGGCGAAGGACAAATGAACTTGATTTTTCCCTGCTTAGCCCAAGGTTCACCATCACGTACACCATGCGTCATATTCGCGGCGATATTGTCAAACATAGTAGAAAGGCTGGAATTGCCGTTTATAATAACCTCATCCACAGAAACGCACAAAATGTCAGCTAATATCTTTTTCATAGACGGTAAGCCGTCCAGCCCGCCGTAATTGCGGCAATCTAAACCGCTATCATCCTTATATCCGTCGCCAAGTATAGTGAGCATATCATTAGATAAAGAAAGCTGGTCATTTCCGGGCTTGCCCCTAGACATATCCAAAGACATCCCCATACGCTTAATCTCGTCGTACTTGCGCCTTTCTTCATCTAAAAAAAGTTCAAGCTCCTGCTTGCTCATAGCTTTTAATTCCTTCATAAAAAACCTCCCATAAAGATGTCACCTATAATAAAAGCCCATGTCCAAGCTTAAGGACATGGGCTTAATTTAGAAACAGTTTAGAATTTAATCAGACCCACCACATATCAGAGGGCTGTTCAAACAATATAACTTCCTTAAGAAATTTTACAGCCTTTTCAAGGCCTTCTTCACTAGACATTAAAGGATCCTCGTGCTCAATGCTGATAGAACCGTCATATCCGATTATGCGTAAAGCAGAGATAATATCTTTCCAAACAGAATAGTCGTGCCCATAACCAACCGTGCGGAAATTCCATGAACGCTGTGCGTATTGATCATATCCTCTGCTGTCCAAAACACCATAGATATCTCTGTTGGTGTTGTCAATCTTTGTGTCTTTTGCATGGAAATGATAAATAGCTCCCTTAAGGTGCTTAACTGCAACCACAGGGTCGATGCCTTGCCAGAATAGATGGCTCGGGTCAAAATTAGCGCCAATGGACGAACCGACAGCCTCTCTAAGCTTTAAGAGCGTTCCGGGATTGTATACACAAAATCCTGGGTGCATTTCAAGAGCTATCTTCTTTATACCATATTCTGCGGCTTGTTTAGCGGCCATTTGCCAGTAAGGTATGAGGCATTCATCCCATTGGTATTTAAGAACTTCGTAATACTCGCTTGGCCAGGAACAAGTAACCCAGTTTGGCTGCTTGTCGTCCTTTGAGCCGCCCGGACAGCCGGAGAAGGTCACAACTGTGTCAACGCCAAACTTTTCGGCAATCTTGCAAGCATCAATGAATTCCTTGTGAGCTTTTTCTCTTATTTCGGGCAACGGATGTACATGATTTGAGTGAACGCTGAATGCAGAAATATTAAGATTATAGTATTCAAGTAAGGCTTTAAAATTTTCAATTTTTGAAGGATCGGACAAAAATTCAGTGGGATTCATGTGAGCAGTTCCGGGATAACCTCCGGCTCCAATTTCAACAGCCTGTATACCAACACTGTTAAAATATTTAAAAGCCTCCTCAACTGTTTTGTGGTTCATAAGAACGGTAAAAACTCCCAATTTCATAGAAAAACCTCCATCCTTAAATTTTCATAATATGATCATAGCCGTTTTTAACGCTGACATAGGGCGAAATGGCAAATGTTTCCTGCTCAAGAATAAATTCCTCAACACCATAAGATAATGCCTTTGAAATAATTTCTTTAAAATCAAGCATACCCTCATTGAGGTCAACACATTGTTTACTTTCAAGGTCTTTAATCTGCTTAAGGTGCAAAAGCTTAGCATTTTTATGTTCGGAAAGATAAGAGAGTGCATCAACGCCTGCATAAGTTGCCCAATACATATCAAGCTCCATATAGACGTTATGCAAATTCTCAAATAAGATGTCAAGTAAAAATCTATCGCCATCTTTTTTAAACTCAAAATCATGATTATGATATGCAAACAAGAATCCATTCTTATTAAATATCTCGGCATAACCATTAATTTCGTCAGCAATTCTCAGACAGTCATCCTTCGTTTTAAGCTCGCAATGTGGTACAACGATATACTTTGTTCCCAATGCCTTGTTATATTCCAGTTCAAATTCCAGGTTATCTTTTAACTGTTGGAGTCCAACATGACTGCCAACGGATTTCATTCCACATTCATCAAGCGTATTTTTCATAATTTCAGCCGGAATGTCCCCGTATCCTGCAAATTCAACACCTGTATAGCCAATTTCTCCAAGCTTTTTTAAAACACCGATAAAATCATTTTTTGTTTCGTCCCTTAATGAATATAACTGTATAGAAAGCTCCTTAATCAAATCAAAACCCCCTAAAACTGAGTAACAGGCACACCTGTACGTCCTGATTCGTATATAGCCTCTAAAATTTGGGTAACAACCAAAGCTTGCTCTGGCTTGACGCGCAGTTCTTCCTTGTTTTCTATAGCACCATAGAAATTTCTGCACTCAATCTCAGAAGCATCCATAACCTTGCTTCCGTAGTAAGCAACACCTGTCGCAGATAAATCAGGTTTTTTCATAGAAAGGCGTCCCAATTCATCAAAGTTAAAGCGAAGACCATCACGCATGTCTGCTCCGCCTTTTGTTCCGCAAAGCGTTGTCTTTCCTTCGCAGAAATCAAGTGTGTTAAGTGCCCAGCTAGATTCGAGCATTATTGTTGCTCCGTTTTTCATTGTGATAAATCCGAAAGCCGAATCTTCAACGGTGTATTCTTCTTTTTTCCAAGGTCCCCAAGCGTTACCAGAGTCCGGAAATTGGCTAAGTTTCTTATAAACATTACCCATAACACTTTTAGGCTCGTAGTTGTTCATCATCCAAAGCGTCAAGTCCAAAGCATGTGTACCTATATCAATAAGAGGTCCGCCGCCTTGTTCTTCTTCATTAAGGAAAACACCCCAAGTTGGTACGGCACGACGTCTAACTGCGTGTGCTTTTGCAAAATAAATCTCGCCTAAAAAGTCGTTTTCACAAGCTTTTTTAAGATAAAGGCTTTCTTGTAAGCATCTGTTTTGGTAACCGATTGTAAGAATTTTATTATTTTTCTTTGCCGCATCCAACATTGCCTTTGCGTCAGTATATGTCTTAGCCATGGGCTTTTCGCACATAACGTGCTTGCCAGCATTTAAAGCGTCTATGGTAATCGGTGCGTGTGATTTATTTGGTGTGCAGACATGGATTGTATCTATGCTACTATCTTCCAAAAGCTTTTTATAATCTGTATATACTATTGAAGAATCTGTTCCGAATTTCTTTTTGGCTTCAATAGCTCTTTCTTCAACGATATCGCAAAATGCTACAATTTCAACTTCTTCAACATTGGCCAAAGCAGGTAAGTGCTTAGCACCCGCAATTCCACCGCAACCAATAATTCCAACTTTAAATTTTTTAGACATAATTATCCTCCCAAATGAAAATTATCTTTTACTTAAAACGTTTTTCTCATAGTTTAATACATCGTTGTACCAATCTTCTTTAACTGGCACATCATTCATTTCGCAAAATCTAGTCCATATTGTTGAATAAGGATAAGTCTTAAGCTCTTCAAATAAAACAAGGCGCTTTGTGAAATCGCCGTCGCTTTCAATTTCTTTCAATAAATCTGAAGGTTCAAGCAAAGCCTTAAGTAAAGCCTTTTGCACATTTCGCATACCTAGGACCCACGCTGCAATGCGGTTAATGGATGCATCGTAGTAGTCTAAAGCGATGTAAGTCTTTCCTAACATATCATTGCGAACGAGTTCACGAGCCGTATCTTTTAAGTCATCATTAAAAGAAACAACGTGGTCACTGTCCCAATGAACGGGTC
>CAYPQA010000118.1:0-9470 GCA_964412725.1 uncultured Eubacteriales bacterium
GCTGCTTAACTTCAGCCAAAAAATACTTGATAATCATATCATTAATATCATCTGCAATCTCATGGTTTATGCCATGTCCAACTTCGTTGAAAAATTTTACGTTCATATTATGTTTTAATAACACATCCTTGCCGCCTAACTTTGCAAACGGGTCATCCTCGCCCACAAGATAAAGACATTTATCCCGAATGGAGGCTATTTGCTCAGCATTAAAGCTTATTAGTTTATGATACCGCATAGCCATGTTGTTAAAGCCTTTAAGCAAGTGGCCATAATGTTCTAACACAATTAAATTTTCAGTAAATACACGGCTATTTTTGCCGCATAGTTTTCGCAGCAGCTTGATGGTGTTGTGTTTTGTAGGGAACAATGCTTCGGGTATGAAAATCTTCATCATGATTTTCATAGGATTGAAATTATCTGCAGGAACCGTGCCCGCCATGCACACTATTTTTTCAACTCTTTGAGGTCGATTTATTCCGTAATGCTGTGCCAGATAAGCGCCGTTTGATACTCCGGCAATATACACTCTGTCTAGAGCAAGTGATTCAAGTACTTGGTCTATCCATGTAGCACTGTCAAAACTTTTATTGTAGTTCTCGTTCGGACAACTCTTTCCGGGACCGCCAATCGTATCAATTGCAATCACTCTAAAATGCTGCGCAAGAGCATGAGCGTTGTACAGCCACATTAATGCAGAATTATCTCCTACACCATGAAAAAGCACGAGCGGCGGGTTTTCTTGATTCCCGCACAATATGACATGAGTTGTACCATATTTTGTTGCAATATCCCTTTCTTCCTTTTCGACATTCCAAATTGTAAGTAGCTGGTCGTATGTATCGAGAACGTTTCTTTGAGCTTTGATACTTTTATAAACTTTCATTTAGTACCCCCACTTGAATTTCTTGGCAATATGTACACATCTATAATTAACTTAATTATGAATCAATTACAATATGATTCTTAATAAATGTCAATGAGTATAGGTGACATAAGAATCACTGATTTACTTAATTTACCACTACCAATCCTTATATATCCCATTCATCTATTTCATCACAAAAAACCGTTCTGTTTTATAACAACCGTATGTACGGTTGACTTGCTGATACCGAATTTTTTGGCTGTTTCTCTCACGGTAGCGTTACTGTTGATAATGAAATTTGCAACTTCAATGGCTCTTTCTTCAATGTAAGCCTTCATGAAATTGCCCTCCCTACATAATTCACTCATTTATTTATATGTGGGCAACTTATTTCTTATGAAAGAAATAAGACAAAAAGCGGCTGTGACTTAGTTTTGTCACCGCCGCTTTTTTAGTGGTTTACTCCTTTAAGAATATAGCTATGAGATGTATTTCTTAATATTTTTCAATGCACTTTTTTCAAGACGAGAAACTTGTGCTTGCGATATGCCTATTTCGTCTGCAACCTCCATTTGAGTTTTTCCTTCAAAAAATCTCAAGTCAAGAATATGCTTTTCTCTTTCATTAAGTCTTTTTAGACCTTCGGATAGCGATAGATTCTCAAGCCAGTTTATGTCTGTGTTTTTTTCGTCACTGACCTGATCCATAACAAAGACCGCGTCTGCACCGTCGTGATATATAGGCTCAAAAAGTGAAATCGGTTCTTGTATTGCGTCCAGCGCATATAATAATTCTTGCTTGGTTATTTCAAGTTCCTTTGCAATTTCCTCAGGAGTTGGCTCTTGTGAATTTTCATTGGTAAGCTTGTCCTTTACCTGTAATGCTTTGTATGCGATATCTCGCAATGAGCGGCTTACGCGAATACTGTTGTTATCACGCAGATACCTTCTTATTTCACCTATTATCATCGGCACAGCGTATGTTGAAAATTGCACACCTTGGCTCACGTCAAAGTTATCTATAGCCTTTATAAGTCCGATACACCCAACCTGGAATATATCGTCGGCGTATTCGCCTCTGTTTGAAAACCTTTGAATAATGCTCAAAACCAGGCGCAGATTGCCATAGATATACTGCTCCCTTGCCTGCATATCGCCTTTGCCTATCCTTTCAAACAATGCTTTCTTCTCGTCGCTTTTTAATACAGGGAGCTTTGATGTATTCACACCGCATATTTCAACCTTGTTATTTAGCATAAAAAAAACCCCTCCGAAAAGATATATATATCGGGCGATTAATAGCCAATGCATAATCGCCGAATATGCAATATATATCATCTTTTCCAAGGGATTATTTTTTATACTTGGTATTTTTTTCCTTATTAGACTATAACGAGATAAACAAGCGTTTGATTTACCAGTTGGAAAGCAACCTCGCCAAATGTAACAGGCCCTTCAAAAGGTAAAGTTTTCTCACCATCTAAGTCGCCATAGAGATAATTTAAGATACAGTTACAAGAGAAACCTGGGTTTGCATCCTTTAATTCCTTAATTTTGCTAGAAAACCTCTCAACATAATTTTCTACAGGCTTTGCAAAGTAATATGTCATATCGTTAAACACAGGTGCGTAAAGCTTAACAATATTATCTTCCATCGACTTTATGGATATATTAACCCCGTTACCCATATAGTCTGCAACAAGTGGCAACTTTGTATCAATTTTATTCTCATTAATATATTGAGCAAAGTTAACACGATTACCATCTATTATACAAAATTCAGCTTCCAATCCATTCGTTTCAAACGTAATAGCCTGCATATCCTTATCTTGCTCAAAGATATTAACAATTCCAACAGTTGCAAGCTTATCCGCAGGTAGGCTAACATGAAGTACAACAGCGTCATCGCTTAAGGCTCCACCGGTCTGCCCGTTATAAACCTTTGCAACCGCATCACTATCTGATAGGTCATATCCCGAAACCCACCCTACAACGTTGTTAAGAAACATGTTTTCGATATTAGGTGCATCCTTTGAAAATTTAAGAAGCACATTGCTTCCAAAGGGTAGGATAATCAAGCTGTAACCATTATCGTAAGTATCTTGTGTAATTGACATTATTGTATCAGCGTTGTATGTACTTATTTTAAAGTCAACAACATTTGAAATTTCATTCACATAAAGCTTTTCCTTTGTAAGCGTTCCTCCGTCACCTGCAATAAAATAAGGCGTTGTACCGCCTATCCAATTTCCGGACGGCAGTTGCTTAAGCAACGAATCGTCAGCTGCAATGTGTAGTAATTTATTGCTCTTGATAAGCTCAATGGCTTCATTTAAATTTACTAACATCAAATCTCCTCCTTAAACTTTTTGTAAAGCCAATTTGTCTGCAGCAAGTATACTGTCATACTTTTTAAAGAATGCCTCAATTTCGGCAATAGACTTGCTTAAGGTTGCAGGGTTTGGTGCAGCGTTGTAAACACCAACCAATCTTGTAAAGAGTAAACCCAAGCCTAAGCAATTTGCATTAAATTTCGCCTTACCCATTACAATCTTTTCACAAGCTCTTTTAACTGTAGGATCCATATAACCCCCCCTTTCCATAAAAATATTATACAGTCACAACCCCGATTGTCAATAGTTCCGCCTTAAGCCCTTTCACATTCTCAAACCTTATCGCACGGATGCCCAAAGTCATAGCCGAAAGCACATTCTCCTCAATGTCATCAATGAAGATGCACTCATCTGCAGAAAGAGAAAATCTGTTCAACATCTCCAAAAAAATCTCCTTTTCGGGCTTAATCATTTTAACATCCGATGAAACCAAAATCCCGTCAAACTTCTTAAAAAACTCTACACCTGCTGTGAAAGTCCAAAATTGCACGCTTGCATTGGAAAGTACATATAGCTTGTAACCCATTGAATATAAATCGTTTACAAGCTCTTCCATGCCCTCTATGGGCTTTAGGTCGTTAAACCAGTTGTTTATAATCATAGGAATTATCTCCGCATGTTCAGGGACACGAGCCTGCACAATTTTAATCAGCCCCTCTGCATCAATAACACCTCTGTCAAACTGTTTCCATTCTTCCGACATAAAAATCTCTCTAAGGAAAATATCACTCAACACGTCGTCCTTGGTAAGCTCATAGACATGACGTCTCGGATTGTAGTCCATCAAAACATTGCCCATATCAAATATAATATTCTTTATCATAACTTTATGTTACCTCCTTTTTGTATTAAAAAAGAAAGTGCAACATTTAATGCACTTTCTTTAATGGCATTTAATATTATCAATTTGGATAATTTACAACATGACTACTGTAGTCATCTGCAAGTTCGACACGCATATATGTCAAAAGGCGGTTAATAAACGCGGCGCCTTCTGCCTTAGAAATCATTTTAAGAGGATTTATGCGCCCTTCGCCGTCCGGATAAATAATCCCGATACGTTCAGCGGCATAAAGCTCACGCTTTGCCCAAGACGCTATCAATGCATCATCCGTGAATGAGGTGACAGGCGTCGGAGTAAGACCCAGATGCTCTAAGCCAAGCCCTCTAAGCATTATAACGATAGCCTCTTGAAGTTCTAACGGAGAATCCGGATAGAAGTAGCCGTTGTTAAGTCCATAGGCTAAATCAACATCATAGGCCGCCATAATGTAAGGATAGTCCGGTCTTTCTGATTGAACATCAGGAAAAAGTATACGTTTTTCAGGTGCTTTTTTTCCTGTTGTAGGCTTTGCAGTTTCCGTTTCTATCGGAATTTTTAACGCCTTAACCAAAGCCGTTATAAACTGTCCGCGCGTCATAGATTGGTCAGGTTGATAATAACTCGGTGCACCTTCAAAAATCTTCATAGCAAAAAGCTTTGAAATATCCGCCTCTGCATAATGCCCCTTCAAATAACTTAAATCAGGTGCAATGAGCTGCTCAAAGGAATTAAAGGTTTGGATATTCAAATTGCCCTCATTGCGTACTTCCTCAAAAATCATAGGCTTTACATAGATATTATAGCTTACGCCACTCTGATTCTGCGTAACCTCCCTATAGTTTCCGTCAAAGCTTATCGCAGTCGGTTCATTTGGTGAATATTGCAAGAGTTTGTTTATAAAGACGCTTGGACGCTGTTGATACTGCATCTGCCATCCATCACTGTTGAGAGTATAATCAAGCCTTTGTGCCTCGGCCTGTGACCATGCATTATCATATCCGTAAAAACTGCCCGACATATCCAGTTTCACAGTTTTAACGTTATCATCATTGCCATCAGTGGTGTAGACAGAAATCTGTGTAATATCTCCCTTATAGTAAGTCACACCCGGAGTCTTGTCCTGAATAATACTCATACTGGAATTTGACTGCTTTGAATCTAGCGTATATGTCGAATCATCTATAGTAATTTCTTCTTTCCAAGTCTTTGGTTTATAGTCTAAGACTATTTGCGTACCTTCCTTGCGGTAAGAGACATCAAATACTATTGATTTATCAACAGTAACGTTTGCGGGGGATGTGTCGCTGTCTTTAATAGTTATCGTATGAGTGTACTTACCCGCATTGACTTTTGGGTCAATCTGATCGCTGGTCTTATTTGTTATCAAACCCTCATACTCAACGGGTTCACCGTTTAAAAAGAAAACCTCTTTATAAATCATTGTGAGGTCGTCGCCCTTTGCTTTTTTGCTTTTGCTTCCTTCAATTTCTTTAAGCATAAGCTCAGAAGTCTTTGGCAAGGGGCGGCCTTGCGACGTTCCGCCCCAGTAACCCATGTCACCGATATTGGCATATGCGGGAGTTGTTATCATAGCCACGGTTAATGCACATATTAAACCTTTATACCATTTCATAAGTCAGCCCCCTATTTCTCAACATAGACGATATAACCCGCAACCTCAGTTCCGGATACAACCTTATCCGGCAACTTGTCTGTCATAACCCTAAGCTGTTGTCCTATTGTAAACTCACGTTTTGTTACTATATCGTTATCTTTTGCGATAAGTGCATTAGCAGGTACGGTTACGGAAAGAGTACTGTCTTTTACGTTTACGGTTATCCATTTTCCGGTTGTGTTGTCATAATAGCTTGCATCTTTTAACCCTATCTTAGCCTCTTCACCATCTGCCTCAATTGAATAAATTGTACCGCGTACAGCCTTTGTGCTATATGGTGCATCAGTTATATGGCTTGCTCTTGTACCGTCTATGGCAATGTTAAATGTCTTGTTAATGTTTGTGCCCTCCGTGTAGCCTAAGAATTCGTCGTAAGGAACAAGATTGCCGTCAATTACAATTTTTGTATTATAGTCAATGGAGAATTCCCTGGCTATAGGCGTATAAGCGTATTGTACACCTGAAAGCAAAGACATAGTTTGAACCTTAAAGCTCTTGCCCTCATCAATACTCAAAATACGTCCGCGTGCAACCATAACGCCCTTTGTGTCTGGTGCGTCCATTATATCAACAATAGCCGCCATAGAGTCGCCGTTTAATGAAACATGAGCATAATCTGCACTTTGAATGTTAAATCCGTCTACCAATCTACCGTAGCGTCTAACGATTGTTCCGTTATCTGTTCCGATTGTGCCCGCATTGCTCATTATTTTGAAACCGCCATAACCGTCCGCATCCAAAACAATGTCCGCATTAAGCAATTCATCTCGTCCGTCTCTGAAGGTTACCTTCCTAATCTTGTCGCCTGTGAAATTGTTTTCAAGAGCAACGTATACATCCATATCTGCTCGCTTAAAGTTCTTAACGGCATAATCTAATGAAATGCGCTCGTTGTTATAATAGTATTCAATATCACGAGAGGCAATGGACAACTTTGTGATATTTTGGTAATTGTCCCAATTGTAATCAGTAAGCGTTAACGTGTTTTGCAGGAGCAACTGGTTTTGAACGGAATTAATGCTGTTAAGCTGGCCCTTTAAGATTGATGTTATCATATGGCCACTTGGTTCAAGCGCCATTTCTTTTATGGATTCAAGCATAATGCCCGGTTCCAAAACGGCTTGATTTATAAGTATACGTGCATAGTCTCCGACTTGAACATCAGAAGGCTTCAAAGCCTTTCCGCTTTTTGAAATGAGAATATTTGTTGCCATTTCAAAATAGCCTGTCTGCTTGTTTTCATATTCCAAGACCATACTTGTTACATCACCGTCTATATCAAAGCTTTTGATTTTTCCGTACTTGGCAATGTAATTTGTTGAAGCACTTATCGTAACAATTCTTTCGCTGTTTTGAGGGTCTGTTCTAAGAAAAACTATATCTCCAGGTTCTATCTCTTCGATTTTGCTATCAAACGGATTAAAGGTAAAGTTCGGGAAAATTTGACTTAGATAACCGACTTCGTCGGTTGTCTCATAATAATTATGTTTTTTTACAAGAATTTCACTCGTCGTGTAATATTTTGTGAGATAATTACCGCGGTTATCTATAACCGTCAAATATCCAAGCTCTGGCATGTTTTCAATAACTATACCCTTTGTTTCCGCAACTATAGACGGCTGACCTAGATAAAGTATCCTTGTTACAACCATGTTTGATAGAGACAACTCAACCATACTGCCTATTGGCAGCGTTGAGACCTTCTGCTTACGTCCGTCAATATAGATGTAATCTACCTTATTTTCAGTTCCGTACATGCCGCCCGTCATATTGTAGACAAAGCTTTTACCTGTTGCATCCTTAACATTTATGCTACCCATCTGAACATTTACAGATTCTAAATAGCCCAATACATTAGACAGGTTAAGCATATCGTCCAAAACATTAATATAGAGAATTGCTTTTGTAATAGGATTAATTATAAACTGAATCTTATCGCCTTCCTGCAAAGCCGCAAGTCCTGTAACCTCACCCTTCTTAAAAACGGGAATATCGGTTGCGCCGGCCTGTGGTGTCCCATCTTGGTTTAGCACAAGAGCCATCCTATCAACGCGCCCGTCATCTGCCCTCAAAAAGAACTGTCTGTTTAAAGTTGCAGCGGCTGACGTATTCATTTGTGCATCAACAATAGCACCGACGGTTGCAACATGCTTTTCCATACCCAGTGCGCGTAAGTAGATATTGTCTAAATCCGCAATGAATAAAACCCCATCAAGGTTTGTAACCGTTCCTTTAGGGTCAAAACGTCCATCCTCTCTTACACGTATTGCACTGTTTTCAGCCAATAGTTCCACCGAACGCACCTTATTAAGGTCTATATCCTGCCAATCACTGTAGCGGAATATTCCCTGTTCGATTCTTGTAAGGTCAAAGGCGGTGCCATTATAGTTTTGCACAATCCTTACAAGCCAATCCGCAAACTGCTCCCTTGATACAGGCGCTTCACGTAAAAATGCGGTTTCGGGGTTAAGAATTGTCTGGTCAACAGTGAGGGCGTCCGCATACTGCTCTGGAGTTATTATGTTCAAGGACTGCGCAAGTGCAAGGTAACCTAAAGACCACATGGTGCGTAAAGGCGAACCCACTGGAAATGTATTTTGCAATGCCACAGCCATATCCTGAGCGGTTAGTTCCTGTCCAACAGCCCTTAAAATAAGCGCAATAGCCTCTTCGTTGGACATATTTTCCGTTGGTCTAAAATATCTGTCATATGGTTTTACTATGTTTAATGCACCCAAGCGGATAACGGATTCCTTATTCGGATGACTTGCCGGAAGATCCAAGAAATTCAGATTATTTATAAGGTTTGTGCCCTCCTGCCGCCCTACATAAACACTTCTGACCGGTTCCCTAAGTATCATTTCATCTATAACGGCATATGTGCTTGAATAAAAAGATACTGCCGCTACCGAAAAAGCCACGAAAAATGTCAACAAGCGTTTCATCTCTTACCTCCTATGGGGTTTTAAAACGAACTATACTATTTGTACGTTGTTATTTCCACACTTTTTATTGTAGCCGGTTCTATGGTTAAGCCCTTGCTGTTTACTGTAAGAGAATTAATCTTATCCACAACATCCAACCCTTCGAAAACCTGACCAAATATAGTGTGAAGACCGTCTAAGTGAATTGCTCCTCCGATTTCAAAATATTTACTTGAAACGGATTTTGTAAACGGCTTTTGGTCTTTATCGACAAGGATACCCGATTTATTAACCTTTTCTTCATCAACTGTGTTGCTTTGGACAATAAAAAACTGGCTTGTGTTTGTATCTCTGCCCCTGTTTGCCATCGAAAGCGCACCACGGAAATGGTGAAGATCAGGGGTTAATTCATCCTTAAACGGCTCTCCAAAACTACTCTCGCCGCCATAACCCGTACCGTCCGGGTCACCGCTCTGTATAACAAAACCCTTTATAACCCTATGAAAAAGTATATCGTTATAATAACCCGATTTTGACAAAGATATGAAATTTTCAACAGCCTTTGGCGCAAGCTTAGGGAAAAATTTAACCTTTATATCCCCAAAGTTAGTCTTTATTATTGCGATTTGATCTCCCGACTTTGGTAGGCTTAACTGATCTTCCACAGGATTTGAACAAGATGATAGACACATTGCAAGCGGTAAAACCAACGCAAGCTTTGCAATTCTTTGAAATTTTTTAAAAACACTCATTATTTTATTATCCTTTCTATAATTTTAATTTTCTAA
>CAYPQA010000119.1:0-9469 GCA_964412725.1 uncultured Eubacteriales bacterium
GCTTTGCTTTTTGTTCAAGCAATGTGCGACCTTAACTTGCCGAATTATATGTCTGACATCGTTAACATAGGTATACAGCAAAGCGGTATTGAAAACGGTGTGCCGACGGAGATAAGCGAAGACGGTTTTAATTTTATCAAGTTTTTTATGACAGACAGCGAAAAAACGATGCTTGACGAAAGTTATGTAAAAGGCAACAGCTATGTGTTGCGCAACAAACTTAATGAAGAGACAATAGACGAACTTGAGCGAGCTTTTGGAACGGCTACATGGACGTTTATTAATACAATGCGTAAAGCCGCGCCAAATGGTGCGCAACAAGGCAGCGAAGGGGCACAGCCAGGCGCTGACTTGCAGAATGCCGACCTTACAAAGGTATATGAGATGATGCCGCGTTTCGCACAGATACCGGCCTCAATGCTTGAAGAGGCACGAAATGAGGCGCTGGCACTTGACGCAAATATTTTAAGACAGAGTGCGACTATGATAACCAAGGCTTTCTATGGTGACCTTGGCATTGATGTTGTCAAAATCCAAAGTGCCTATATTATAAAAATTGGTCTTACTATGCTTTCAATCGCACTATTGAGCGGACTTTGTACAATCTTAGTCAGCCTTATCTCATCGAAGATTGCGTCAGGCCTTTCAAGAAATCTAAGAAACGACATCTTTAAGAAGGTAACTAGCTTTTCTAATAACGAATATGACAAATTCTCTACGGCATCACTTATTACGCGTTCCACAAATGACGTGACGCAAGTTCAGATGTTTTTAGCCATAGGCATAAGAATGCTTTGTTATGCACCGATTATGGCCGTTGGCGGCGTTATTATGGCGCTTCAAAAATCCGTTTCAATGAGTTGGATAATTGCGCTTGCTTGCATAATCCTTTTGAGTCTTATCGGGACTATATTTTCAATTGTTATGCCACGCTTTAAGGCTATGCAAAAGCTTGTGGACAGACTTAACCTCGTTGCGAGAGAAACCTTGAACGGACTTATGGTTATCCGTGCTTTCGGTACGTCAGACTTTGAAAAGAAACGTTTTGAAAAAGCCAGCAGGGACTTAGCCGAAACAAACCTTTTTGTAAGCCGCGTTATGACATTTATGATGCCTTGTATGATGCTTATTATGAATGGTATATCTGTGCTTATAGTTTGGGTTGGTTCTCATAATGTTGCCGAGGCCACTATGCAAGTCGGCGATATGATGGCGTTTATGCAATATTCTATGCAGATTATATTTAGCTTTTTGATGATTTCTATGATGTTTATTTTCATACCACGTGCATCTGTTTCAGCCGAACGTATTAATGAAGTTTTAACAACAGATTTGACTGTGCTTGACCCCGAAAAACCACAAAGTCTTTCAAGTGCCAAGAAGGGTCTTGTAGAATTCAAGAATGTGAGTTTCCGTTACAACGGCGCTGAAGAGGATGCATTGTCCGAGATAAGCTTTACAGCCAAACCTGGGCAGACTACAGCCATAATCGGTGCTACAGGCTCCGGAAAAACAACCCTTATAAACCTTATTCCGAGATTTTACGACGTTACTGCGGGCGAAATAGCTGTAAGCGGTGTTAATGTAAGGAACTTGTCTCAAAAGGAATTGCGCTCCAAAATTGGTTACATCCCACAAAAGAGCAGTCTTATGAGTGGTACAATAGCCTCAAACATAAAATATGGTGGCCAAGAACTAAGTGATGAAATTATGCAAGAGGCTGCAAGGGTTGCACAAGCTGAGGAATTTATAAATGGCAAGGAAGGCGCATTCGATTCAGAAATATCACAAGGTGGTACAAATGTTTCTGGCGGACAGAAACAAAGGCTTTCCATTGCGCGTGCGCTTGCGATAAAGCCGGATATTTATATATTTGACGATAGCTTTTCAGCTCTGGATTTTAAGACGGACGCGACCTTGCGTAAGGCTCTTAAGTCGTACACTAAGGACAGCACAGTTATAATCGTTGCTCAACGCGTTGGAACTATTATGGACGCGGAACAAATCCTTGTTTTGGACGATGGAAAGATTATCGGACGCGGTACGCATAAGGAACTTTTGAAATCCTGTCCCGAATATCTTGAAATTGCATCATCACAGCTTTCGAAGGAGGAACTTGCCAATGAGTGATAAATTAAAACAACCCCCTCAAAGACATGGTGGCCCTATGGGCGGCCCCATGGGAGGCTTTGGCGGTCCCGCCGAGAAACCAAAGGATTTTAAAGGAACGGTTAAAAAGCTAATGAACTATCTGGGCAATTATAAGTTTGCTATTATGGTTGTTTTGGTTTTTGCGATAATCGGCACGATTTTTGCAATTGTGGGCCCAAAAATCCTTGGTACAGCCACAACTGAATTATTTAACGGTATTATGGGAAAAGTTGCGGGAACTTCTGAAGGTGTGGACTTCAATGTGATTGGAAAGATTATTGTGCGTCTTTTGATATTGTATTTAATAAGTGCAATATTCTCATACATTCAAGGCTTTATAATGACTGGCATTTCCATGAAGCTTACCTTCCGTTTAAGGGCTGAAATTGACGAGAAGATACACAAATTGCCATTTTCATATTACGATAAGACTACAAACGGCGATGTACTTTCTCGTATAACCAATGATGTTGACTCTATAAATCAAAGCTTTAACCAAAGCATAACCCAGATTATAACCTCTATAACAACCATTATTGGTATATTGATTATGATGTTTTCAATAAGCTGGGAAATGACACTTATATCTTTGCTTGTTTTACCGCTTTCGGGTGTCGTTATAGCATTTATCGTTAAAAACTCCCAGAAATACTTTGTGGAACAGCAGAAGTATTTGGGCAATGTAAATGGTCAGGTTGAAGAGGTTTTCGGTTCTCACACGATAGTCAAGGCTTTCAACCAGGAAGAAAGCTCTCTAAACACATTTAAAGTTAACAACGACAAGCTTTATAATGTTGCTTGGCGTGCAAACTTTATGTCCGGTATGATGATGCCTATAATGAATTTCATTGGCAACTTGGGATATGTTGCAATCTGTATTGTTGGCGGATATTTCGCAACCAAAAGCAGAATAGCTGTTGGTGATATCCAAGCCTTTATCCAATACATGCGTCAGTTTACTCAACCCTTGGCACAGCTCTCTCAAATTTCAAACGTACTTCAACAAACCATTGCGGCTTCAGAACGTGTTTTTGAATTTTTGGAAGTCGAGGAAGAAGTACCCGATGCACCTAATGCTTTGGAGAACGTAAACGTAAGCGGCGGGGTAAGCTTTAAGGAAGTTAAGTTCGGTTATACAAGCGATAAAACCATAATAAACAATTTTAGTGCCGATGTAAAACCCGGTCAAAAGATAGCCATTGTTGGCCCAACGGGTGCCGGAAAAACTACAATAGTCAAGCTCTTAATGCGTTTCTATGACGTTAACGCAGGCGGTATCTATCTTGACGGGCATGACATCCGTGATTTTAAGCGTGATGATTTGCGCAAGAACTTTGGAATGGTTTTGCAGGATACCTGGCTTTACAATGCAAGCATTGCGGACAATATCCGCTACAGCAAGCAGGATGCAACAGATATGGAAATAAAAAAGGCGGCAAAAGCCGCGCAAGTGCATCACTTTGTATCAACCTTACCGATGGGCTACGATATGGTTCTTAACGAGGAAACAAGCAATGTATCTCAAGGCCAGATGCAACTTCTCACAATTGCAAGAGCTATTCTTGCAGACCCGAAGATTTTGATTCTTGACGAAGCAACAAGTAGCGTTGACACAAGAACCGAGCTTTTAATCCAAAAAGCTATGGATAATCTTATGGTCGGACGCACAAGCTTTATTATAGCTCACAGACTTTCTACAATCAGAAACGCAGACTTAATCCTTGTTATGGACAAAGGCGATATAATTGAGCAAGGCAGTCATGACCAGCTTCTCGAAAAAGGCGGTTTCTACGCAAATCTTTACAACAGCCAGTTCTTAAAATCTATGGCTTAAGTCATTTAGAGATAAAATTAATTTAAAAAAGCTTTTGAATATTATTTTTATAATATTCAAAAGCTTTTTTGGTTGTATTCAAATCTCCTCAACCGCTTTGGCTCCTAGCGAACCTATAAGCGCTATTATTTCATCGTGTTCTTTGGTTGCGGGCAGAAGTAGCGTTATTAAAATTGATATGATTTTACCGGTTGGAGTTTTTATACGGTTTATATCCATTTCCGTAATTTTTATACCTCTCCCTTTGAGAGTTGAAATGAAACTGTTTATATCAATTTGTTCTTCAAACTCGAGGTAGAGGTTAATAAGCCTTGATGTTGAATTAAGTCTATCTTCAATCTTTTGCATGTAGGTCATAATAAATAGAACAAGCACGCAAGCTATGATAGCACCCAAATAAAACCCAACGCCAATCGCAAGCCCCATACAGGCGCTTACCCATAATCCAGCCGCCGTTGTAAGTCCCTTAACCTGCCTTTTGCCGGTTACAATTATTGTGCCGGCACCAAGAAAGCCTATGCCACTTATAACCTGTGCGCCAAAACGTGCGGGGTCGCCTCCGTAATTTACATGAATATACTCATTCACGAGCATAACCAAGGTTGCACCGATACAGACAAGCATATAGGTTCTAAATCCGGCCGGCCGCCGCTTTTGACCCCTATCGTAACCGATTGCACCTCCGCAAATCATAGCTAATGTTAATCTAAAAATAACTGAAATCTCATTCATATTTTGAAATAATACCCGGATGTCTGTAGAGAAAATCCCTACTTAAGCTTACACAACATCTCTATATGCGGTATATTGTCCTCCAAATATTCATCCGAACATCTTACAAAGCCGAGGCTGTTGTAAAACGTCTCCAAATAGGCTTGTGCGGATATCCTTATAGTATCCTGTTTAAGCTCATTTTTTATGTAGGAAAGCGCAGCACGCATAATCTGCGTGCCAAGCCCGCTTCGGCGGTATTTTTGTGAAACAACAACGCGCCCGATAGAGATTTCTTCAAAGCGAACGCCCTTATCCGTTATACGTAAGGTTGCGACAATTTCGCCGTTCTCATTGGTGTGTATAAGGTGATAGGCATTTTTATCGCGAAAATCCAAGTCATTGTAAGGACAATTTTGCTCCAGACAAAAAATTTCACAACGCAAACTTAATAAATCATATAGCTCGTCTAGTGTAAGCTCATTGTAACGCTTTATAACCATAAGTATTACACAACCTCTTCTGTGTCAATTTCAATTGGCGTAAATGAACAATTAGTATTTGAACAGGCCTTCATGCGCTTTTTAGTACCCTTTTCGATAATGGCCTCTCCGCACACGGGACATTTTTCGCCCGTGGGCTTGTTCCACGAAATAAAGTCACATTCAGGATTATTCTCACATCCAAAATATTTACGCCCTTTTTTAGTCTTTTTAAGAAAAATCTTGCCGCCGCAAATAGGGCAGGAGCTTCCTTCCACTTCCTCAAACAAGCTCTTTGTGCTCTTGCACTCCGGAAATCCGGGGCAAGCCAAAAATTTTCCGAATTTGCTAAACTTAACAACCATATTACGCCCGCAGTTGTCGCACTTTACGTCAGATATCTCTTGTTCAATAGTAACCGTTCCGACCTTTTCTTCAGCAATCGCTATTTTCTCGCTAAACGGACTATAAAAACGCCTTAAAATCTCTTTCCAGTCCAGAATACCTTCTTCAACCTTGTCTAAGTCATCCTCCATTTTTGCGGTGAACTCTGTGTCCACAATATCCTCAAAGTTTTCTTTCATGATACTGTTAACAATCTCGCCAAGCTCGGTTGCATAAAAAACTTTGTTTTCCCTTGATATATAGCCTCTTGCAATAAGATTTGATATGGTTGCGGCGTAAGTACTTGGTCTCCCTATACCAACTTCTTCCATAGTCTTAACCAAAAGAGCCTCGTTAAAACGCGCAGGTGGCTGTGTAAAGTGTTGTTCTTCTTTTATAGTAGTAGGCTTAAGTTGTTGGTTCTCCTCAAAATTAGGCATGAGTGACTGCTCTTCATCTTCAGTATTTTTATAAACCTTTAAAAATCCATCAAAATTAAGACGCGACCCTGAACCTCTGAATATATATTTGTCCGCTGAAAATTTAATGCTTAGGGTGTCGTAAACGGCCGGTTTCATCTGACTTGACACAAAGCGCTCCCAAACAAGCTTATATAAGCGAAACTGATCTCTGCTCAAAGAATCCTTGACCATTTCCGGTGTGCGTGAAGTCATAGTAGGACGAATGGCTTCGTGTGCATCCTGAGACCTAGCCTTTGTCTTATACACATTTTGCTCTGCGGGAACATACTGCTCGCCTAGATTTTCCAATAAGTATGCCTTTGTACTCTCATACGCCTCGTCAGATACGCGCACTGAATCTGTACGGATATATGACAAAAGTCCAACCGTACCCTCACCTTGTATGTCAACGCCTTCATAAAGCTGTTGAGCCAAGAGCATAGTTTTTGAGGTTGCAAAGTTTAAAATCTTTGAAGCCTCCTGTTGCATTGTGCTTGTTGTAAACGGCGGATTGGGTTTCTTCGTCCTTGTTCCACGCTTTATCTCTGAAACATTGAACTCCTTATCCTTAATCGCATTAAGAACTTCATCAACCTCTGCTCTTGATGAAAGTTCGGTTTTCTTATCTTCCGTGCCATAAAATTTAGCACAAAATCCATTTGCGCTGCCCTTTGAGCTACGGAAAAATGCATCTATACTCCAATATTCCTTTGGTACAAAATTTTCAATTTCTTCTTCTCTGTCGCAAATCATTTTCATGGTGGCTGACTGTACACGTCCCGCGCTTAAACCCTTTTTAATCTTTCGCCAAAGAAACGGGCTTATTTTATAGCCGACTATGCGGTCAAGCTCGCGCCGCGCCTGTTGTGCATCAACAAGGTTAGAATTTATATCCCCTGCTTCCTTAATAGAACGTTTAACCGCGCTTTGCGTTATCTCGTTAAAGGTTATACGATATACATTATCATCAAGCTTAAGAGCGTGCTTAAGATGCCAGCTTATGGCTTCTCCCTCACGGTCAGGGTCAGTTGCGAGATAAACTTTTGCGGCCTTCTTTGCCTCTTTGCGTAATTTGGATAAAATCTCACCCTTGCCTCTAATGGTTATATATTTCGGCTCAAAATCATTATCAATATCAATGCCCAATTCGCTTTTGGGCAAGTCACGCACATGTCCAACGCTTGCTTCAATCTTATAGCTTGAACCCAGAAACTTCTTAAGCGTCTTGGCCTTAGCCGGAGACTCCACAATAATCAAATTTTTAGAATTTTTTGCCACCTTTGCCATATCACAACATCCTTAATTTATTTTAACAATTCTTACGGTACGGAAACAACTTTTCCGTTTATTCGTCTTATAAGCCCTTTAACTTCAAGCAAGGAAATAACATAGTTCAAATGCATGGCTGAAATATTCAAATCCGCACACAACCTGTCCAAGCTTAACCCATCGGAAGACATAGATATATTATCAAGCACGGTTTTTTCTTCTGCGGTAAGATTTATACTGCTTATAGGAGTTTTTTGTGCGGGTTGCTTTTCGTATCTGGTAAACCCATTTTGTCTGTTTAATTCGTCAAAAACATCTGCGTAGGTTAAAGCCGGAATCGCACCTTGCTTTATAAGGTTGTTCGTTCCGGTACTTAATGAACTGTAAACATTTCCGGGTACGGACATAACCGTGCGTCCCTGTTCCAAGGCCAAGCCAACGGTTATAAGAGTACCGCTTCTCAAACCGGCTTCAACAACTATAAGAACCATTGACAACCCGCTTATAATTCGATTCCTTTTTGGAAAATTCAATTTATCAGGTCTTGTTCCGAGCGGATATTCTGAGATAACGGCTCCCCTTTGCTCAATTTCCCGCATCAATGAAGCATTTTCAGCAGGATAGCACACGTCAACACCGCAGCCTAAAACCGCAACCGTTGAGCCATGCTTAAGCGCACCACGATGTGCAATGCTGTCCGCGCCCTTGGCCATACCACTCACAATAACAACACCCTTTTCAGCCAAGCCCTCCGAAAAATCCTTTGCTACATTAAGCCCATATTCAGAGCATCGTCTCGAACCCACAATACTAACAAAATCTCTGCCAAAGTCGGGCAAGCACCCCTTAACGTATAAACCTAGAGGAGCTTCAGAAATTTCTTTCAAAAGTGGCGGATATTGCGGATTTATAAAAGAAATGTAACAAACTCCCTTGTCTTTAAGCGTTTGAGCCATACCATCAGCAGAAAAACCGGATTTTTTAGCTTGAAAGACCTCGGCCTCACCCATGTTTCCAAAAACAGAGGACAACTCATAAACATCAGATGCAAAGACATTCTCGGCAGAGCCAAAATATTTAAGCAACCGAATCTGATTTTTGCGGGATATGTCGGTGCCTGCAAGCCAGGCAATATACATTTCTTCCATCATAATCAAGCATGGGGATATTGCATTGTTGAGAGTACCTTCGAGGATGTATCTTCGTCAAGCAGTTCACTCACAATAGCCTTTCCAAACAAAAGTGCAGTCCCTGCACCCTTTGAAGTAATTATATTTCCGCTTACGCAAACGGGACTGTCCAATACGGTTGCGCCTAATAGTTTATCCTCATATCCTGGAAAACAAACTGCCTCCTTGCCTTCAAGTAAAGACATCTCACCAAGCACAGACGGAGCAGCGCAGATAGCAGCAACATACTTACCACCTTCTGCGAATGATTTAACCAAAGTCATAGCCTCAGGATAAAGCACGTAAGACTTCGTGCCTGGCCCACCGGGCAATATGAGGCATTTGAATTTTTCGAGATTGTCTTTGTCAAGGTCCTTGAAAAGACAATCTGCTTTTACCAAAATATTATGAGAGCCCGTTACAAAATATTCGCATCCTAAAGAAACTATCGTTACGTTAAGTCCTGCGCGTCTGCATATATCAATAGGGGCAATAGCCTCAATCTCTTCAAAGCCGTCTACAAGAAAAACCAAAATATCGGACATAAAAAATTTTTCCTTCCATATATATTTGCACTTCGTGTATCTATCATTCTAGCAACGAAATCATATATAACACAATCGGCTTGATTTTTCAATAGCTTGGTGTATAATATTGTAAATTTTAATTTGATTTTTCCCAATGATTATGATAAGGCGGTGAGCCATCATTAAGAAATTTAATGTAACTGGGCTTTGTATACCAAAGAAACAAGCATCTCTATCCTACTCAAAGCACAGATTGTTATAACGAACAGAGGGTGCAATATTATTTAGAAATGTTAAAGACCACTACAGCACCGCCTCGTGTTATTGCATATCATATAAGCGGGCTTGTGAGTTTTATTCTGGACGGGCACCATAAGGCTTGTGCAGCTGCTTTACTTGGAAAGCCTGTAAATTGCCTCGTGATTATTGGTAGTGTCTTAAATAGATTGATTTCACCAAGGAATTCTGTTGAAAAACCAAA
>CAYPQA010000120.1:0-9461 GCA_964412725.1 uncultured Eubacteriales bacterium
ACTTTCTTACCAAAACACAATAAAAACCACAGTTCCAATCATTTTCCATTATACCACACTTGTTTCTATTTTTTTCTATTTTTTCTATTTTTTCTATTTTTTTAATTTTTCTCTATTTTTTACATTTTTTCTAAATTTATGCGCTTATGGATACTAAACTTGGAGGTTTCATGTTGGAAAGCAAGCGGGCTTCTTTTATTTATATAACGCCCCGTATGTTTTACAAGCTTGGAAATCTGCGCTTTCCAAGTCCTTTGTGCCGAATGCGGAGAAACTATGAGGTCTGTATATATCCTTGTCATCAATATTATGAAGGGATACGGGCATGCGTAACATGCTTGCAAGCGTTATTAAATCCTTGCCGATATGCCCGTATGTGAACGAACCATGATTGGCGCCCCAGTTTGCCATAACGCTGTAAACATCTTCAAAGCCTTTTGAGCCAAGCCTTGGCACAAACCAAGTTGTAGGCCAAGTCTTGTCTGTGCGTACGTCTAATATGTTGTGTATATCATCGGGCAGAACCGCAGTATGACCTTCTGCAAGTTGTAGAACCGGCCCTATGCCGTCAATGATGTTCACACGGATAAGTGTAACGGGCATTTCAGCTTGTGTTTTCCAATGAGATGAGAAACCGCCGCCTCGGAAGTAATCAAGGTTGGCGGGGCACCAATCTGTAGCTTCAAGCATCTTAGCAATATCGCTCTCGGTAACGTTCCACCATTCTTTTATCTTTCCGTCTGCAAGTCCGGTTCCGTCCAAAGCTGCCGCACCGCTGTTGATTAGGTGGATAAAACCGTCCTTAGCTATCCCGCTTGGCTTTTTGCCTGTAACGCGTTCCACAGCATTGGGTGACCAATATGTGCGCACATCTGCAAATATGCTTGCTGTTCCTGTAAGCAAATGCCCAAACAGCATAGCCACTGCATTAAGGGTGTCATTTTCGGTTGCAAAGATGGTTGGTTGACGTTTACCGTTCCAGTCAAAGCTTGAATTAAGTATAGCCTCTGCAAAGTCGCCGTTAGGCAACCAATCCGTCCACATGCGTTGTCCTTGAAATCCGCCCGCAATTGCGTTGCGTTCAGTTAGTATATCCTTGCAAGCAAGAGTCATCTTAACCACAAATTCCCATTCTTTTTTATATTGCTCTTCGTTATGTTTGTTTTCGGGACGATTGAAGTCTTCACCTTGCTTGCAGTTTGCTTTTGTCCAAGCAAGTGCTTTCTCATATTCATTCTTGTTATAATCCTCTTGGTGAATACGACGCAAAATTTCCGTCATATCTACCCATTCTGGACGAATTCCAAAATACTTTCTGAAAACATCAGCATCCAGATATGAACCTGCAATGCCCATAGAAACACTGCCCAAGCCTACATATGCCTTATTGCGCATAAGTCCCACAGCCAAGCTGCAACGAGCAAAACGCAATATTTTCTCCTCAACATCCTGAGGAATGGTCGTATCTCCCGCATCCTGTACATCGTGTCCGTAAATGGAGAATGCCGGCAACCCGCTCTGTGCATGCGCTGACATTACAGCGGCAAGGTATACCGCTCCCGGACGCTCAGTTCCGTTAAAGCCCCAAACAGCCTTGGTTGTAAGCGGGTTTATATCCATCGTTTCGCTGCCATAGCACCAACAAGGCGTTACAGTCAGAGTTGCGCAAACATTTTGCGTTTCAAAAAACGCCGCACATTGTGCGGCCTCCAAACCGCCGCCGATAGTAGACGGTGCGATTACGCACTGTACGGGTGTTCCGTCGGGATAGGTGACATTTTCGCCTATAAGCTTTGCTGCAGACTTTGCCATGTTCATTGTCTGTTCTTCAAGGCTTTCGCGAACTCCGCCCCAACGTCCGTCAATTGTGGGTCTTATTCCGATTTTTGGATACATCATAATCCGTTCCACTCCTTTATATCTGTTGAATTTTTTATAATCGTTCTTGCTTCGTTTATATCTTTAATCTCTCCCAATGCCATAAGCTGTACAGCGATATTGCCCATAGCCGTTGCTTCGATAGGCCCCGCAAGCACTTTGCATTTGCAATATTTGGCTGTGAGTTCGCAGAGGAAACTATCTTTTATACCTCCGCCAATTATATGCAAGGTATCGTACTTTTTTCGCGTGCAAATTTCTATCTCGTCTTTTGCTTCGGAATATTTCTTTGCAAGACTGTCATAAATACAACGCATTATTTCTGCATCTGTTTGGGGAACATACTGCGCTGTGTTTTTGCAGTAATCCTTTATTTTCTGCGGAACATTTCCTGTCAAAGAAAACTCCGGATAATCAGGGTCTATATAGCACCTGCCTCCGGTAGATTCCATTGCCATTTTGCTTAAATCCGCAAAAGAATAATCCTTTCCTTGCCGTTTCCATTCACGCCTACTTTCCTGAACAAGCCACAAGCCTACAATGTTCTTAAGATAGCGTATTTTACCGCCGTATCCACCTTCGTTGGTAATATTCGGATTATCGAAATTGGGCGTATCCGTTAAAGTTCCCATAAGCGACCAAGTTCCGGAGGAAAGGTATAAAAAGTCTTCCTGCTCTGCAGGAACAGTAACTACAGCCGAAGCTGTGTCGTGTCCGCAAATGGACACAACCGGTATCGGCGGCAAAGACAATTCTTCGGTTATTCTATCTGACAATTGACCTATTATTCTGCCGCTCTTGTCTATATCACAAAATATATGTTGCGGAATTCCGAGTCTTTCAATTATCTTTTTAGACCACTGCTTTGACTTAGCGTCCAACAAACCTGAGGTTGAAGCAACGGAATATTCGCAGGATTTTACCCCCGTGAGAAGGTAGTTAAACAAATCCGGCATAAACAAAAGCTTGTCGGCTCTTTCAAGTAGTTCCGGCCTTTTCAAGACTAACGCATAAAGTTGATAGATTGTGTTGATGTTCATATGCTGTATGCCTGTAATCTCATAGAAGTCTGGCTGTTCAATATCCACGGTGCGCGTATCGCGATAATGCACAGGGTTTTCCAACAAGCGCCCGTGCTTATCAATCAGGCCGAAGTCTACTCCCCAAGTATCAATGCCTATACTGTCAAGGGAAGTTTTATTCTTAGCAATTGTTAAACCTTGCTTAATTTCAAAGAACAACCTAAGCACATCCCAGTGAAAGGTGTCGCCAAGCATAACGGGGTCATTTGAAAATCTGTGCAATTCCTCAAGTTCAATCTTTTTGCCGTCGAATTTGCCCAAGATAACACGTCCGCTTGAAGCACCAAAGTCAAACGCAAGCACCTGTTTCATAAAATCAACTCCTTGTCACCTCTAAAAACCCCTGAGTTTAATTAAACTTCTTGTAACCCGGATGACGCCCTGTAACACCGTAATAGGAGCGCAGGTTAATAAGCTTGTCAATATTTTCTCTTGAGATGTCATGGCTTCCGCCAAGGATAATTGCATTAATGGTTATTTTTGCCCAAAGCTCTAAGCTCTCCATGCGATAGAAAGCTGTCATTAAATCTGAGCCAACCGCAAGCGCACCATGGTTTGTTAAAAGCATTACGTCATGCTCGTCAAGATAAGGTTCAATTGCGGCGGGAACCTCGTCTGTGGACGGTGTGCCATATGGCGTCAACGGCACAGCACCTATAACCGCAACATCCTCTATCATGTTGTACATATCCATAGGCTTATGCGCCACCGCAAAACCTGTTGCTCCGGGAGGGTGCGCGTGGATAACTGCGCCCACATCCTCTCTTTTCTCATAGCATTTCAAATGCATCTTAATTTCGCTAGAGGGTTTGTATCCGCTCTCGGCTTCTAAAATCTCACCCTTGGCGTTAATCTTTATAAGCTTTTCCGGTGTTATAAAAGCCTTGCTTATTCCTGTAGGCGTTGCAAAAAATGTATCGTTATCAAGCCTAACTGAAACATTTCCATCGTTTGCGGCAACCCAGCCAAGCTGCCACATCTTATGACATATGTCACATATCTGTTCCCTTATTTCGCGCTCATATGTGCGCTGTTCATTTGTGCGCTGCTCATTCATTATAATCAATCTCCTTTTTAAGTTTGCATTATTATAACGATTGAACAGCACTCTGTAAACGACTGGCATCTTTATTGACGAACAAATGTCAACATGATAAATTATTAATCAAATTCAATCAAATCTAATCACTGGAGCGTGATATTATGCTATCGTTTGAAAGAAAAGCAAAAATACTTGAGCTGTTAAGAGAAAATCAATCCGCAACGGTAGACTACCTATGTAAAAAGCTCTTTGCGAGCGGGGCAACGATTCGTCGGGACTTGGCTGAATTGGATTCCGATGGACTTATTATCCGCGTGCGCGGGGGTGCAACGGCTTTAGCAGGTAATAAAAGCGATGCTCCTCAAATCTTACGTGCAAACGACAACAAGGAGAAAAAGGCCTACATTGCAAAGCTTGCTTTAAGATATATAAAATATGGAGCTACTATGTTTTTTGACAGCAGTTCAACAGTAGGCTTTTTGGCGGAGATTATGAACGAAAAAGGTGGAAACACCGTTATAACAAACGGCATTTCCACCTTGAACAAACTGAGCATGGTAAACGGTATTGAAACAATATGCACGGGCGGCAATGTTATTAACCACTCAGCACTTGTGGGGGATATTGCGATAAAGACAATTGAGAACTACTGCGCTGATTTACTGTTTTTTTCATGTTGCGGCATTTCAAATAATGGTTATGTTACGGAGGCTCTCCCGACTCATGCGGCCGTTAAAAGAGCAATGCTTGAATCCTCAAAAACGAAAATTCTGCTTTGCGACAGTACAAAATTTGGTAAGGAATTCTTTTGCAAGAGCTGTTTAATCAAAGGCATCGACTTGATTATTACAGACAAAAAACCTTCAGACGAATTTTGTGCAGCGTGCAATTGTAAAGTTATCTACTAGGCCTGCCTTGTGGAGGTGCAAAGCCTTCCGGCGGTTTCATACCACCCGGCATTTTCCTGTTGAACGGGTCAATTGTGTTACCGTTTTGGTCAACAATCGTACCGCCTGTGCTTGTAAAAGTGCCGTCATAATCCACACTTTCATCTGCTTGACCGATTTTTGCTGTATTTATCGTTATCTTGCCGCCGGTTTGAACTATGTTGCCGTTTGAGTCCAATGAATCTCCACCGCTTTCAATGTAGATATCTCCCCCGTTTATGGTGAGCATGCCGGTTCTTTCTGAAATATTTATTCCGTCATCGCTTGAAACAATTTTGATTGTTCCGTTGTTTATTATGGTGTTATTGGATTCAATGCCCTCGTAAGAATTTTGAATGTCTATGTTGCCGTTTTCTATTACGATGCTTGTATCGCTATGGATTCCGTCATCTCCAGCGTTTATTGTAAATGTGCCATCGTTTATTCTTATTTCTCCGCTTGCATGGATAGCGTCTTGGTAAATCGACATAATGAACGTGCCGCCGTTTATGATAATCTCACCTTCTGATTTGAGTCCCTTTGTACTCACGTCATTTGTTGATATTGTTGAAGTTTGGCCACGTCCGCCCGAGCCATTGCTGAAACGGTTAAGCTTTATGCTTTGATTCGGATAACCACCACCGGTTGAGATTGTGAAATCACCGCCGTCAATCTGTAATAAATCCTTGCCGATTATAGCATCGCCTGCTGTTTTTACATTTATTGTGCCGTCCATTATTATAAGGCTGTCTTTGCTTGTTATGCCGTCGTTATATTCAGTTGTCACATTCAATGTGCCGCTGCCTGTTATTGTAAGGTTGGCCTTTGAGAATATTGCAGCGCTTGGAAAATCTTCACTGTTTGATATAACGTTGCCCTGTGTAACTGTATTGGTTGTGCCGTTTTCAAGAAAGAGCACAACCTTTTTCGCGTCTATGACATTAATCGGTGTTCCGGATGCACTTGATATGTTCGCATTATTCATAACTAAGAACACAGTGCCCTTATCAACCGACTTGTCAATGTCAACTGTTATACTGCCGTCGGTTAATGTACCGGATAATACATAAGTGCCGCTTTTGGTTACAGTGTATGAACCATTTGAAAGCTCAATGGACGTATAAGAATGAGATTTCCAGTCTAAATAAAAATCTTCGCTACTTGTCTTTGCTGATGCTGCCTGGGTGTTTTTTACATTTGCTGATGCTGTTGGTGTCGCTGTTGGTGTTGGTGTTGGTGTTGGTTTAGTGCTGCTTGTGGCTTGGGTCAAGGCCACAACATCTGTTGATGAACCTAACTCGTTATCTTGCGCCGTTGAACACCCCGCTGTGAGCACAAGGCTAAAAATTGCTGTTGTAAGGATGAATGATTTAATATTTTTCTTCATAATATTTTCCCCTTTCGATATGGATTGTTTTTTGTTATGAAAGGAGTATAAATCATCAATCTGTTTTCTATTTGCTTAGAAACTGAATTCTAAGTGAATTATATTGCCTCATATATAATTTAAATCCATCTTTAAGCTAAACCAAAACGTACTGCCCTGTTCAGGTCTGGACACAACGCCATAACGTCCGCTGTGAAGCTCAATGATTTTCTTCACAATGGAAAGACCCAAGCCCGTTCCTGTAACTGCTCGTTTGTGTTTTTTATCGACCTTATAATATCTGTCCCAAATATGCGGCAGGTTTTCAGCCTCAATACCTTCTCCGTAATCAATAATTTCAATCTTCACTTCGTCAATCGTTATATTCTGTCGAACAAGAACCTGCTTGTTTTTGCCGCTATGATTAATTGCGTTCAATAACAGATTATAGAAAACTTGGGTAATTTTAACTTCATCTGCTGTAACCGTTGCATTTCCATTAGGCTCAAAAACCAACGTATACCCATCTTTCTTAACAAGTTCTGAAACCCTATTCATTGTTGTGCTTATGCTTTCGGTGAGGTTAAAGGTTTTTAGATTAAGTTCCATCGTGCCTGTTTCAAGCTTTGAAACGTCAAGCACATCGTTGACAAGGGTGGTCAGTCTATTTGTTTCATCCATAATCATCTGTGTTTGCTCGGGCGTTATCTCGTCAGGAAAATCATGCATCATCTCTGCATAGCTGTAGATGAGTGCAAGCGGGGTACGCAGGTCGTGAGAGATGTTTGCCATAAGTTCACGACGCAGATTTTCAACCTTTGAAAGCTCCGTAGCCGCAGCATTAAGCGTATCGGATAATTCTTTAATCTCCAAAAAACCATGCCCAGCAAAATGTACGTCATATTTACCCGAGGCAAGCTTTCTCGCACTCTTATTAACCTCTACAATTGGCTTTGACACACGCCTTGCAATAATTAATGCCAATGCAACAGATAGTAGAATCATTATAATTGTTATAATGTATAACTGTATTTGCAGCGTAGAAACCGTTGCACCTACGGGTGTTATAATTGCATGAAATGTCAAATTTATGGTTCTACCGTCTTTATGTGTAAAAGTCCTTTCTTCCGTAAGCGTTTCCATCTTGACTTTATCTCGGTCATTTTTGGGCGGCCGTTGCTGTTGACGATAATCTACAGTCGGTGTAACCAAAATTTCCTTTGTTTCATCCAGCTCATAAAAAATACCTTGCAAATCGGGGCTATCAATATTCTGTTCAACCAGATTGATAGCCTTTCCCATTTCGTTTTTACGAATCAGCTTATACATATCATCCAGAAAAACAGTCTGCATTAACCAGAAGATAATAAGAAGCAGTGCGCAAAACCCTATCAAAAATCCAAAAATCTTCCATTGTAATCTCAGCTTATCCATCGAACCTATACCCCAATCCGCGCAATGTGGTTATAGAGCCCGCATAAGGCCCAAGGGATTTGCGCAACAGTTTCATATGGGTGTCCAAAGTTCTGTCGTCACCATAGTAATCAAATCCCCAAACCTCGGTCAAAATCTTTTCTCTTGGAATGGCAATGTTTTTGTTGCGGATTAAAAAGAATAGAAGGTCGTACTCCTTTGGCGCCATGTCCGCTTGCACGCCGTCAATAAAAACTCTATATGCTGTCATATCCGCCTTAAAGCCGTCCTTTTCAAATATAACATGCCCTTCGTCATCAGATTTCGCGGCAGCATTTTTAGTTGTACGTCGAAGGATAGCGTTGACTCTAAGCATAATTTCTTTTGAAGAAAACGGCTTAACAACATAATCGTCAACGCCAATCTCAAAACCCAGAACCTTGTCATATTCCTCGCCGCGTGCAGAAAGTATTATAACGGGTGTTTCATTTGTCTTGCGGATTTCCTTGACCGCTGAAAATCCGTCCAACTCCGGCATCATAACGTCCATTATAATAATATCAAAGCTCTCCTTGCGACAAAGTTCAACCGCTTCCATTCCGTCACCGGCTTCAAAAACATCATTGCCCTCAAAGGTTGCATAACGCTTTATAACAGCGCGAAGTCCGGGTTCATCGTCACATATTAATATCCTCGCCATTTTAAACACTCCTTTTTGAATTAATTGTAATGCTTTAAATCATTAAGTTCAAGTTAACTGGATTTATTATATAATGGGTGATTGAAGTGTCGTTGTATGTTATCTGAACTTTATCTGAACTTAAAATATTTTGCCGCGAAAAGGGGCTGTGCAAACTTAAGTAAGTTTTGCAACAGCCCCTTTATTTATGTTATACATTTTCAATTATACTTTCGGTTGGCTTGTTATGGAAAGTTTTCGTATAAAGCAGCTATATCATGTATTCTTCGCTTCATTTCTGAGCGTACATGTAACGGCTCTAAACATTCACATTTGTTTCCAAAACCGAAAAGGATATTGTAGTAATAATCGTTCTCTATGAACGGAAAACTAACAATGTAATGCTCATCACCGTCTGGCGAAAAGTGTTCATAAGTGCAATACTCAAGAACCCTGTCCATCACAGATTTATGAATACGGATTTTGATTTCTGTTTGCATAGTTATCAAAATATCTGTAAAGTCTAAAATCGGTTTTTGATAATCTCGAGGCGTAAAGGTTTCACCTTGCATTTGTAGGTTCGACATCCGTGATAGTCTGAATAAGCGATAATCATTTCTTTTATGGCAATACCCTTGCAAATACCAATGACTACTTTTTAATACAAGCTGATACGGCTCGGCTGTTCGTGCGGATTTGTTTCCGTGGTGGGCTATATATTCAAAGGTCAGTAGCTTACTTTCCTGCAAAGCTGTTTTGATAATTTCTAAATATGGTTGTATGTTCATGTTGCACATCCACGGACTTAAATCTATATATAATTGATTCGCTTTTAGTTCAATATCTTTCGCTCTGTCGGCGGGGATAAAACTCTTGACTTTCGCAATGGCGTTTACCAGATCATCCCCTCGTATCATGCTGGAAAGACCGGAAAGCCCCATTAAAATAGCAGAAAGGTCAGCATTGGAAAAAACCTTTTTATCAATTTTGTATCCCGGCATGATTTCAAAGCCCCCGCCAACTCCCGATGTAGAGCGAACAGGAATACCCGCCATGTTAATGGTGTCTATGTCAC
>CAYPQA010000121.1:0-9370 GCA_964412725.1 uncultured Eubacteriales bacterium
TAATTGTTAAGGAGCGTGGCAGTTATGAAGCACGAAAGCAATAGCCAAATTATCACAAACGAAAAAATCACCGACCGAACAAAAATCGGTTATGTGCGTGTTAGTTCGGTAGACCAAAACGAAGCAAGGCAACTTGAAGCATTTAAGGGCTTGGACTTGTATAAAATTTTTGTCGAAAAAATATCGGCAAAAGACATAAACAGACCTATGTTACAGGCTATGCTTGATTATGTGCGTGAAGGCGATACAATTTACATCAAAGACTTCTCACGATTAGCACGAAGCACAAAAGACTTGCTTGACATTACGGAACAATTAGACAAACAGCATATAAAGCTGATTAGCCTTAAAGAAAATTTGGACACAAGCACGCCAACAGGTACTTTAATGCTCACCATGATAGCGGCAATAAACACGTTTGAGCGCGAAAACTTACTTGAACGTCAACGAGAAGGCATAGCAATAGCAAAGCAACAAGGTAAGTTTAAAGGGCGTAAGGAAATAGCAAAGCCTGCTAACTGGGACGAAGTATATAGCTTATATATGACAAGGCAGATAGGCGCAAATACAGCTATGGAGCAGCTTAACCTTAAACGCAACACTTTTTATAAACTTGTGAACCAAACAAAATCGAAACAAAGTAACAATACACTTGTTACAGTTTAACACGCAATAAGCAATAACACTTATAAAAACTGATAAAAAAGGAGAACGTGAACTGTGTCGAAAAAACCAAAAACAGCTGTAACCGACTTCATGGATGAGTTGTCAAATAAAGTAGGATGCCAACCTAAATCCAAAACAGAGACCCACACAGAAGAAATCAAGTCGAGAATAACAAGGGTTAAAGGCGCAAAGATAACTGCTGAAATGTTAGACGCATTCATACAACAGACGGAGCAAGAAGACGCTGACTTAATAGCGGACACTCTGGAACTGTACAAAGGGTACGGGCGTCCAGACGGCTTTGGTGCAATGCCCAAAATATCTGTGGAAGAAGCGGCTTATAGGTTGGGCATTACGGAATACGAGTTTAAACGTTTAGCGGAATATTTAGAGCCTTTCATTAGTGAACTCCGCGATGATACTACAAAACTATGGTATAAAAATATTCGGAAAGCTATGGGGGTTGACGTGCCAAATGAGCCAAGACACAACTAAAACAATAGTTGCGGCTTACTGCCGTGTTAGCACTAAAGACGAGGAACAGCTTAACAGTCTGAAAAATCAGGAAGCGTTTTTTAGGGAGTATGCCGAAAAGAAAAACTATGCACTATACGATATATACGCCGACCGTGGTATTAGCGGTACAAAACTAAGCCGCCCTGAATTTGACCGAATGCTAAAAGACGCAGGACTTAACATTCAGGACGCTATAAGTGACGGCGGTACTCGCATTAAATATGTTTTTATGGCAAGTGATACAAGGACACCGAAATTTAAGCGCATATTAGTTAAGGACGCAAGCAGACTGGCGAGAAATGTTCTTATCGAGGACATTGTAAATGAACTAAAAACCAAAAAGGTATACATTGACTTCATTGATGATAACAAGTCAACTGAAAACGACGACGCAACTATGTTTATCCAATTTTTACAAATGATGTCCGAGTCGGAAAGCCGCCGTAAAAGTAGTAGCGTTAAATGGGGCTTAGAACAAAGCAAAAATCGTGGTGCGATATTTACTCACCCTAAGCTATATGGATATGAACATATAGCGGAAACAAATAAAGAACCTGCTAAATTAAAGGCTATAGCGGACGAAGCCAAAATTATTGAGCTGATTTTTGACTTGTATGCAAGCGGTATGGGTGTTAGGGCTGTAGCTTATGAATTAGCACAAAAGGGCTTTTTAACAAGGGCAGGTAAGGAATTTGATAAGGGTACAATAGCGCATATTCTCAAAAACCAACGTTACACCGGGGTTAACATACATAACCTATACGACTGTAGCGGTGTATTTGACCCAAACCAACACGCTCCTCGCTTACGTCATTATAGCGAATGGGAAATCATGCCTACTGAAAACATAGATAAAATCATTGAGCCAGAAATTTTTTATAAATGCAGAACAATCACAGAAAGCAGGGCTGGTGAACAAAGGGGACTTTATCATGGGCATGGTGACTTTGCGAAAAAGATTGTTTGCGCTGTATGCGGCTCTAATTTCATTAGGGTAACAAACGGCAAGAAACAACTGTACTATATGTGCAGTAAAAAACGGTATTACAAGAAAAAAGGTTGCTCCAACCGTAGCGTAAAAGCCGAAGCTATTGAACGAGCCATTAGTAATAATGTATATTGCGGCGAATTGTTAGGCATTAAGCATATACGAAAGCAAGGACTTTACGGCAAGAAAAAACAGCTTGAACAACGACTTGACATGACATTTGCAATGGAAATCGAAGTTTGCGAAAATAAACTTTTAGAATTCCGCAACAAGCAAGACGCAATAATGGACTTGTTCGAGCAAGGCACAATATCAAAAACACAACTTGACAAAAGGCTTGCAAATTACAGACCACAAATTGATGAACTCGAAACATCTCTTAAAGACTATCGTAAATCACGGCAAGACATACTTAACGATATTAGCGACATTGAGCAGAAAATCGAAACGGTGAAAAGCTTTGAAGTCAAGGACTATTACAGCAGGGAAGAAATATTAGCTGACTTAGACTATATAAGTGTTGCTCCGCTATCGGAACAAAGCGAGTTAACAGGCGAGGACAATGAAATCGAAGCGTTCTTTAAGACAAGGGATATAATCCTAAGCCTACAAAACAGCAAGGAATAAGCAAAATCCCAAGGCATTAATGTGGATTTTTATTTTTTGGATTAGTGTTGCATTTGTATTATGAAATATAGCCACTTGGAGCGATGGTTTCAGATACAATATACGTTCCTTCGGTAAGGTCTGAAACAATGATTTTGCCTGCCATATCGGTTTTGTACGTTCCGACTTTTTCCCCATTGTCACGTTCTACGGTAAAGGTAGCACCTGAAAGCGGAGCGTTAGTGATTGCGTCAAGTTTTAAAATTTCTATGCCCGAATATGGCTTGTTACTGAACTCAACTGTAGCCAGTTTGCCGGAAACTACAGTCACATTCTTAGGTGATTCGTTAAGCATATAACCATCGGGAGCGATTGTTTCACTTACGACATAAACACCCTCCGTTAAATCAGTAACTATGATTTTGCCGGAAGTGTCAGTCTTGTAAGTGCCGACCTTCTCACCATTTGCACGTTCTACAACGAAAGTTGCACCCAAAAGCGGAACTTTGCTAACAGCATCGGTTTTAATTATCTCAATGCCACTCAGGGGCTTGTTTGTGAATGTAACGACTGTCGGGTTAAATGATTTAACCTCTACCGTTTTTGCTGTGCTGTCAAGGATATAGCCTGTTGGTGCTTTGGTTTCACCAATGACGTACCAGCCTTGTTCTAAAGTAGGAACAACGATTGCACCGTCATTTCCTGTGGTAAAATCGCCGATAAATGCACCGTTTTGTTGTTTGACCGTGAAAGCAGCTCCGGCTAATGGTTTGCCGGTGATTTCATCGGTCTTTTTTATTGTGATACTGCCGTAAGGCGAATTGACGAACTCCACTGTTGTCAACTTACCGGATTTGACTGTTACGGTTTTCGGTGACTCATCAAGCCTGTATCCTGTAGGTGCGATGTTTTCGGAAACGATATATGAACCTTCTGCAAGGTCTGAAACAACAATTTTACCCGCAGAGTCGGTCTTAAATGTGCCGATTTTTTCGCCGTCAGTTCTTTCAACCGAAAAGGTTGCACCCGCAAGCGGTTCATGAGTAATAGCATCTGTTTTAATTATCTCAATACCGGAATACGGCTTATTCACGAACTCGACTGTCGCTAACTGCCCGGATTTAACCGTTACATTTTTTGGTGTTTCATTTAGCATATAACCGTTGGGAGCAGTTATTTCACCTACGACATAAACACCTTCGTCAAGGTCAGAAACAATAACCTTACCGTCTGCTTCTGTGCGGAAAGTGCCGATACGCTCGCCACTTGCTTTTGTTACCGTGAACGCCGCACCTTGTAATGGGTTATGAGTAACGGCATCAAGTTTGATTATCTGTATGCCGGAAAGCGGTTTGTTAAGGAACTCTACGCTTACGAGCTTGCCGCCGCTTACATTGATTGATTTTGGGCTTTCATTAAGAATATACCCATTGGGAGCGGCGATTTCGCTAATTACATACGTTCCCTCAGTTATGCCTGTTACAAGAGCCTTACCACTTGCGTCCGTGCGATATGAGCCAATACGCTCGCCATTCGCCTTGTCAACCGTGAACATTGCACCCGAAAGCGGGTTATGGGTAACTGCGTCTAATTTCACAATTTCAATAGTATTCAGCGGTCTGTTGGCAAATGTAGCGGTATTGCCCGGCACGGTTGCACCGTTTCCATAGTAGACAGCATTTCCGTTAGCAAATACTTCCACCGTTTGAACAGGGTCGTTTAATTCATAGCCAACAGGAGCTTTAACCTCTGTAATGGTATACACACCCGGAGCGACTTTCATTGACACTGCGCCGCTTGCAAGGGAAGTGATGTTGGCGATAACTTCACCGCTTGTTTTGGCAACGGTAAACTGCGCCCCCGCCACAAGATTACCCGTTGTTGCGTCAACCTTTTTGATGTGAAGATAGGGGTAAGGCTTGTTGGTAAACTCTGCTATTGTAAGCCTGCCGGATTTTACATCAACCGTTTGTGGTTGTGCATCAAGGACATACTCAAATGGTGCTTTTGTTTCAGAGATAATATATACACCTTCGGGCAAGTCTGAAACAATTATTTTGCCAGCTATATCCGTTGTGTATTTCCCTACACGTTCACCATTTGTACGCTCAATAATAAACTCTGCACCCGCAAGCGGAGCATTTGAAACGGAATCGGTTTTAAGGATTTGTATACCCGAATATGGCTTATTGGCGAACTCAACCGATGTGAGCTTTCCAGAAACAACTACTGCTGTTTTCGGCGTTTCGTTAAGCATATAACCATCGGGAGCGATTGTTTCACTCACCACATAAGTCCCCTCGGTCAAGTCGGATACAATGATTTTACCTGCTGCATCTGTCTTAAAAGTGCCGATTTTCTCACCGTTTGCTTTCTCAACAACGAAAGTTGCACCCGCAAGGGGATTGCGTGTTACTGCATCAGTCTTAATGATTTCGATACCCGAAAGCGGCTTATTGCTAAATGTAACCACACTCGGAACAGCAGGCTTAACCTCAACTGTCTTTGCCGTACTATCAAGCGTATAGCCTGTCGGTGCTTTGGTTTCTTTTACCACATACCAACCCGGCTCAACGCTTGGTAAGCTGATAGTGCCGTCAATGCCTGTGGTGTATTCGCCCACAAACGCACCGCCTTGTTTATGCACCTCAAAATTTGCACCTGAAAGCGGATTGCCTGAGATTTCATCAATCTTTTTGATGACAAGACTGCCGAAGGGACGGTTTTGGAACTCAATCGTCACGGTCTTACTGTTGGTGATTTGTACAGTCTGCACGTTATCGCCGAGAGTGTAACCCTCCGGTGCTTTTGTTTCGGTTACGGTGTACCAACCCGGGGCTATTTCGGGAATGTTCACTATGCCATCTGTGCCGGAACGATAAACGCCAATGAGCAAGCCACCTGCCGTTTTAACAGTAAATTCTGCACCTTCAAGCGGTGTTCTCGTATCAGCATCTACCTTGCGAATAATTAAGCCGGACATAGGAGCATTTTCAAAAACAACTTTAACGAATTGATTAGCTGTGATTTCAACGTCTTTCGGGGTTTCATCAAGTACATATCCGTCAAGGGTTTTTGTTTCTACAACCTTATACCAACCCGGTGAAAGTGTATCAATGATAATCACACCGTCTGCATCGGTTGTGTAACGTCCAACCATCTCACCGCTTTGCTTGTATAGAGCGAACTCTGCACCTTTAAGCGGTTGCTTTGTCACACTGTCAATCTTGATGATTTGCAGTCCGCTCATTTTCTTGTTGTAAAAGTCAACGGTGTAAGATTTGCCATAATCAATCGCTATGGTCTGTGACTGATTTTCAAGGATATAACTATCGGGAGCTTTTGTTTCGTGAATGACATAGCTACCCTTTGGCAAATGAGGAATGGTGATAGTGCCTGTGACATCAGTTTTGAATATTCCGTTACCTGTGCCGACAACCTCGCCACTGCTTGTTGTCACCTTAAACTCTGCGTCTGCAAGCGGCTCTTTGGAAACGGTGTCGAGTTTACGAATAACAAGTGTTCCGGCAGGCTGATTTTTGAACGATACCTTGTAAATCTTGCCGTCCGCATAAACATCAATAGTCTGTGGTGTTGTGTCAACGACGTAGTATTCGGGAGCTTCAATCTCCGTTACGACATAAGCACCGGGCTTGAGGTTAGGGATAAGAATTTCGCCATTTTCATCAGTAATGTACTCTCCGTTGGTGTTACCGGCAACTGCACCGCTACTGTCCGTTACTCTAAAACGGGCATTGGGGAGCGGTTTGTTTGTAACTGTGTCTACCTTTGTGATTAACAGAGAACCGGCAGGCTGATTTTTGAAGCCTACACGATAGATTTTGCCATCCATACCCACGTTGATAGTCTGCGGCATAGTGTCGATTACATAATCTCTCGGAGCTTCGATTTCAGTTACCACATAGCTTCCGGGTTTTACGTTTGGTATCAGTATTTCGCCGTTTTCATCGGTGATATATTCGCCGTTGGTATTACCTACAACAGCACCACTGCCATCTGTTACACGGAAACGTGCATTCCCAAGAGGTTTGTTAGTTTGTGCGTCTGCTTTTGTAATAAGGATTGAACCGTAAGGAATGTTGGCAAAGGTAAGCTCAATAATTGACGTACCATCTGGCTTTAACCAAGCCTGTTGCTGTGAGTTCTCGGAAATAAGGAAATTCGGTGGGGCTTGAATTTCTTCAATAATATATCCACCCGGAACAAGACCGGTTATAACAATAACGCCAGAATTATCAGTAGTGTATCTGCCGATAACTGTACCGGACGTGCCGCTTGTTTCTTCTGTAACCTTTCGCACTTCAAACACTGCACCTGCCAACATTTCGCCTGTGACATAGTGCGCCTTGCGAATGACAATGGAGTTTAACGGATAGTTGAAGATTTCTTCGCCCATAGCAATAAAATCACCGCCGGCATACACTTTGATGTTGTTGCCGGTTATATCTCCAGTTACACCGTCCATTGCGGCAAAGTTAGTATAAGCATTTTCACCGGGGGAGAGATATTTGCGGTTTACAGGATTAGCCGATAAGCTGTATCCCGGAGCTGCCATCGTTTCTGTAATGGTGTACCAACCGGGTTCTACTTTCGGCAAAACAACTTGACCGTTTTGGTTTGTTCTGTACGAACCAAGCGTATGAACACCGCCGCTTAAATCCTCATATTGGGCTTTATAAGTTGTGTTCGGTATCGGCTCATAAGTCAATGCGTTGGTTTTGGTGATTATGAGTGTTGGTTTTCGGGTATTCTCATAAATGAGGGTTTTTGTTTTACCCCATTCAAGCTCAATTTCCTTTTTCTGTGGGTTAAGGATATAGCCTTCGGGGGCAACAATTTCTTCAACCGTGTATATCCTCTCATCAAGGTTTTCGATGAAGATTCTGCCGTTTTCGTCTGTTAGGTATTCATTGACAGTCAAGCTCTCAGTTTCAATAACCTTGAATGTCGCACCCGCCAAAGGTTGCCTTGTTATGGTGTCAACCTTTAATATTTCCAACGACGGACGCTTACGGTTGTCAAACTTAACCTCCAAAACTTGATTAGCTTCAAAAAGTACGTCCTTTGTTTCCGTGACAATCAAATATCCGGGAGGAGCGGCAATTTCTGTGATTTTGTACCATTCCGGGCTTAAATTTTCCAAGCGGATTTCGCCGTTTGCATCTGTAATGCCCTCATAAACAATCTGACCGCTCATTAAAGCTACACGAAATTCCGCAAGTGGCAGTGGTAAGCCTGTTCCCTCATCAAACTTTTTTATGATAAGGGCAGGCTTTTTACCGTTTTTAACGATAACCTCGTTGGTCTTGTAATTTTCAACTACAATTGTCCGCTTCGTAGAATCCAAAATATAACCTTGTGGGGCTTTGATTTCTTCAAGTACATAAGTACCGGCAGGAATATCAAGGAAAACTGCATAACCGTCAAAATAGGTTACATCTTCCCAAGTGTCACCGGTATCAGGCTTAGTCAAACGGAAAACAGCACCATCCAAGGTTTGACCTGTTTCGGAATCAATCTTTTTTACCAAGACTTCTGTTTTAGGTTGGTTCTCAAAGGTGATGTCCGTGGTTTCGCCCCAACGGATTGTAGCTGTCTTTACTTCTTTTGACCGCACATATTTGTTCGGTGCAAATACTTCGCTGATTTCATAGTTTCCTTGCGGAAGGTTTTTCATTTCGATTGTACCGCCGTTCATCGTAACCATTTCAACGTCAATATTTGCGATAGGGTTTCTGATACGCAAAATTGCACCGTTTACAGGATTACCGGTGACGGCATCAATTTTCTTTATGAGCAAAGTTCCGAAAGGGTTATTTTCAAAACGCACCTGTGGGAATGTACCAGATTCAATGGTATTACCGTCTACAACTGTTACAACTTGCGAATTTTGTCCTAAATCGCAGTAGTCAAAATAAGGTGGAGGGGTAATCTCTGTAATCTGATATTGACCGGGACGAATATCCACTAACTCAATAAAACCAACACCCGTTTTTGCCGTGCCGCCGTTTGGCAAAGGCAACGCCGCTCCGGGGCTTGCTTGTAACTGTACAAGAAAATCCCAATTACCATCAGACACGCCCCGGACTTCAAAGATTGCACCGGACACAAGCTGATTGGTCTTTTTGTTGTATTTGAGAATTTTCAAGCTGCCTTTGCCGGGGTCTGTTTCTTCCTCATCAAAAACCTCTCTTGTCCATGCCAACTTTGCTGAAACAGGTTCGGCTTCGCCGGGAGCCATAAAGATATAATCCTGATTACTTGTGTTAAGGTTGTTGCCCTTATAAGGGAGCAAAACATCTCCGCCTACGGTTTGCACTTCAAATGTGACGGTCTTAGTTTCACCTGCAACCGGAACATAGGCTTCAGCAGAAAGTTTATCAAGCACAATCTTAACTTCGGTGTCGGTAGGCTTTATCTGTATGCCCTCATAGCTGTCCGTTGAGCCTAAGATATAGGTCTTAAAACTTGCTGCACTTCCGTTTACGGTAATTGTTCCTTTACCACTTTTGACAATGTTCTTAATTTCGTCGGGGAGTGTCAGTTTACCTTTCTCAAAAGAACCATTTGCTT
>CAYPQA010000122.1:0-9350 GCA_964412725.1 uncultured Eubacteriales bacterium
TGATGTCAACCTCTACTATACGGGCATCATTTGGTATATAAGACGCACGACACACAGGCTCCATATACTTTGCTTCAAAACAAGCTTCAATCCGTTCGGTCGCGCGGTCAAGCTCCTCTAAAGCATCTGACAGACGATTAAAGCCGAAATCGGTGTCGGCCACGCTTGTCATACAAAGCACAAAGCTATCGCTTGCAAACTCTGTTTCAAGTCCGAAAACTCTCAAACACTGTGCAAGCTTTTTCGCATCTTTCGCATAGAACATAAGCTTTCCCTTATCGTAGTCATGACAGTTTAATTTTCCGACCAACTCCCTTTGGATTAATTTTATGTTCTTAAGCTTGCTCATTTTGCATATAAACTCATCAAGACGCTTTATATATTCAAAAAATAATCTGTCCTTTTCGGGAAGTCTTATCCATCTGTCCATAAGAGACATAAAAATGTAAGAGGGGCTTGTTGTCTGCAAGCTGTTCAGAGCCTTTTTGAATATGTTTGAATCAATGCAGTTGCCGGACAGATGTATAACAGAGCATTGGCTAGGTAGCGGAAGAGTTTTGTGTAAGCTTTGGATAACTACATCCGCACCAAAACTAGCCGCAGACTTAGGGAAATATTCGCTATATGAAAAATGAGCACCATGAGCTTCGTCAACAATAACAGCGACGCCCTTCTTGTGGGCGATATGTACAAGCTTTTCTATATTGGGTACAAGCCCTTCATAAGTAGGACTTGTTAAAAACAGAGCCGAATAATCTCCTATGTCATCAAAATCTATGCATCCAGCCAAGCTGTCAGAAATGGGAGGATAGATGAAGTCTGCTTCAATGCCAAAGATATCAATTGCATTATAAAGGCTAAGGTGGCTATTCCTCTGTGCAAGGATTTTTTTATTTGGGAATTGAGTTTTTATAGCAAGAAGTGCGGCAAGTATACCTCCTGTAGAACCGTTCACAGATAAAAAACTTTCCTCAGCCCCAGCCTGCCTTGCGTAAAGCTCCTGCATCTGCCTTATTGCACCCGAAGGGTTTCGCAGATTGTCTGTATGATCAAGCTCTGTAAAATCTAAGCGAAAAAGATTTCCTAGGTCAACGTTACGCTTGTGCCCTGGCATATGAAATGGATAAGATTTGTCCGCGCAAAGCGTTTCATAAAGACCTAACATAAATATCTCCAATCTTGACAAATAATTCAAATTATTATAAGGTTATTACATCATATGAAAATAAAGGGAGGGATACCTATGACAGTAGACTTAGCCATACTTATCCTGATGGTTTTCGTTATTTTGTACCTGTCTATAATTGAGGTTTTCACGGTTCTTTTTGTTTTGACAGGGCTTAGCGAGACGAAGGCGCGATTTCAGGTGATTTCAATGCTTACGAACAGCGGGTTCACAACCGTCGAAAGCGAAATTATAACCTCGTCACGTCCGAGGAGAAAGCTGGCTGTTGTCACAATGCTTTTCGGCTACACCTTCACTGTTTTGATTGTATCTATGCTCATAAACCTTGTTATATCTATGCCAACTTCAGGCGCAAAGGATGCAATGCGCTCCGTTGCGTATTTGAGCGTATTCACGGTTGCAATCATAACCATAAGAAAGATACCCTTCGTTAAGGTCAGGTTCGATAAGATTATAAGAAATATCGGCTCAAAGATTATGTTCAGAAAAAACTCAAACACTTTCCTTGTCCTTGATAATTACGGGGATAATATGCTTGCGGAGATGATACTTGTTGATGTGCCGGAATTTTTGCAAGAACAGACCCTTGCACAGTCTGGGCTTAGGAACAAATATGGTATACATATCCTAGCCATAAAGCGCAGCCAAGGCACACTTTCAGAGATAACAGGCGGTGAGATTCTGCAAAAGGACGATAGGGTTGTCCTTTTTGGAGACATGGAAAAAATCAAAGAGGCGTTTAATCAAAGACCATCGTTTTAGTTATGTTTACGTACACTAACAATATCTATTTCTCCGGTTGCCTTAAATCCAAGTTTCTCGTAAAGAGAAAGTGCATTTTTATTATCTCTCAAAACATACAAAACGGGCGTAAACCCATCATTTTGTAGTTTCTTACACACGTAGCTAAGAAGGCTTTGTGTATAATTTCGTCTCCTGTATTCAGGGTGTGTATAGACGTAATTAATCCTTGCCATTTTGTTGTAGCGTCCAGATATAAGGCATATGCTTACAATGCGCTTTCCATCTGACCAAGCGAAAACATCATCCCTTTGCAAAAATCTCTCTGCAATTCCAAGATAACTTTCGTCCGTGTTGGTCTTCCCAAAACATTCATTTTCAAAAGCCTTGATATAGTACGCTACCATACGAACGGACTTTTCATTTTTATAAATACGTTCTAGCCTTCCTGTGCAAAAATCCGCAACCTCGTCACAATACATGGATAGCTGCGGATATTCCAAAAAATAATTTTCAAATTCACAAGCTATAAAAGGGCTTGCCGCTATTTGGGCAGGCCTTATTTTTTTGCCGTCAAGCAGAGAGGATAAAGAGGCTATTCGGGTTTTAAGCAAGCTATTCGTCAAAGAGCTCCAAATCCAAGCCGGTCTTTGTGCAGAAAGCACGCAGACTGTGTCCGGAGTTTCACCCGACTTGCCAGCATAAAGCACCGAATGAGGATTTGAAATATAGTCGAAGATCATATTATAAGTAACTGAGGTTTCAAACGGCAGTCGATGAAAAAAACTGTAGTCGCGGCCGTTCATAAGTCGGAAAATACTCATCAACGTGCAAGCTCCAAAATCTTGTTGCCTATGGCCGAAAGCGGGAGAACAAAGTCAGAGGCTCCTAATTCATAGGCCGCCTTTGGCATTCCGTATACAACGCAAGAACCTTGGTCTTGTGTAATAGTCTTTGCGCCGTTATTATGCATGCGCATTAACCCCCTCGCACCGTCTGCACCCATCCCCGTAAGTACAACACCGATAGCCTTGTTCCTTAAAAGTTCTGCGGCCGAATCAAAAAGCACGTCCGCCGCAGGTATAACGCCATGGATTTTTTGCCCAACAAAGTTTTCGACAGCCAACCGCCCTCCCGTGCGTATAAGCCTTGAATGCATTCCGGCCGGTGCAATGAGCATCTGAGAGCGTTGAAGATATTCCCCGTTTTCTGCTTCCTTTATGTCTATCGGGTAGATATTGTTCAATCTGTCCGCAAAAAGCTTTGTAAAACCAGAAGGCATATGCTGAACCACAACAATAGGCGGCACATCATTTGGATTTTCGGAAAGTGAACGCAATAAAACCTCTAAGGCCTCGGTACCGCCTGTTGAGGACGCAATGACCACTATCTTTGCGCCCGGGTCAAGCGCCTTTTGCGGTTCAAAACGCCGCACACTGCGCCCACTTATTTGAAGTATCTTCCCATATAGTCCGTTAAAATACATATTTGCCTCAGATGGACTAAATCCGGGTTTATGCACAAATTCATTCACATACTTGGTCATAAGCGGCCTTGCAGAGCTTGGAGAAACACCCGTTAAAACTATGGTAACGCTATACCTTTCACAGAACGAATTAAGAATAGGGGCGCTTACGGCTGTATTATCCAGGTCTACAATTAAGAAATTTTCACCGATGCGGCTTAGCTTGGATTCGATATCAAGACAGGTGTTCACATTCAGCAAGGCATCTATGCCGATCTTATTTCTGAAGCCTTCCTTAAAATTGTTAAAAAATGCTACACTTGCGGTTAAAACTATTACTCTGACGTTTGCCAAGATACCCCTCCTTTCAGCAATTCCTTAAGCCGCAATGAAGCGGCATAGATTTCCTTTTTCTTATACCTGCTATCCGACAGCAAGGCTTTCATAGAGTCCTTCATGTTCAAGCCTTGGGATAAATAATGCGCAAGCAAACCCTCCGGCGATATTTCAGTTAAGGTTTGTGACTCCTTCTTAGGCCCAAGCCTTTTAACAACAACGGTGTACTCGCCCTTGTCTGCATCGGGGTTTTCCGATATTTCAAATAAAACCTGCTTGGCCGAACCCCTATAGACACGTTCATGTAACTTGGTTAAATCATTAAAAAGGCAAATGTGAGGGTTTTCAAGCCCAGAGTCAAGGGATTTAAGCAAATCCTCTATGCGCTTGGGTGATTCATAAAGCACAAACGTGTCAACATCGCTTTCAGACATTTCCTTTATTGAAGCGTTAAATAGTTTATTGTTTCGACTTAAAAAGCCGTAGAATGTAAACTTTTCAATATCAAGTCCAGAAACAGACAATGCTGCAGTCACCGCAGACACACCAGGTATAGGTACAACCTTTATATTATTTTCAACACAAGCTTTAACAATATGATACCCCGGGTCTGAAATACAGGGAGTTCCCGCATCAGACACAAGCGCAATGCTCTTACCCTCTGACAATATCCCCAAAAACTCATCAAGACGCGATTTTTCGTTATGCTCGTGGTAAGAAACGAGCCTTTTTTTAATAGAGAAATAGTTCAAAAGCCGCAAAGTGTTTCTTGTATCCTCGGCAGCTATTAAATCAACGCTGCGTAGTGTATCCAAAACCCTCTCTGATATATCAGAGAGATTGCCTATGGGCGTTGCCACAACATACAAGATACTCATTTATATTTTCTCCTTAATCTCGCCCTTTGAATAAGCTTTAACAAGCATTTCCAAATCATTAATGCGTTCCTTGAGGCTGTTGCCTATGTCTGTATTGCCAACGTACTCCCTTTGTTTCTTATGCTCAATGTAGCGCACATCGGAAACAATGTCCACCTCATTCTCATAAGCATCACGCATAGAGTTAAACGGCTGGTGAGAGGCCAAAAGCAAGCCTTGGGAATTGTATATAAGCGTATAGCCTGCAAACCCCGTGACAGAATAGTATGCCTTTGAAAATCCACCGTCTATAACAATCATACGCCCACCGGCCTTGACCGGTTCCTCTCCTTTAAGCACATTAACCGGAACGTGACCGTTTATTATATGAGCCGTCTTTGGGTCTAGGCCAAAATCAATTAATATGTTTTCACACATCTCAATATTTTCACGCAAAGAATAATACGGGTCTTTAATTTCGTGCCAAAATTTTTCGTCTTCTATAAAATAACGCTCAAAGGTAGCCATCCTGTCCTTTCCAAAAATCGGAGAATCCACACCACACCAAAGGTACCATTGATAGTCAAGCCCTTCGAGGCGTTTTTTATCCTTAGAAAAATATCCATGCCGAACCAAAGCGTCAGCCTTATCCAGCAAAGCTTTACCTTTGTAACCAACGCCGTCGATTTCAACCGTCCTCAGGCTTCCGTCGGCGTTAACAGGAATACAGCCATGGAAAAGCAGGTTATTGTTATATTTTAAATACATACTGCCCTTGTTAAGTAAAAAACGAGCATGCTCTTGAAGTCTATGGCTGTTTTTAAATGAGTGACAGATTTTTTCCAAAATATCTTTTTCTTCGTCTGTGAACGCATATGGGTCGGATAGGTCTATTGTGGGGAAATTGTCATCACAAAGCGGAACCAATGTCCCGTCTATTTCAACAGCATAGCCTTCTTCCGTTTTTCTCATTTTAGATAATAGCAGTCTATCATCCATTTTATAATCGGGGTTTCTTAATATAACCTGACCTTCAGCTTTAAGCTGCATAATTGTTATAGCCTTATGCATTCGTGCGGTTAATCCAACTTCGCTATCCTTGCAATTCGTTTCACCAACCTCAGGCATAAAGACCTTAGTAACGTCCTTATAAACATCAAGTGCAAACGTCGCGAGCGGTATAAGGTTAATTCCGTATGCTTCATCTATAATATGAAGGTTATTGTATCTACAAGATATACGTATAACATTACAAATACAGGGCAACGAGCCACTTGCCGCACCAATCCAAGATATGTCATGGTTACCCCATTGTATGTCAACCGAGTGATAAGCCATAAGAACGTCCATAACCTTATCCGGATATGCGCCTCTGTCGTAAATGTCCCCAATGACATGCAAATGGTCTATGGCAAGACGTTGTATAACGTTTGAGATAGCAATTATAAAATCCGGAGCTCTGTTAAGGCGGATTATGGAGTCAATTATCTGCGCATAGTAATTCTGCTTATGCAGTCCCAAAAAGTCCTCATGTATAAGCTCTTGGATTATGTAGGAAAAATCCGTGTTAAGAACCTTGCGAACCTTCGAGCGCGTGTATTTCGACGAAACGCGTTTGCATATTGTAACCAGCCGAAACAGCGTTATCTTATACCAATCCTCAAGATTGGTAACTGTATCCTTTATGCGTTCAAGTCTTTGTTCGGGATAGTATATAAGGATGGCAAGATTACGTTTTTCGGCCTCCATAAGCGCGTTGCCGAAAAGCTCTTCTATATAGTTTTTGATAACGCCTGAGGCATTTTTGAGTACATGATTAAATGCAAGGTATTCACCATGTATGTCCGAGAGAAAATGTTCCGTACCCTTTGGTAGGTTAAGAATTGCCGAAAGATTAATGATCTCTGTTGTTGCGGAATTGATATTGCTATACTGCTCGGACAAAACTTCCAAATACTTTCTCGTTATATTATCCATCTTTGCCCCCTTACAACCTATTGAGAAAATTCTACTAGAATTTTTCCTAAACTTCAAGTGTTTTTTTATAATGTAATTGCACGAAAAAGTAATTCGAGAATACTATGTAAATGAAAACACTTTGGAGGTCAATATGAAACTTGAATTGGCAAACGCATATATACCATATCAAGAAAACCCCACTTTCTACTCCATCTATGAGGGTTTTTGTACCGGAACGATTTTTCCGGAATTAGATAAAGAATACACCCCGAAATCAAGAGGAGGTTCGTATGGATCATGACGAATTATTAAGGGAGCTTAGCGCCCTAGACTTTTGGGCGGTTGACTTGGCTCTTTATCTGGATACCCACCCTTTCGATGAAAGCGTCATAGCAAAGTATAACGAGATCATCACGGAGGCGAACAAGGTTCGCACCGTTTATGAAAAGCAATACGGCCCCCTCTGCTCATTCCGTTCCTTCAGCAGCCCGGACGAATGGTCATGGACAAAGGAAGACTCCTGGCCCTGGTGTTATGATTTCAATTTCAAGGCATGTGTTAGAGAGGTGTAGATTATGTGGATTTATGAGAAAAAGCTTCAATACCCTGTCAAGATTAAAAACCCCAACCCCGCTTTGGCTAAAATTATTATTGCGCAATACGGTGGACCGTAGTGCTTTAGGGTATGGTTTGCTCAAAGCTTTTGTAAAACTCCAAGTATTTTTCCATGGAAATAGTATATGATCAAAAAAGGTTGAGAAAAGCAAATACAATCCCCCCCTTTGACAAGGCTCTGGCTATTTGATAAGTTAATCCGGTATGTTTCTTGAAACATACAATTATCAAAGGGTTACGTTAAAGTTATATTCAACCAACCAAAAAACTTTCGCAAAACCTACCATGACCTGAAGGACGAAAAGGCTTACTCATATTGCCGGCGCAGATATTATTCTGTTTATGGGTAAGAGATATTGTATGAATGGTTACATATGCTAATTGGGCTAGCACGGTAAGGTTATGCGATACAAAATTAATAATCGAAATGGGATAATAACAAATAATCCTTTTTTGAAAAAGATAAAACCAAAAGGCTTTTGGGCATTGTTTTAATGCTCAAAAGCCTTTTTTTGATCCAAAATTCGACCTGAAACAGAGTCAAGAAACAAGATACGCAAGAAAAGATACATAATAAACAAATTTTCGTCTGAGGAAATGTTTTATAATATAATAATCAGTGGCAAATTTAGGTAACTTTTTGAAAGTGCCAAAAAACAAAAAGGAGAGGTGAAAGTTATGTTTAGAGCTAAAAGCAGCAACGGTTACTTTAGTAAGAGAGTAACCTCGATTATTCTGGTCATATCACTCTTACTATGTAACATCAACTTAAGGACTGTCTTTGCATTGGATGAGACTGATGAAAGCCAAGCAATCGGTCAGCCAGGGCAGCAGATGGATATAAGCTCGCTAAGTGATTTAAGTGAGTTTGACATCGGTATGTTTCAAGACCAGCCTTATGAGATTGAGGTTTTGGAGGATGGCGAAGTTATAATGTGGTTTTACAAAGCCACAACACCGCCAGCATTAGAGTATGATGTAGGTGCTCAGATGTACAATGTTCCTACACCATATGCAAATATTTCGCTGTCACCCACAACGCTTACTATGAATTCGGGCGATAAAACATCTTTAACAGTTAAGTGTACAACAAGATCTCAAGATCCAACCATAACCGGCATAGGGCTTTCTTGGACTACCATAGACCCGCCTCCACCGACGACCGGTTTTTATTTTGGAGCGAGCGGCTTTGTAGAGCTGTCGGACGGTTATAGAGTTGATATAAATGCTATATCAGGTGGAGTTGTGGAGGCAAAATTTACTCTTCAATGGGGATATTATGGCAATTTAACAGTAGCATACAGTAACCCATGTACAATCACCATTAATAAACCTGTTCAAGGCGTAACCGTAAATCCAACGTCCCTTCTCCTTGACATAGGCCAAACGGGTAAGGTTCAAAGCCAACTCATACCGTATGATCCAAGAAACAGAAATGTGACTTGGAGCAGCGATAACACTTCCATTGCCACTGTGGCTTCCGACGGTACGGTTACGGCTGTTTCAGCGGGCACAACAACCGTTAAGGTTAGAACGGCCGATGGAGGATATACAAGCTCTTGTACGGTTACGGTTAAAGACCCCGGAAAGGTTACCGGTGTATCGGTTAGTCCCGCAACATATGAGATAAACGCTGGGGATAGCTTTACAGTTTCCTCAGACATTCAGCCTTCAACTGCTGTTAATAAAAATGTAACATGGTCTAGTAGTGATGGAACTCTTGCTACTGTGGATTCTAATGGAAGGGTTACTGCACTTAGAGAAGGTGTTTGTGACATTGTGGCAACCACAGTTGACGGAAATTACAGTGCGCCTTGTAACCTTACCGTAAAACCAAACCCTTCTGTTGTTGCTTCTGTGTCAATTTCACCGGATAACTTCACTATAGATTTCGGTGAAACATATAAATTAACAGCTAATATATTGCCCACAACAGCCGTGAACAAGAATGTAATTTGGACAAGCAACAATCCCTCTGTGGCAACGGTAGATTCGGAAGGTGTTGTTAAGGGTGTTTCTGGCGGCAGCTGCAATATAATAGCCCAGACAGAAGACGGAGGACTTTACGCTTACAGCACAGTTAATGTTCTTCATCAAATACATGTTTCGGGTGTAAGCGTAAATCCAAAGATATTGAATAACGTGAGTTCGACAAAAAAATAAATAAAAATATAAAAATCCTCCTATAATC
>CAYPQA010000123.1:0-9295 GCA_964412725.1 uncultured Eubacteriales bacterium
TGGCGTTCCTCTTTGGATGTGTGATTATGAGCAGCCTTTTGACCACCATTTTAGCCGGTCAAGTGAGACAAATCGGCATACTGAAATCCATTGGGGCAAAAACAAATGGAATTATGGCAGCTTATATGAGTGCGGCCCTGTTATTGGTTGCAATCAATATAGCGGTTTCCTTTCCTCTTTCCATTGTAGTGAGTCGCTTTTTATCCATATTTTTCATGAGCCTTGGCAATATGAGAATGAGTAGCTTTGCACTTCCTCTTTACTTATACATTGTGTTTGTAACAGCCAGTTTATTTGTACCTGTTGCTCTTGCTTATCTACCCATTAGGCGTGGCTTATCCATTACGGTTAAAGACGCATTAAACGATTATGGGATTCATGCAAGTGCTGCGAGAAAAGCCTTAAATTTTCCTAAAGTAGTTGCCAAAAAGCTTTCTCGGCCTGTACTGCTTTCTTTGAGAAGTGCTACGGAACATAAGCGCAGGTTCCTGATGAACGTTGTTATGCTGACACTTGGCGGGCTTATTTTTGTTGGCATTATGGGAACTTGGGTTTCTGTAAATACAGCATTGTCGGAAAATGTGGAAGCACGTCATTACGATTATGTCATCAGTACAAGCAGTTATCAAGACAGGGATAAGGTTGATACTGCCTTGGCAAAACTCACCACCGTTACCGGATATGAAAATTGGGGTTCAGCGGCGGGCAAGCTGGTCTATGCAGATGGCAACATCGGCAATCTGTACATTATTACAGCACCCGAATACAACACCAAGCTGTTTTCGCCGGAAATAATGGACGGAAGGTGGCTTGAAGAAGGCGACACAAATGAAATTGTAGTAAGCTTTGAGTTTTTCAATCTGGAAAACAGTTATGCTTTGGGTGACACGGTCTCTTTTCAATTTGGCGGTAAAATAGAAAACTTCAAAATCGTTGGAACGTTAAAAGAGGTTGGCCCTGCGAGTATTTATACGAATCGCAGTGGCTTTGAGCAAATAATCCCGCTAGCTGCGCAAAAAAGCAGCCTAAGAATCTCCACTATCCAAGAGAGAAATAAAGGCAAATTAAATGAAATGCACCATGAAATAGAGGAAGGCCTTACTGAGGCGGGTGTGTCAGTTGTTTCGGCGTCAACAAAGACAGAGCAATATAAGATACTGACAGATCATTTCGCCGCCACCTTAATGTCCTTTCTCATCGTAGCCATTATGGCTGTCTGCGTAGGTGGCTTAGGTTTGGCGTCCACCATGAGCGTTCAGGTTGCGGAGCGTACCCGTGAGATTGGTATTATGAAATCCATGGGTGCGGGCGTTAGACAAATTCGGTCAATCGTTAGCGCAGAAAGTACGTTTATCTGCCTACTTAGTTGGGGTATAAGCCTTGTTTTATCTGTTCCGGCTATGGGACTCGCCATTTATGTAATCGGTGTGCATGTACTGGAGATACCACTTGCCGTATCCCCTTTGGCTGTCTCCCTATCGTTATTGGCTTGGCTGGTTATGACGCTGATGGTTGGTAGGTTTGCAAGCAAGGGTGCCGCAAAACGCGCTTCTAAAATGAGCGTAAAAACAGCATTGGCGTTTGATTAAGTTTGGAAAGGATGAGGGGCTAAGCAAACTCACTTGAGTTTGCTTAGCCCCTTTTAAAATTCTTTTTTATGCCTGTATATATGATTCGATATAATTTCCAAATATCTTGGAGTGATCTGCTCTGAACGAACAAGAGATTTGAGCGTGTTTTTAAACACGCTCAAATCATTGCCGAATATATAGTTTGCTTAATTCGTATTCAACAACGCTTTTATCAAGACGCTCAAATAATATCTGTGGCTCGGGGATTGTAAATCCAGATTTAATAAACTGTGGTTTCCAGTCTGTTGTAAGGCTTAACCAACCGCATACTTTTTCAGATGAAAATGGTAAAAAAGGCCTGAGTAGAACGGACAGATTTGCAATGAGTTGAACACAATTAAAGAGGGTGTTTTGGCACTTCTCAATGTCCGTGCTGCGAGTGTCCCAAGGCTTTTCTGTATCAAAGTACTTATTGCCGAAACGTGCGAGCTTGAATATATCATCAAGAGCATCACGTAGATTTGCGCTCTCTATCTTTTCTCCAACAATAGAGAATGAGGTAGAAATTTCACTTTCAATTTCCTTATCAAGTCGCCCGTCAGGGATAATGTAGTTAAAATACTTTGAAATAAAGGCCAGGTTACGGTTTACAAAATTACCATAAACACCCAGAAGTTCGCTGTTGTGGCTGTTTAAATATTCCCGCCATGAGAAATCTGAATCACGTCGTTCTGGGCCATTGGATATGAGGAAATAGCGCAGAGAATCTGGATTGTATCGGTCAACAATATCCTTTACCCATATGGCCCAATTATTGCTTGTTGAGATTTTTCTACCTTCAAGTGTTAAGTATTCGCTAGATACGATCTCATCAGGCAGATGCCATTGTTCGCCATTTGCAAGCAATAGTGAAGGCAAAATAATGGTATGAAACGGTATATTGTCTTTGCCATGCACATAATAGTGTTTTGTATTTTCACCCCATAATTCAGAAAAATTTGTGTCGCGTTGTGTGCAAACAGCATAACTTTGCGAAAGATATCCTAAAACATTTTCTGCCCAGATATAGATTTTCTTATCTTCATAGCCATCTTTGGGCACATCAATACCCCAATCAAGGTCACGGGTTACAGCACGATCACGCAAGCCTTCGTTAATGTATCGGTTGGTAAACGCGGTTGCATTCTTGCGCCAGTGTGGGTGTTCGTCTACAAAGGCTTTTAGCTTATCCTCAAGTTTTGAAATGGCTATAAATAAATGCTTGCTTTCCTTGAAAACGGGCGTTGTTGAACATACCGAGCAAGTAGGGTTAACGAGCGATTCAGGTTCCAAAACCTTTCCACAAATATCACATTGGTCACCGCGTGCTTTTTCGCCGCAAGAGGGACAAGTGCCGTTTACAAATCGATCTGCAAGGAAACTGTTACATTTTTCGCAGAATGCTTGAGGCACAGTTTTTTCATAGATGTATTCGCTCTCATAGAGTTTTCTGTGAAAGTCTTGTACAAAGGTCTGATGATCTTCTGAAGAAGTTTTGCCGTACATATCATAACTGAAACCCAGCTTGTCAAAGCATTCGCAAAATTCCTTATGATAAGCATCACTGATTTCCTGTGGTGTACTGTTTTCCTGTTTTGCACGTATAGCTACAGGTGTTCCAAAACAATCACTTCCTGATATAAAATACACGTCATCGCCCTTTGCTCTATGATAGCGTGCAATAATATCTGAGGGCAGCAAGCCCGCCAAGTGGCCTATGTGTAACGAACCGTTTGCATAAGGCCATGCGCTTCCAATTAAAATTTTCATATAATTACCTCATTTCCGAATTTAATTTGATTTGATAACAGGAACCATCTGAAAAGCCCGCTTTGGCTTTTATATTTGACAATAAGCAAAAAAGTATAAAAAAATAGCCCTCCCTCCGAAAATTAAATTTTCAGGGACGAGAGCCTAAGCTTCGTGTTACCACCCCAAATTCACCTATAACTCACGATATAGGCCTTGTCAGCTACGGGCAAGAAATGATTTGCCGATAGCTTAGCACTGTAACGGGTGCACCCGTCGTAGCCTAAACAATAATGTTGTCGGTACGCAGCTCCGAGGCCATGTTCGGCAAATTCTGTCTTTACCCTTTCTCAGCAACAGGGCTCTCTGTAAAAGCATAGCTTGCTTACTCTTCTCTTCAACGCTTTTCTTATATTATATTGCAAAATTTCAAAATTATCAATACCTCATGAGTGTTTCATTAAAGAGTATAAATTGACAATTAATATTATATGCTATACAATATCATAAAATGAAAAGGAGCTATGATTTTATGAAAAGAAGAATTTTAATACCTCTCATCTGTGCGTGTTTAATAGCAGTTTCACCATATGCACAGGCATCGCATAGCGTCAGCACCGTTGTAAACACATTTATCAATGACGTAAGTATCGAAGAACGTAACCGTATTTTTAAAGAGGATATAGAATACTTTGCGAAACAGTTGCCAGCAAGGCATAAATATATGTTCAGTAAGTTATCTAAAGATGAATTTGAGAGGATGACAGCTGAGCTTATCCAAAACGTAAGTAACTTAAATGATACTCAAATTTTTATAGAACTTAATAAAATTGTTGCCGCAATAGGTGATGCACATACAAACGTTACCTACAGCGGTCTTATGAATAACATATATCCTATTAGAATTTATTTTTTTAAGGATGAGCCTTATATCATTGATGTAGACAAAGCTAACGAGAGCCTTATGAATGCGAAAATTCTTAAAATCAACGGACATGATATAGATGATGTTTTAAAACAACTCAAACCTCTGATTTCCTATGAAAATGAAAGCTGGGCTTCATACATGCTTACACAATACCTTATTATACCTACTTTTATGTATGGGTTGGGTTTAATACCTGATGAAAAAAGTGCGGTTTTTACTGTTGAAAAAGATGGGCAAATTTTTGATAAGACAGTTTATTCAAAACCAATCAGCAGTAGTGCGTCAAGCTTGATATATGCCAAAAAGGATAACTTAGTTATAGGACGCTCCGCTAAGACCTATGATTACAATTACCTTGATGATTCCAAAGCACTTTATTTCCAATATAATTCTTGTTGGAATGACCCTGAGCTTAGTTTTGCAGACTTCAACAAACAGATGTTCAAGAACATAGAAAATAAAAAGGTGGATAAAATTATAATAGACTTACGTAGTAATTCCGGAGGTAATTCAGCCATCTTAAATCCCTTTACTGAGCAGCTGAAAAAATACATTAAGGAAAATCCAAACCTAAAGGTTTACACTCTTATCTCTTGCAAAACGTTTTCATCAGGTATTTTTGCTATTTTGGACATAAAGGCTGCTGTTCCAAATATGATAGTTGTTGGAGAACCTTCAGGCGGTTCGGTAGACGCATATGGTGAATTACGAGAGTTTGGTCTTCCAAACTCTAAAATCTCTGTCGGCCATAGTGTAAAATTTTTTGAACTTAGCAAAGTCTATTCAAGTCCTTACAAAGGTTCTTATATTCCCGATATTGAGATTAAACCTACATTTGAAGACTTCTTAAAAGGCTTTGATCCTGTGCTTGATTATGCACTTAAGCATTGAAATAAATTATAACTCTTTAAGGTGTGTTGACAAAATTTTTGACGGATATATAATGTATAATTGCTGGAAAGGCTAAAATGCTTGACATTGTGTTTGTGATTTGATAGTATATTTTTACTGAAATGAGGCTTTTATGTTAGATGTTGCTTTGCTGGGTACGGGCGGTATGATGCCGCTTCCTTATAGACACCTTTCTTCAATGATTTGCCGTTTTAACGGTAGTATGTTACTTTTGGACTGTGGTGAGGCTACCCAGATTTCCGCAAAGCTTTTAGGTTGGGGCTTTAAAAATATTGATATTATTTTGTTCACCCATTTTCATGCGGACCATATTTCCGGATTGCCCGGTATGTTGCTTGCAATAGGTAATTCTGGGCGTACAGAACCTCTTTATATCGTTGGCCCAAAGGATTTAAAACGCGTTGTGAACGCTTTACGTGTCATTACTCCTGAATTGCCGTTTGAAATTGTATATAAGGAAATATGTTTTAATGGTTTAGTGGATGAAATTGTTACTGAGCAAGTAGGCGAATATGTTATTTCGTGTTGTAGGCTTTCACATGGTATAACTTGCCATGCCTACTCTCTTGATTTTAAGCGTCAAGGGCGTTTTGACGTAAATAAAGCGCTTAAATTGGGTTTGCCAAAACAATTTTGGGGTAAGCTACAAAACGGAGAAAGCGCTGTTTATAATGACCAATTGTATACAAGTGAAGATGTGCTTGGCCCTCAAAGAAAGGGGATTAAGCTTTCATATTGCACAGATACCCGCCCTGTATCCGTTCTGCACAAGCTTATTAAGGATTCTGATTTATTCATTTGTGAGGGCTTATATGGTGGTGAGGATAAGTTTGAAAAATGTCTGTCACATAAGCACATGCTTTATAGGGAGGCTGCCGAAATTGCGAAAAACGGTTCAGTTTCCGAATTGTGGCTCACACATTTCAGCCCCGCTGTTACAGACCCTTACGAATTTTTAGATAATGCAACAAAGATTTTTGAAAATACTAAAATAGGACGCGACCGTATGAATACGGTTATAAAATTTGAAGACTGAGGTGGTTTTTTGAAAAGTTTTCGCAAGCTTCAGCATAAAAAGAAGATGTTTGCGGGTATAATAGCCGGTCTGCTTATAGCTACTATGGTTTTGGGTGCTCTCTCGCCATTTTTTCTTGGCCTTTAATTTTTAATCACAAATTAGGAGGTGCATTATGCCCGACGACGAAAATCAAGATAAGGTTCAACTATCGGAAGCTGAACTAAACCAGTTTTTGGAGGAGGACATCCCCGAAGACACCCTTAAAGAACTCAATGCCATGTTTGAAAAGTTTGATAACCCCGAGCTTCAAGAGGCCTTTAAAGACACCGAGTTGGTTTTTGGTGACGATGACGATATAGACTCGGAGATTAAGCGGCTTTTGGCGGCTGAGGAGCAAGAGGAAAGCAAATTTGAAGACTTTGTAGATACATCTAATTTCATCGAGGACATATCCGTCTATGATTCAGAGCAGCGCTCTGTTGTTGAATTGGACGGTGAAATTGTAGAGCTTGAAGAGGTTGAACCGATTGTTGCGGCTGCGCCTAAAAAGCATAAGGTTAAACCAAAAAAGGAAAAGAAAAAGATAGTAATTGCAACGAAAACTTTGTATATAGTTGCATCGGTTCTTTTTGTGCTTGTTTTAGCTATGTCTGTAACCATGTTTACCCTTAATAGTTTGGCCAATAGTCTTGTCAGGAATTCTTACAAGATATCTATACCTCAAAATGTTACAAACAATAATAAATATATTTACGTGACATTGGAAAGTGAGCTGGGCGAAAATTCCCTTAAAATGACTAGACTTCTTATTGACCCAATGGCGACCGAGTTTTATTTCTCTGGAAGCTCTGATCTTACAGGCTTTGAATATGTTTTGCAAGACAACAAGCAGAAGACATATCCCATGGACTTGGTTTCTGTGAGCGAAGGTGACCTTACGGCTCCGGAGATGATGTTGCGTTTTGCACCTTTTGATGTTGATGTTAATGGTTTTTGCTTGCTTATAAGTGATCCTGTATCTGGAGGGTCTAACGAGTTTAATTTCCACATAGATGGCGGTGTAGCCGGTAGCCTTAAGCAGTTGTCAAAGCGTCTTGAAGTACTCACAGGTGTTGATGATATAACCGTTTCGATTGAAGGTGGTGATTTTTCGTCGTCTTCTTCAACCGTGTTCTTTTCAATTAACTGGAATGATAATATTTCAGAGGTAAGTTTCGATGACGAAACTAATGCGTTTACGCTTATGGAGAATGGGCAGAATGTAATTCCAACAGGCAGAGGCTTTGTCAAAACAGTTTTGGAAGATAAAAACATGCTTTTGGGTCGTGCGGAATTTACACCTTTGCGTTCTCTTAACTCCCCTATTTCGATAAATCTCGTTGGACTTAATCGAAGTATGAAAATAGAAAGAGATTTCCCTGTGAACTCATTGCCGAAGTCTTTGAGACAACAGCCTTATGTTTTTGATTTCAGACGTTATAAGACCATTATAGAGTGTGCGGATTTCCAAGGTGATTATTATGTGCTTGTTTTCCATACAGAGGATAAAAACATTTTTGCCTCAAGCAGTGACTATTATCTGAGCGATAACAGAGTTGATACGACGATGCACGCAACTCTTATTTTACCAACACAAAACGGCAATATCGAAATTAAAGGTCGCAGTATTTCTGGAAAAATGGGTACAGATATGCTTTTCGATATAAAGGATTACAAGTCCGTTATGTTACCTGAAAAGGCTTATGTACGTATAGACAGCGTTGACATAAGAATGAAGGAAGTAAGTCTTGATTTGGACATGTCAACTGTGCCGTTAAATCGTACCAATCCAAGAAGTCAAACTGTTGCCGAAGTTACAGAGAGCTTTAACCAAAGTTTTGAAGATAAATTGAATTTTATGGGCTTGCCAATTGGTTATTCAATTAATAACGGAGAAATTATTGGGATGTTCCAAAAGGGTTATTTAAAAAATAACCGTATTGAGTATATTACAAAATCTATTGATAGTTCTGTAAAATAGTTTGTATACGAAAAAGAGGGCAAATCTACGCAAGCTTGTAGATTTGTCCTCTTTTATATTTTGTAAATTTATAATGATTTTTAACTTGAAATCCCCCAATTCCCACTGTATAATTATGATATGGGGGTGGTTTTGTGAAAATTTCGGCTAAAGGTCGATATGCATTACGTGTTATGCTTGATATTGCAAAGCATAGTGATGGAAAGTACGTTCCTGTCAGAGAAATTTCCGAAAGGCAGGATATAACGGTTAAGTATATGGAGCAAATTGTTTCGTTACTTAGTAAGGCAGGTTATTTAAAAAGTTTGCGAGGCAGCGGAGGGGGCTATAAGCTTGCAAAAAATCCCGATGAATATTCAACCGGTGAGATTTTGCGTGCTATAGAGGGGAGCCTTGCACCCGTTGCGTGCATAGAGGATTCGCCTAATCAATGTCAAAGGTGTCGTAAGTGCCTTACATTACCGTTTTGGGAGGGCTTTGATAAAATCATTAACGACTATGTTGACAACATTAAGCTTTCAGATTTGCTTAAGCTTGAGGTTTGTTTAGCTTAACAAACTGACCTGGGGTTATGCCGTTTTCGGCTTTAAATTTTCTTATAAAGCTGGATGTGTTGATGTATCCTATTTCCTGTGTTATTTGATTTAAGGAATGGTCTGTTGTAAGCAAAAGTTCCTTGGCCTTATTCATTCTGATTTGCGTTATATAATTTATGAGTGTGGTATCGCAATGGGTTTTAAAGAATGTACTTATGGCCGGCAGCGACATATTGAAGCTGTTGGCCATTTCTTGCATGGAGAAATTGCAGTTTGTGTAGTTTTCTTCTATATATTGTTTGATCTTTGAAATTAGTTGGTCACCATCGTCGGACTTTTGGCTTTTTACAATTTTACACATATTAAGGCAAACTTCTTTCATAATGTTTATCATTTCTTGAACGGTTTCAAATTCAGAAAAAACGGTCGCATATGAAAAGTTTGCACCAACATCGGAGGCAATCCCCGAAACAATATTTGCAAGCTTATAACAAAGGATTTTGGCATAATGAAATGATATGA
>CAYPQA010000124.1:0-9290 GCA_964412725.1 uncultured Eubacteriales bacterium
GCCAACAGTACCGTTTCAAATATCTTTAGTTTATCCAACCATTAACCCCCTCCTTCAAATTTTAATTAAAGCTTCCGGTGTTTCCACCGTTTCCTGTATTGCTCTCGCTCTACATTCGCTTTTTCTCTTGGGCGTATATATTAGAATAATATATATGTGTGGTGCGGGGAGATGCGGGGAGGATTAGTTGATTAAATACGAAAAAAGAAGGAGCTGGTTAGGCTCCCTCTTCTTCAACCCTTATAGATATGCTTCTTAAAGTATTCCAACAAGGTGCTGTTGTCTTCATCCATCAGCTCATAAGGAACATCAATCTCAAAAGTCATATTGATGTTCTCTGACATTGGTACGAGTACCTCTGCTTTTACGTACCTTGTCTCCGATGTCAAAACATTTTCAGCATAGTAGCTGTTAAGCCTCTCACGAATTTCGTTGGCGGCACTTTCGGCTAATGCCCATTCGCTGTTCGATATTTCGCTTGACATTAAATACCTCATTCACTTCGACTTATCATTCCGGCTCTCGACAAGTTCATAATACATTTGATAACCGTTCAACTTGCACGCCGGACAAGGGTTTGTGATAAGATGTACCTGTCCCAGTTTATATGGGCATTTGGAGCAGGGCGGTATAAGCTTATGAAGCAGCTTCATTATGTTTTTTGGCATTGTAATCCCTTCCTTACAATCAAATTGCGGAACATAGAAAATAGCGGCAGATGGGGTGCCTACCGCTATTTCTTCTTGACTTTATCATTTACGTACAAAGCAGCTACAAGTTCCGCGGACATCTTGCGTCCTTCTGAACCATTGCAGATTAACAATTTCGACAGAATATGCCATGCTAACAAACGAGGTATCCACTTTCCTCTGAACTTGACAAAGCCGACTGTGTTCTGCACAACCTCTCCCAGTGAAGACATAGTTAATCACCATCCTTACCTTATCCCTCATATCCTTTGGGGTATTTAATGTCAACAATCGGTCGGTCGCTTGGATTAGCAATCTTAACGGCCATTATCTGCTTATGGCAATCAAGCAGTTGCGCTCTAACACCTTCGAGATATGACTTGCTATGCGGAACGGTATATTTATTACTCCCAACGGTAAGTAACTCAATATACCATTCCACCATTTCAAGCTTACCAAGGGTGTATGATGAAATCATCATCTTGTCGTTGGTGTCCTTGATAGCCTCGGTTTCGATAGTGATATACGATACCAAGTCTGTAGGGATTTTTTTCAGTTTTTCAGGTCCAAAGAGTCCCATAGCATACCTCCTGACTATTTTTGTTGAATTAAAGCTCATCTTCATCTAAGAGGGCATTTAAATCATTACTCTTCATTGGTACTCCGTTTACATGCCTGTATTGAGGATTTTCATAGAAAAAATCGCTAAGATTTTCTTCTTTAAGGATACCTTCCCCAACAAGCGATTTTAATGCCGCAGTAATAAATGGCTCACTCCAACTATTGCTGTCATCTATAAGCATAGTTAAGTTTAAATCCTTTAATTCTTCAAATTCTTTGATTGTGCATAGCCTTACCGTTCCTTTAGCCAGCATAACCTCCGCAATCCTCTTAGGGTATTTTTTGAAAAATGCGGCACTTAGGTAAACGACCTTAAAACTACTGGTATTTTCCATAGACTCATTTGATATAAGCTTCTCTTTTGCGATAAGTCTTTTGATGTGCTTATCATAATAATACCTTTTTGACCTATAGAGAATTGGCGGTATCCCAATATAAACAGCTGCTCCGCCATAATTTAAGCTAACAGGGTACCCTGCCTTCATATTCTTTCTTATCTCTTTTATTACTGAATATGAAATATATGGGTACACAATGATCAGAAACACCGCCCTTGGAATCATTGAACCGATTAAAGCATATGGTAATGACCGGGTAAGTATCGCTATGGGTATCATTAAAATTAATCCCGCAATGCTTTTACGGTTGAATAACCTATCTCTTCCAAAAGTAGATTCGGCATCTCTATAGAGATAAAAGCTGTTATGAATCTTTACGTCACGTATGCAGTCGATAATTGCAAGCATGATAAAGACCCATGTGATAGGCGGTGTCATAGGTACAGCCAAAAGCCCATTAATAATATAGATTATTGAGTTTACTTTTGGGCTGTATAATGCGTATTTCAAGAACAGGAGTATATATTTACCAAGTGCGAGTATACCGCCAATAACCGCAAGAGCAATGATTACATAAAACATAATTCATCACTCCACTTCATAGGATATTATGCCTTTAGATTCGATATCTTGGATAGAGTCCAACGTGAAATTGGAAGCATACATATCGCTTTCTGCCCCTACCTTGTGCCACTCCTTGCCCTCGTCCTGATAATAAAGCTCAAATGAAATAACAACCTTATTTGTAGATTTCGCAGACATAGCAAAGTTTAACTTCCCGCCAATATACTGCCAACCGTTTTCTTCTACGACTTTGCTCTTTACATTATCCACGCCTTTTATTGCAATTTCAGCCCATTCATCAAGTGTGCGGCGACCTGTGACTATGCTTTCCAAGGTGTCGCGGGCAGCATTTGCTACTGCAGACTTAGCATCGGAAATATACGGCTTCAGTAGCTCCCAAAGTGCCTCTTTAGCAAATTCCGCTATAACTTTATTATTCATATTTCCTCCTATGCACTGATTACCAGACGTAACTCCTCGGTGGTGGAAACCTCCATATCAACCTCTTGATAGCGAACCTTTGCCAATATTTCAGGGGGAATCTCTGAATCATCTACATTTTTTGTGTAGACGGTTTCTTCCCATTCACCGGTTAGCTTGTTTTCGTTATAATATTTTGCTCTGCTCTTAAACCCTTCGAGGGTTCTCATAATGAAAGTTCTTGTGCCTCTTACCACAACACCAAGCACTTCCTTAATCTTGTTTACAGCTTTCTTAATTACCTCGACAGCCTTTCTCCAGAACATAGCAAGTCCTGCAATAAAGGTTGGAGCTAATTTTGATATGACCTCAATGGCAATCATTGCGGCAATATTTACAACACTCATTTCGGTATCTCCCCTCCAAATTGTGATTTAACATACTCCTCGCTGACAGTGCGTTTTGATGTGAGTGTCCCCAAATCTTCGTTGTCAGCTTTGCTTTTAATAATGCGCTGTATAGCTTCTTCAAAATAACCGTGTTGCACTAAGGTCTTGTTCAGCCTTGCGGCCTTGAGCGAAGCGTTAAGCACAGCATTTGAAATATCAGAACCGGATATGCCGTTATATCTTGCTGCTAACTCTCTTATATCGGCATTTGTTGGCAATTGCTGCGGAATATACATACGCCACAACTTAAACCGATTTTCTTCATCGGGCAAATCAAATTTGATGTGTCCGAGAATCCGTCTCATAAAAGCAGGGTCGTAGTTTGTGATGAAGTTTGTAGCGAATAATATCAAATCATTAAATTCATTTATAAGCACAAGCAAAACCGAGCGTGTCTGGTTTACGCTTACGTCCGTCGAGTTTGACATACTGGTTACGCGCTTGCTTAATAGTGCATCGGCCTCATCAAAGAATATAATCGATTGAGATTCCTTGGCGTAGTTAAACATCGCCACAAGGTTCTTAGATGTTTCACCTACATACTTTGATTCTATTTGTGAATAGTCAACGGTCAGTATTTTACGACCAAGTTGATTTGCAATTGCGTGTGCTGCCATAGATTTTCCTGTCCCGCTGTAGCCATAAAGATTTATTCCCGCTTTGTTCTGTGCGTTGTACCTTTTACCCAGCCCCCACTTATCAAATAAAAGTTCCCGCTTTTCATACAGCACAAGTATATCTTGAATAGCATCATATGTACTGTTGTTAAGGATAATATCGCTGAAACTATATTCGGGTACCTTGGCCTCAAAAAGTGTAAATTCCATAGCTTTGTCGGAATTGGCGGGCTTAGCGACGTTATTGTCACGTGGAAGTGATGTTGGCTTTGTTTCGGACAGCGTTTCTTTTTGTTTTGTTGCGGATGGGTCTATACGTTTGCCAAGAGGCATTTTTATCACCTCGCTGAAGTTTGATTATATTATCTTTTTTCCCATTTAGGGCCGTGGTTGGCATCTTTTTTCCCAGACGGATGACTTGGGCATTTCCCAGGTACTTCAGGCTTGCCCGGAGGCGGATTTTCATTAGGTGACATTCCATAATTGCCTGTCTTTCCGCACCATTGGCAAACGGCTCTCCAGTTCGTTGTAGCCATTTAATAACCTCCTCGCTATGAATTTAATGCTACTTCAATTATACAGATTACAGCAGAATACGTCCTATGCTGTCAGCATAATTTCGAGATAATTTATTCTTACCCCAAATTTCAACAAGCCACATCCTTGAAATTCTCGCTATATGATGATATAATATAATTGGGGTAAGTATTATGCTTAAAAACATTTTGAAAACTATGTCGTCGGTAAGCACTGCCGACTTAGATTCTAAACTGACAAACACCAATAATATCCAAAGCTACATATCCGACAATGAAGCTGCGTTTGACGATAAAAATTTCTACAGCCTCCTGAGTACCATCATTGCGGAGAGTGGCAAGACTAAAGCCAAAATAGCTGCCGATTCCTGTATAAGTGAACCGTATCTATACAACCTCATCAATGGTGTAAAGCGTCCAACAAGAGATGTTGTAATAAAGCTGTCTTTTGGGTTATGCTTACCATTGGAAACTACCGAGCGTTTGTTAAAGCTTGCCGGTTATAGTAGCTTTTATGTCCGCCACAAGAGGGATTCAATTCTTAAATACGCTTTTATGAATAGCCTCAGCCTTATGGAGGCTAATGATTTACTGGTTGAGAATGGGTTTTCGCTAATGACGGAATAACGGCTGCAACATTCTCTCGTGCTGTGAAGAGCAGAAATACAATCTTTTCTACTCTTCATCATTTTCTTTCCTTCGTTTGCTGAGAAGTCCCTCGATTACTCGTGCAGAGTAACCGCCTGCCCTTGCTATCTTGGCACGCTCACGCCTGTCCGAAACCGACTTAGCTAGGTCAGCGATAAATTCCGGTCGATATAGGCGCATGGGGCAATCAATCTTATCTCCGCGAAAATGTGTGAATAATTTGAGCATAGCATCACGTCCAATAAGCTCAAATAATTCTAAGTAACTATCGTTTAATGCTTCAGATTCGTTTCCGTCTACGTTAAAAGCTTCGTATACAATTTCATCACTGATATTGTTAAAGTCAATTTTGGCCACCATATCACCCCCTCATCTTAAAGTATAGCAGTACCGTATTACATAAATCCAATCGTAAACAGACTTTTTTTATGCTCTATAAAATGCTAAATATTTTATAAGCAGAAAATGTATGCATTTTATGTATACATAAAATGTATACGTTTGTGTTGATAAAAACAGAGAGAGGATGGGCTGTAACCCATCCTCTCTCGTATGCCGTTGGTTTTAATTGTGTCAATATTGAATACAGCAATATGTCAGCGATCATAGAAAGTTGATGTTCTACGACTGCTATTTCAAGTAAATACCTCCTATTCATAAAATGTAGAGAAGCCCCTGCCAGTTACGGCAAGGGCTTCTCCCTCTTATTTATAATATATAATTGAATAGTGGGGCGTAGCGGTGTTAGCGTTAGCTATAAAAGGATGTATGTTCCTTATTTCCCACTTAACCAGTCTATCAAGTTAACTTGCTGTATCCCATCATGGTCACATTCAAAATCATCAAGCGTAACCAAAAACTTAGGATAATTGTCTTTGATTTGTTGTAGCGATGCAAGCTCACGTTCTAGCGTGCTTTCGTCCAGCACCGACGCCGAAACCTGATAATACTCCGTCTTCTTATCACGGACGGCAACAAAGTCAACTTCCGTGCCACGCCCCGACTTGCCGATGTTGATAGTATATCCACGCCTTAGAAGCTCCAAATAAACAATGTTTTCTATCTGATGGCCAATGTCCTTGTTTGTTGTCCCGAGTATCATATTACGAAGCCCGGTATCACAGCAGTAATACTTACCTTCGGATTTCAGGTGCATCTTGCCTTTGATGTCATAGCGGTTTACTTTGTAGAACAGATATGCGTCCGTCAGTGCCGTCAAATACGTATCAACCGTGGCAGAGCCTGTAGGACGGCCGTTAGATGTCAGTGTATCGGCTATCTTCTTAGCAGAAACAGGACTTCCTATATTGCTTGCCAGAAAGCTGGCTATAGATTTAACTAAAGTAATATCAGAAAGCCCCTCTCGAGTCATAACATCTTTGACAAGCACCGTATTAAAAATCCCCTCTAAATATTGGCTGTGGGCAAGAGAGTTGTCTACAAAACGGGTAGAGTAGGGAAATGCGCCCATGTTCATATATTGATAAAAGCGTTCACGCTTGTCGGTAGTAGTGACCGCTTCGCTGTACTCTGCAAAGGAAAGAGGTAGCATATCAATTTCGATATAACGTGCGGTGAGTTTTGTTGCCAGCTCACCCGAAAGCATATAAGCGTTTGACCCTGTAATATAAATATCAAGGTTCTTCTTGAGGTAAAGGCTTGAAACTGCTCGTTCATATTCCTTGCAGTTTTGAATTTCATCAATAAATACATACGTCCATTTATCTTTTTGCATACGAGCCTTCACATACTCGTGCAGCTTTTTGTAATCCAACAATTCTGAAAAATCTTCATCTTCCAAATTGACAGAGATTATCTGTTCGTCAGTCACGCCGTCAGCTTTCAAGCGTTCGATATATAATTCAAACAACGTGGATTTCCCACATCTGCGCACTCCGGTAACAACCTTAATCATTTCCTCTTCCCGCCACATGGCAAGTTGGTCTAAATATGCTTTGCGTTCAATTAATTTCTTCATAGAATACAATGCTCCTTTCCTAAAAATCTACCACTTTAATTATTATAGCAAATACAAGCAATGTATGCAAGTGTTTGTTGAAAATAAAAAATACTAACCAATTGCAATAGGTGTTATTTTGTGCTATAATATAATATTAAGAAGTGGGTAAGAAAGGGGGTTGACTTAGTGACCATTGCAATATACAGCCGTAAATCAAAATTCACAGGTAAAGGCGATAGCATCGCCAATCAAATAGAGATGTGCAAGCAAAGAGCTGTGCAATATCTGAATATGAAGAACATTGCTGAAGCTGATGTCAAAATCCTTGTTTACGAGGACGAGGGCTTTTCGGGTAAAAATACAGCTCGTCCTGAATTTCAAAAGATGATGGCGGCTATAAAGGCAAATGAAATTAACTGTGTTGTATGCTACAAGCTTGACCGTATAAGCCGTAACGTGGGTGACTTTGCCCAGACATACGAGATTTTTGAAAAACACAAGGTGGACTTTCTTTGTGCAGGTGAAACATACGACACAACCACGCCTGCCGGACGCGCTATGATGGGTATGGTTTCGGTCTTTGCCCAAATGGAGCGTGAAGTTACAGCCGAGAGAGTTCGTGATAACATGCACATGCTGGCTCGCTCAGGGCGGTGGCTTGGAGGACATACGCCAACCGGTTTTCAATCGCTCAAAGAAGAACGTGTTGACGTTGACGGAAAGACCCGTTCGGCATTTAAGCTTGCTCCAGTAGAAGATGAGCTGGAACTGGTTAAGTTTATTTATCAGAAATTTACAGAGCTGCAATCAATATCAGGAACGGCACGCTATCTTGTGCAAAACAACATTCGTACCAAAAACGGCAACGACTTCACTAATATTTCAGTAAAAGACATATTGCGTAACCCTGTCTACTGTATTGCCGGAGCTGAAGCGGCAAATTACTTTAGAGAAAACGATGCGGACATATGCTTTGAAGAGCATGAGTTGGACAACAAGCAAGGTTTCATGCCTTTCAATCGTACCAGTAGTGGTAAAGAACAACAGGTGAAGAATGAAATAAGCGAATGGTTGATAGCTGTGGGGAAGCATAACGGCGTTATTCCGTCTGATACTTGGGTTAAAATACAACAGCTCTTGGACGCAAAACGAGAAAAAAATAAGGCGATTGTCAGAACGCCATATAAGTCAGAGGCACTATTGTCCGGACTTTTAGTTTGTGGACAATGCAACAGTGCTATGCGCCCACACATTCACACAAGCCGTAAAACCGCCGATGGTATCGTTCCATATTACTATATCTGCGAGCTGAAAGAACGTTCCTCAAAAGTTAGGTGCGATATGTGCAACGCTAACGGTGCTGTTCTTGACAAGGTTATTATGGACGAATTGATGAGCTATGAGCAAGCGGAATCTTCCATACACAAGAGCTTGCTTGAGCTTAAAGAACGATTGGCAAATAAAAAAGAATCCGAAAGCAAGCAACAAGGATTCCTTGAATCTGAACTGGAAGCAAAGCAAAAGGAAATGGATAACCTTATCGCAGCAATAGCAAAAGGTGGAGCACAGGACGTTTTTACAGAGCAAGTGCGAAAAAAGGTGAACGCATTAGCAGAGCAATGTAAGAGCTTGGAAAATGAAATAGAGAAGGCTGCCCTTAACAGTGCAATTTATACCGATTACGAAAGCCAGACAAAAGCCGTAGCGGATACCTTGAAAAAGTTAAAAGATACCATGCTAACAGATACTGTTGTTGAAAAGAGGAACTCCTTAAATCAACCATAGAAAGAATAGTCTGGGACGGGGAGCAAGCGCATATTTTTCTATTGGGTGAATAGATTCGGGGGCTGTTCACCCTTTGAAAATACGTTACCTTTTATGAACCATAGCAAATGCTATTCTGTTCTGTGTGACACAAATCACTCCTTTCGTGTTCCTTCAGAAAAAAATCGTTGTTATCCGTGCCTTTTAAGAATATATGAACCGTATCGCCATTGACGATAACACATTTTAAAATCCTTCGGAGTAGTTGTAGCTTGCCTTCGTAGCCAACCAGTTCAATGAGCCGTGGGAAGTCCATAATTGTTTGCTTGGCTTTTTCTATATCGGTTATCTGGCTGTCTTGCGAATGCATATCCTCGTGTATTTTGTCTAGCTTCTCCTGTCGCTCATCACGTTCCTTGCCCAGTGCTTCTATGTCAGCGTATATAGACCCCTTAATACTGTCGGGGGCTGAACGTAAATTCGTAATCTGGCTTTGTACATCAAGCTCAATTTCACTTAGTCGCTTTTTGAGTGCCATCTGCTCTTTTTCTGTTTCATGGGATTTTAACAGCAGGGTGTTTTTCGTGTTGATAAGTTCAGCGTAAAAGGTACTATCTCCACTACTCATGTTGCATATCTGCTCTACCACGAAATTATCCAGTTCATAACCTTTTACATTGGGGG
>CAYPQA010000125.1:0-9184 GCA_964412725.1 uncultured Eubacteriales bacterium
TTGTAGTTGTAAAAGTTACAAGACAGAGAGAAACTATACTGTTTAAAGCAAAAAATTTGCACATCTTTCTTCGTGAAATGGCACAAACTTGCCTCTAGAAGTTTGCAAAAGCTCGAAACAAGTGCCATTTTTTGACGTTAAGCAGTATATCCTTGCAGCAATAGATGTGTGTCTTAAGTGTAATATGGAAAAGGGAGCGGAATTATGATAAAAAATCAATGGTATGCAATTATTCCTTCAAGAGAGATACGTCCTGATAAGTTGCTTGCTGTAAAGCGTTTAGGATTAGATTTATGTTTGTTTCGCACCGATGACGGTCAGATTGGTTGCGTAGCCGATAAATGCACCCATCGTGGAGCCGCGTTAAGCAAAGGCAAGCACAAAGGCAACTGTATTGCTTGTCCGTTTCATGGTATAGAGTTTGATAAAGACGGTAAATGTAAATTAATCCCTGCAAACGGTCGTGCGGCTGACTTGGAAAGCCGCTTTAATGTCACAAGCTACTTTGTGCGTGAGACCCACGATATTGTTTATCTATGGTATGGCGATAAGGAAAATGCGACAGATATATTGCCGTTTTTTGACGAGTTTATTGATCGTCATTGTCCTGCAGTGAAAATTTATTAAAGGGCGACAGCCTAATTATTATGTACAGCAAAATGCGCGATGAGCTTCAGAGACAAGGGCTTGGCTCAGATGAAAAAGCATAAGGTTCCTCTTATTAACACTTTTGTTAGGTAGCAAAAACGAGGGAGTTATACTCCCTCGTCTGCGGATTGGATAAAGCTTCAAGCAATTTAATTTTTTATAGCATAGTCTACAGAGTGATAATCTCTAAAACGTACTGTCACGATATCATCTTTCAATCCAGCCACATTTAACAAGCTTAGTAACGATAAAGCGTGCGCGCTGACTTGCACTCATACTGCTGCCTTGCTGCAAGTCCTCGTCCAAGTCCTCTGCAACAAACTCCCTGTCCTCTAAAAGTTCAAGAAACTTGCAGAAACGTTTTTAAAAAAAGAATCGCTCAAAACCTTCCAAGCCCTCCTTGTTTTGTTTAAAAACGCCCGCATCTTCAAGAACTTGTTCAAAAACCAAAGCAACCTCGGCCTTTAAGATGTCCATAGCCTCGTATGGCGAGTGATTATGACCACAGCGGTCGTAAATGCCTTCAAGCCAAGTCTTGTGTATATTCAGTTCGTTCGGAATTTCATCAAGTTTCCATTCTCCGGTGAGAACGCGGCTTAAGTCTTTCAACGAATTATCAAGCCGTCCAGGCAAAACAGCCAAACCCATAACCTCGATAAGTCCGATGTTTTCCTTCTTAATGTGGTGAAGGTTTGCGTGCGGATGGAAAATGCCCAACGGATGCTCGTCAGAGGTTCTGTTGTTGCGCAAAACAAGGTCAATCTCTAAAAAACCGGTCCTGTTGTAACGCACTATGGGTGTAACCGTGTTATGAGGCGTGTCGCCTGTATGACTATAGATTCCAAGGCTTTCGTCCGAGTATTCGCGCCATTTCTCCAAAAGATGATTTGAAAGCTCAATAATATCTGTATGCCGCTTGGATTTATCCTTTTGACGCAACCTTATAACCGACATAGGCCACTTAACCAAGCTCACAGATACATCATCAAAACCGTTAACCATAAATGTCTTATAATCGGGTGCAAGCTCCATCGGGAATACATGCCGTCCGCCTTGGAAGTGGTCGTGTGTAAGAATTGAACCGCCAACTATAGGTAAATCCGCGTTTGAACCTATAAAATAATGTGGTAAAAAGTCAACAAAGCTAACCAAGCGCTCAAAAGTCTGCTTGGTTAGCTTCATTGGTGTATGCTCTTTATTAAAAACAATACAATGTTCATTATAATAGACGTAAGGGGAGTATTGAAAGAACCACTGCTCACCTGAGAGATTCATAGGAATTACGCGATGATTCTGCCTTGCCGGGTGATTTAAGTTGCCCTCAAAGCCAACGTTTTCCAAGCACAAAAGGCATTTCGGATAATTACTTTGCACCGCATTTTTTGCGGCTGCAATATCCTTTGGGTCTTTTTCGGGCTTAGACAAATTAACGGTTATCTCCAAATCACCGTATTTTGAAGCACCAAGCCAATACAAATTCTTCTTTATCCTAGCGGTCTGTATGTAGTTCACGTCTTGAGAGAGTTTGTAAAACCTGTCTGTTGCAAGCTTAGGGCTTATTTCAAAATCACGCATAAAGTTCTGCGTAACAAAGGATGGAAACGGGGTCAAAAGACCCATAATTTTTGCAGAGAAATTGTCCCTTTGTGTGAGGGTGTCTTGGATAATTGAAGCTTGAACCGCACAGTCACAAAGACAATCCAAAATGTCCGTTATCTCCGAAGGGCAGCTTTTCATGTCAGGTTCGGAAGGAACTATATTAAATAAAGAAAGCAGTAAATTTTCACAATAGACAGCGTCTTGTGTATCAATGATGCCTTTTTCCATACTTGCATTAAGCAGAGCTTTAATATAACTATACGTCATTTTAACCTCCTTGCACCGTCACCGGTATTTGCAATATAAAAATCAGCAACCAGACCTGTTTTTGCTTTATAATTTTCGCCCACAGCTTTGACAAATTCATCCACACATTCATCAAGAACAATACTTACAGTGCATCCACCAAAACCCGCTCCTGTCATACGTGAACCAATAACTCCTTCGATACGCCTTGCCTCATCAACCATTGTGTCCAGCTCGAAACCTGTAACCTCGTAATTGTCCCTCAATGAATCATGAGATTCGTTCATAAGCTTGCCGAATGTCAAGATATCGCCTTTTTGAAGACATTCCACCGCCGAAACAACGCGATGGTCTTCATAAACTACATGCTCAGCGCGCCGCCTTACAATCTCGTCATCTATGCAACCCTTATACTTTTCAAAACACTCCGGCGTAATTTTGCCCAAAGAACAAACTTTCACGCCGTCCTTCTCCAAAGCTGGAGATAAAACGGAAAACGCCTTTTCACACTCCGAACGGCGTTCGTTATACTTTGAATCGGCAAGTCCGCGTCTTTTATTTGTGTTACCAATGATAATCGTATAACCAGAAAGCTTCAAAGGTACGTGCTTAAACTCCAAACTTTCGCAGTCCAAGAAAATTGCATGGTCTTGCTTACCCATCCCAACAGCGAATTGATCCATAATCCCACAGTTTAAACCCACGAAATTATTTTCCGCGCGCTGTGAAAGCTTAACCAACTCAACTTGCTCAATCCCGCATTCAAAAATATCATTAAGAATAACAGCCATCAAAAGCTCAACCGAAGCCGATGAAGAAAGCCCTGCACCGTTTGGAATGTCGCCGCCGATAACCACATCAAGCCCGCCAAGTTTAAATCCAAGTTTCAAAAATTCATTCACAACACCTAGCGGGTAATTGCACCAATCCTGAGCCTTATCGTTTGAAAAATTGTCAAGCTCAAAATCCATAGCAAGTTCAAAATTCGTTGAAGCAAGTCTTATAATCCTGTCGTTCCTTTTACCCACGACAGCATATGTTCCAAAATTAAGCGCACATGGGAAGACATAACCACCATTATAATCCGTATGCTCACCAATAAGATTAACGCGCCCCGGAGACATAAATGTAAGTGCGTTGTCCAAATCTCCGTACAATTCTTTAAATTTCTGCTTCAAGCTTTCTAAAATCATACAATACCTCCAATTCAGATTTTGTCAACTTTACTCAGTTCTGATAGCTGTCAAGGCATTGATACGCATTGCACGTCTTGCCGGAAAGTAACCTGAGATAAGCCCAACAATTCCTGCAAAAACAACGGCAAGACCACATAACCAAGGAGTTATCAAAGAAACAGTACCTTGAACGTTAGCTAATTGTTCGTTAATAGTGCCCATGAATGAGACGCCGGAAGAATTAAGAAAATATGAAATGAGAAGGCTCAATAAAACTCCGAGTGCTCCTCCAAAAAAGCCAATGATAGATGCTTCAAGCAAGAATAGGCGTCCAATGTCAGAAAGCAAAGCACCGATAACCTTCATAACGCCTATCTCCTTTGTACGTTCATAAATAGACATAATCATAGTGTTGGCTATACCGATAGCTGAAACGAACAATGATACTGCACCGATAGCGCCCAATAGCTGTTGAAGACTTCCTGCCATTTCTTGCATTGCATCAAGTTGCTGAGAAGGAATATAGGTGTCAAAGCCCATGTCCTTTATAACCTGATTAATTTGTTTAACTGTTTTATAATCCGCACATTTAACATATACGGTTTGATACTGTGTATCCTTTTCTTGAGGAGCACGTGTACCGCCTCCCCATTCCGCACGTTGCTGTGCATCAAATTTTTCCTTAGCGTCTATGATTTTCTTGACTTCCTCAATGCTCATAAAGACATAATAGTCCGTTTCATAACCTTTCTCTTTAAGAATACCCGCGCCTCTTATTGTATAAGGTTTGGGAGGGATTTTATTATCTTGAGGCTGTTGATCTTGATAAGGATTTATAAAGTTCCAGTCATAAGAAAATTGTACTCTATCTTCCAAGACGTTTATAGGGGGAGCTGAACCTTCATTAAACCGACTAAACGAACCTGGCTTGCTAAAGAAATAAGGAACCTGACTGCCGTAAACAACATCAAATTTATCCCCCTCTTGTAATAGACGCCCTTCTGCAACTTCATAACCGAACAAATGCATAACAGCAGGGTCAATACCTTTAATAGAGAAAGAACCTGTATACCTACCGCTTTTGGCAAAAAGATAGGTTTCTATTGTAGGCGTTGCGGCAATGACTCCAGGAATGGTTTTGAAGTAGGTTATAGCGTTATCGTCAAGCTTGGTGGGCGTTTTACTGCGCCCACCACTGTTTCCTCCAAACACAACTCCACCTCCGCCTCCCATCATCATCCCTGAAGAATCCCAAGGCTTATAGACAGTAATAATTGTAATATCACCCAAATTTTTAAGCTGTTCTTCAAAGGTTTTGTTCATCGCAAGACCAAGGGAGATCATAACAACGATGGAAGCTGTTCCGATAACAACTCCAAATATGGTAAGAAAAGTACGCAGTTTGCGCTTAAGCAAGTTACGAAATGCCATTGTGATAATATCCGCACTAGTCATTAAACTCAAAACCTTTCTGCCTTCTCTTTTTTATAAACATAGACAAGCCAACTATAATAATAAATGAAGCCAAAATGCCAACCCAGACCCAAGGATTTTTCACAATATCCATTGCTTTCTGGCCAAGTGATTTTTCAGAAATTTCAGGTTCAAAGCCCATAGGACCTCCGGGCTTGCCTTCCATAGGTTCCATCATCATTTCTTGGACATTCATAGAAAATTCACGTACATCCTCGTATTTCTCGCCCGTGTCATCTTCGTAGGATATAATAAGTTTCGCCTTATGCTCACCGGCCTCTTTAGGAGAAAAAGAACCGTCATAATAAGCAGAGTTGCCTTTGTTAAGCGCACCGAAATAAACAGTTGCGTTTGACGTATCAAAGGCATCCGGATTTTCTGCAACAATCTGAACCTTAAGATTTGAAAGATTTACCTTGCCTGTATTATACAAACTAAAATACAAATATACAGGATTAAACGGAAAACTCATTGTAGGGAAACTTATGTCGCTTGTTTCAAGCTTTGTGACCTGAGTAACCGTTATACCGATTTGTTCTTCTTCCGTATATTCGTTGTTCTCTTCATCCTGGTATTGAAACTTTACCGCAATAGGGTAGGTTCTTGAAGCTGCGTCGGGAACTGTAAAAAGTTCAAGCTTTTTGCTAACCGTTCCGTTTGGTTTAATTTCGCCAAGAAAGACAGTATTGGAGCCGTTAAGTGGTGTGAATACAGAGCCTTTATTGTCGGTTGTTTCAATGGCTGTGTAAGTCATTTTAATGTTATTAACAGACTTTGTAGGATGAGTATTTTTAAAAGTCATATCAATTTCAAATTTTTGACCGGCCTTAACAAGAATAGGCTCACAAATATAGCTTTCTATAATAACCTTCGGCTTGCTTACCTTTACAGTGTCGGGAGCCGGTGTTTCTTCCGGGTTGGGATTCTCAATGTTTACGCCCGTATATTGCTCAACAACGTTCTTGCCGCCTTCTGCGCCCGCAGAGCCGTATTCAATCTTAAAGCCTATAGGATAATTCTGTGTCTTAGCCTTTGAGGTTGCCATAAATTCAAAGCTAAAATCCTTAGTTTCATTGGCTTCAAGAGAAACAATGCTCATATTTGCAGATGCAGGAACAATAAGTTCCGGAAGGACTGTGGAAATTTTTATATCGTTTAAGTCAATATCACTTGCATTTGTAAGTCTTAGTGTTAATGGAAATTTGTTTCCGACCAAAAAAGTGCTGTTTGTGCCAATGACATCGCATTCAATAACTGCACTCTTGCTGTTTTTTATATTAACGCCAACAAACTGCTCAAATGATTCTTTTATAACAGTATTATCAACCGTCATACCCGCGTCATACTCTGTCTTAAAGCTTATCGTATAATTTTGAGATAAGGCTGCTTCGGTTGCCGCAAACTTGAAATTGACTGAAGCGGTTTCACCTGGAGCAAGAACCTGTATAGATGATGTGTTCGCCGATTTAGGCACAAGCTTGCCTTCGGGCACAGTTGACGTAACCTTTATATTTTTAGCTTCATTAACGCCTGTGTTTTTGAATGTGAGCGTTATATCAAAATCTTCATTGGGTTTCTTTTCTTCAAGATTAGGCGCAACTACATCAATAACAGAGATATTTGCAACACCGTTTGATGATGACGAGCCGTTATCAAGCACACTAACATAGTAATACGAGCTTGTTTCCTTAGCTGTACCTGTATTGTCCTTGTATTTTGTGGTAAATGTAAGCTTGTAAGAACCTGCTTTAAGCTTTGGAGAGGCCTTAAGCTCATAAACCAATTCATGCTTTTGACCGCTGTTTAGCTTATTGTAAAAGATTCCATCCGTGGATGTATTAAGAAAGATTTTTTCGGATTCAAGTCCGTCCAAAATTACCTGAACCTCAGAAACTTCAGTTGGCGAAAGATTCGCAACGGTCGCACTTAAGTTAAAAACATCACCGGGATAGATATTAGCCTTATCCACAGATATACCCTGAATCATAGCAGAGCCAGTTTTTGCAACTTGCAACCCAGGAGGGACAATAACTTTAACCTTTACCAGATTAGTATCCTCAACAAAAGCACCATATGTGTTTTTGTATGTGTGTCTGAAGGTTACATCATATGTGCCTTCCTTTGCCTCTTCTGTAACAATAAATTTCACATCAACATTAACCTTCTCGTCTTTATTAACCAATGAAAGGCTCCCGTTTTTAACAATCTCTACAGTAAAAGGTACATCACCAGTCGGATAGACTTGTGTAACAACAGATTTCGCAGAAGAATCACCAACATTTACAAAAGTAAATGAAGCATTGGATACTCCTCCCGCATTAACATTTATATTAGGAACGCTTTGCAGCTTTATTTTCGGAGCAACAGGGTTGTTTTCAGGTTTTTTTGCATCTTCTAACTGTCTTCTTAAACTTTCAAGTTGTGATTGAAGATTCGATATTTCTGCATCTTTACCACTATCCCCACCAACTTGACCTTGGTTACGTAGTAATTCCTGTAATAATCCTTCAATGTTAATAATCCTATCTTCTAGCCCACCAATATCAGGAGTAACTGGTGGTTCTTCAGCCCTAGCAGGTACATTCACCGAACTTAAAACTAAAATCAAAACAGCAAAAAACAAGGTTAATTTTTTCATAAAATATCCTCCATAAAAAAGCCCAAGCCGGCAGCGCAGGCTTGGGCTTGCATTGTAAAATGCTTGAAAAATCTATTTTTTCAACCATTCACTTTTCATCGGAATTGTTTTCTTCGATTTTTTCGATGTGGCCGTCACGTATATAAACAATTTTGTCTGCATATTCAGAAATTTCTATGTCGTGGGTTACGATGATTAAGGTTTGATTATTCTTACGCGCTAAACCCGTTATCAATTCCATCATCTCAATTGTAGTTTTCGTATCCAGATTACCCGTAGGCTCGTCAGCAAAAACCACCTCGGGATTATTCACGAAAGCGCGCGCAATACTCACTCTTTGCTGTTGTCCTCCGCTCATTTGGGAGGGTTTATGTTTATAGCGCTTTTCCAGTCCCATAGATTTTAACATTTCAAATGCTTTTTTGTTTCTAACTTTCTTAGGTACTCTGCGAAATATAAGTGGCAGTGCAACATTTTCCAAGGCAGACAGGGTTGGCAGCAGATTATAGGACTGAAAAATAAATCCAATATAGCGTTGTCTGAAAGCGGCAAGATGTTCCTCATTAAGCTTTTCAAGAGGTTTGCCATTGAAAAGTATATTGCCTTTGTTGGGCTTTTCAAGTCCGGCCAGAAGGTTAAGCATAGTTGACTTGCCGCTACCTGAAGTGCCAAGGAGACAATATATTTTACCTTTTTCAAAACCAATGGAAACATTATCCAGAGCAACAATATTTTCCTGACCCATTTTATAAATTTTTGAAACATCCTTCATTTCAATCAAATAATCGGGCATTTTAAGCCTCCCCAACAGAAACCTGAAAAATTATTCTGTTTCGTCTTCGATATGTCTTTCGTCTTTCTTTGGACTTCTAAATTTCTTAAACAATTGGATAATCGAGCAACAGAACTCAAGCTCCTCTAATGAGAATCCATGAAGGTGAGCAAGAATGCGATCCTTCTTGGACTTAAGCGGGTCGTTCTCATTAACCTTAACCTTGCCTTCGGTTGTAGGCTCTTTCAACATCTCGTCAACGGTAACATTAAAGATATCCGTTAGTTTGTGCAGTGTATGAACGGTAGCACCGCGTCTGCCGGCTTCAATCATGGTTATGGAGGCGGTACTTAGGCCGAGTAAATCACCAAGTTCCTCAGCGGACATACCTAACGCAGTTCTCCTACGCTTGATATTCTCACCAATAATTTGCCTTAATTTTTCTTTGGACACTGTTTATCTCCTCTTTCAAGTAATTTTGCTATGAAATATTCATAACTATTTTCATTATACTACATAATAACTTCAAATAAAATACGCTTACAGTAATTTTTTTCTTTAGACATTTTATAACGCTAACCGTTTTTTGAAGAAAACTCTTTTGAATGTTCCAAAACGGTATCCGTTAAAGAT